>JAEUJP010000695.1 GCA_016793725.1 Myxococcaceae bacterium | reverse complement strand
TGGTCTGGCTCCAGTTCATGGGGTGTGCCGACGGGGCGTCGGGGGGTTGCGGCGCCGGAGCCGACCGGGGCTCCGACACCGTTGCGCAATTCGTGCTGCGCTTTCCGGTCGCTGCGCTCCCGTTTTCAGAGCCCGCGGGTGAGCGCGGCCGACAGGGCCATGCGCGTCATCGAGCCGCAGACCGTGCCATCGCCTCCGGGCACCTTCTGCCGGGTCTGAAAGTCGAGCAGCGCGGCGCGGGTGAGGTCGCCGAAGTAGCCGGTCTGCGGCACCGTGAGGCCGAGGTTCGTGAGCGCGCGCTGCAGGGTGGTCACGCCGGCCGAGGTCTGGCCGTACGAGACGTCGCCGGGCGGCACGTTCGAGTAGCTGCGCGCGAGCAGGGCGGCCTTCAGCGCGCCGGCGGTCGCGGCGTCGTAGCTGCCGGTCGGCGTGAGCGACGACGCGGCCTGAAACGAGAGCACCGCGGTCTTCGTCGCGGCGTCGAACCTCGTTGGCGCCGCCTTCGCAGCGCTTGGCGTCAGGTGCCCGAGCAGCACGAGGTTCTGCTTGAGCAGGTAGATGGGCTTCGCGTCTTGATTCAGCTCGAACGCGGCCGACGACCAGCACACGGCGCCCTGGCAGACGATGGAGCCGGTGCCGGGCGTGACGCCGTTCGCAGCGTCGACGCAGGTCTTCACGAGCGAGAGGTAGTAGTCCCACTTCCAGCCGCTGCCGCCACGGCCCGGGTCGAAGTGGTTCGAGATGCCGCCGTAGCTGTACGGCGTCGCCTGGGTCTGCGCGACGGTGCCCGGAGCGGCCGACGCGCTCAGCACCGACGGGTTCGGTATCTGGAAGTGCCCGATGATGTGCTGGTTATCGACGGGGATGCCGTGCTTCTTCGCGATGGCGCAGACCAGCCGCGCCGACGACTGGTACATCGCCTCGGTGAACCACGTGCTCGGCGCGCTCGCGTAGCCCTCGTGCTCGATGCCGATGGAGGCGCGGCTGTACGCGTCGTTGCCCGCGTGCCACGCGGTGTTGGCCTCACCGACCATCTGCACCACGTAGCCGTCTGACGAGCGCACGATGTAGTGCGCCGACGACTGGTACGGGTTTGCCTGCTGAAACCAGCTGACCGCCGACCAGAACGAGCCCTCGATGTCGTGAATGACGATGTACCGCGGCGCCGCGGGCCGGCCGGCGACGTAGTTGTTCGGGTGCGCGGCGTACCAGCCCAGCTGCGGGTACTGACCGGGGGCGGGCGCGGTGAGCGACTGCGCGGCGGAGTCGACGACGTCGAAGCCGAGCTCGACGGGCCTCACGACGAGGCGCTCGCCGTCTTCGGTCTCGACGTGCAGGCCGCCCGAGAGCACGAGCAACAGCTCGTCGCGCTCGGCGTCGAACGCGGGGCCCTTCAGCACTCCGGCGGCGGTGACGGCAGCGTCGGCCCACGCTGAGAGGCCGTCACCCGCACGAAGCTCGACGAGCAGCCGCGCGTAGCCGAGGGCCTCGAGCGCGGGGTCTGCTTCGAGCGCCTCGGTCGTGACGCCGGCGAGTGATGCGGCGCGCGCGAACGAGGCGGCCGACATGCCCATGAGCCCGTGCGACTCGTGGGCGTGACCTTCGCCGTCGCGCGCGAGCGACAGCCGGGTCGCCTGCCAGCCGCGCGCGGCGAGCAGCTCGGCGGGCGCGCCCGTCTCGGCAGCTGCGCTCCGAATGGCCTGCGCGAGGGGGCCCTCGCCTCGAACGGTCGACTCGGGCTCGGGCGTGTTGCATGCAGCGAAGAACGAAACGGCAGCGACGAAGGTGAAAGCTCTCACGTGGGCGACTCCTCCTGGAATGGACTCCCAGACGGGCCGGGCGGTCAGACTTCCAACCCACCTGCGGTCGCGGTTGGGTTGCACAACTCGTGCAGCGTGCGCGCGAAGCGCAGGGCCTCACCGAGCGGGGCGTGCTGGCACAGACGATGAACCGACGTGCCGCATGAAGACGTCAACGCAGCGGCAGGGGTCGGCTCCACTCGCAGTGCAAGAGCTCGAGGGCGTCGTCGACCTCGGCGGTGACGAGACGCAGCTCGTGCTTCGCGCGGTCTCGAATCAGCTTCGCGAGGCGCTGGTGCAGCTTCGCGAGCCGAAAGGCGACGGTCGAGCGCGGCATGCCGAGCTCGGCGCCGATCTTCGCGTGCGGCAGGCGCTGGTGGTGAAACAGCGCGAGCAGGCGGCGGTCGTCGGGCGCGAGCGAGGTGAGCACGTCACGCACGATCTGCTGCACGGGCGCGCGGCTCGCATCGTCGACGAGGCGGCCTTCTGGCGAGCTGAGCACCGCGCACAGCGAGGCGCTCAGGGGCTCGAGGTCGCGCGTCGCGCGCACCACGTCGGTCGCGGCGTTCTCGACGACACGCGAGAGCCAGCGCTCGAGCGACGCGGTGCCCTCGTACTGCAGCAGGGCGGGCTCGGCGCCGAGCAGGAGCCGCTCACTGACCGACTGGCCGACGTCGCTGCGCAGGTCGGGCCGCACGCGGGCGAGCGCGCGAGCGAGCGGGCCTTCGACGAGCGCAGCGGTGGCGCGGCGAGAACCGACGAGGCACGCGGCGGCGAGGTAGCGGTCATCGGGGTGAGGGCCGGGGCGCTCGGGAGCTCCGCTGCGCGAGAGCACACGAGCGACGGCGGCGTCGGCGACGTCGAGGTTCGGCCAGGTGCGGCGACCTTCTGCGATGAGCTCGATGAAACGCATGAGCCTGAGCCCTGCAAGCCGCCCGCCATTCGACTGGGCCGCTACACGCTGCAGCGGCGGCTGGGGCTGGGCGGCATGGCCGAGGTGTGGCTCGCGAGCGCGAAGGGGCCGGGCGGGTTCGAGAAGCAGGTGGCGCTGAAGCGGGTGAAGAGGTCGCTGCGCTCGAGCCTGGAGCTGAAGCAGCTGTTCCTGAACGAGGCGTGCCTCGCGGCGCGCATGAGCCACCCGAACGTGGTGCTGACACACGGGCTCGAGCGCATCGACGGCGACGCGGTGCTGGTGATGGAGCACGTCGACGGCCCGTCGTGCCGGCGGCTGCTCGCGCGTGAGCTCGACGCCGGGCTGCTGCTGCCGGTCGAGCTGGCGTGCAGCATCGTGGCGCAGGCGTGTGAAGGGCTGGGCTACGTGCACCGGCAAGGCGTGCTGCACCTCGACGTGAGCCCCGAGAACCTGCTGGTGACGTCGACGGGCGTGGTGAAGCTGTGCGACTTCGGGGTGGCGCGGTGGGCGGGCGAGCCGTGCGACGACGCGTGGGCGCGGGGAAAGCCGGCGTACTTCGCGCCCGAGCGGCTCGACATCACGGCGCGCGTCGATGCGCGAGCCGACCTGTATGCGCTGGGCGTGACGCTGTTCGAGCTGCTCACGGGAGCACGGCCGATCGCGCAACGAAGCGGAGCGACATTCGGGGCCCCGCGAAGCGGGGAGCAGTTCGAAGGTTGCCCGGCGCCGCGCGTGTCGGCGGCGCGTGGCGACGTACCGGCCGAGCTCGATGCGCTGGTGGCGAAGCTGCTGGTACCAGAGGTCGAGCGACGGCCGCGCAGCTGCGGCGAGGTGAGCGAGGTGCTGCACGCGGCAGGGCTGGTCAGGCCGATCGGGCTCGATGCCGAGCTGAGCGCGGTGCTGGCGCGGTCGTGACACCGGGGGTCGCGGAGAACTCCACGCGTCGGCCCCATCGGAGTAGAAGGGCCGCACCGATGGAACGCGTACTCTGGGTGGGGCCCCGCGCCCCACCGCAACAGCTGGGCGAGCTGCTTCAGCAGCAACAGACCCTGCTCGCGCACTACGCAGACGTGAAGACCGCCATCGGCGCCGTGCACGGGCAAGACGTCGCCGTCGCCATCGTGACGGGCGACCAGCCCGACGCGCCCAAGATCGTCGAAGAGCTCACCGTCACGCGCCCCGACATTCAGGTGCTGCTCGCCACCGACTCGGGCATCGAGCGCCAGGTCGTGCTCTCGCTGTGGGGCGGCGCCTCGGGGGTGCTCGAGTTCCGCACCCAGTCGAAACAAGAGATCGTGCTCGAGATTCAAGAGTGGGTCGGCCGCCACCGCATGGTGATGCGCGAGCGCGACCTGCTCTTGCGCCTGCACCGGCTGAACGAAGACTTCTTGAAGACCATCGTGGCCGCCGAGAAGCGCGCCATCGAGCTCGAAGAGAAGCTCGAGGCGGCGAGCCGCCCGAAAGAGGCGCCCGAAGACGGCCCGACGCAGCTGCTCATCATCGACGACGAGCCGGTGGTGCACGACATCTTGAAGCGCATCTTGTCGAAGCACGACTGCACGTCGGTGATGGACGGCGAGAGCGCCATCAAGGCCATCTGGGAAAAGGGCTTTCACGTCGTCATCACCGACAAGAACCTGCCCGGCATGGGCGGGCTCGAGGTGATGCAGCAGATCAAGCAGCTCGCGCCCGAGACCGACGTGGTCATGATCACCGGCTACTCGTCGAAAGAGGCCGCGATGCGCGCGCTCGAGCTCGGCGCCTCGGCGTACATCGAGAAGCCGTTCGACGACATCAAGCTCGTGCGCGAGCGCATCGACAAGGTCATCGAGCACCGCCGCCGGCAGCAGAAGGGCCAGAAGTACCTGACCGTCATCAAAGACCGGAACAGAGACTTTCTCGATCGCTACCGCGTGCTGCGCGCCGACCTCGAAGCGTGGATGGCGACGCACCACCCCGGCAAGCGCGGCTGAGGCTCCTGGTCGCTGCGCTCCCGTTCCCGCGCCAGCGGCGCGAGTCAGGTCGCCTCAGCTCAAGGGTCGAACGCGCTGCCCGGCACGATCTGCTTCGCCACGCCCGGCGCCGACCACGACAGTCGAATTTCGGCGTCGGCGCTGCCCTGGTAGTAGTCGAGCCGAATGTTCACGCGCTGCCCCGCGGTCAGCGCGATGGTGCCGCTGTTCTCGGTCGAAGAATGGTCTGTCCAGTTGTTGATGAGCTGCACGCCGTTCACGAACAGCTGAACCCCGTCGTCGCTCTGCGTGTAGAACGTGTACGTGCCCGTCACCGGCGGGAGCACCGTACCCATCCACCTTGCCGAATAGTCGGTCAAGAAGGTGAAGAACCCGCCGCTGTTGCGCGGAACGTTCGGGCCGGGCGCTGACGACCACAAGAAGTTGATCGGGCCGTCATCGCGGTGACCGATGAACAGCGGGTTCTGCGCGTCGATGATGTCCCAGTAGTCGCCCCACAGCGCGCCCGGGGTGATGATCGGCAAGAACAGCCGCGACGCCGGCACCACCTGCTTCGGCTGACTGGGGCTCGACCACGACAGCCGCGCCGACGCGTTGCCCGTCGAGTTGAAGTACTCGAGGCGCAGGTCATAGAGCTGCCCCGCCTGCAGCGCGATGGTGCCGCTGCGCTCGGCGACCGACCGAACCACCCAGTCGTCGACCAGCGAGCGGCCGTTGACCCACAGCTGGCAGCCGTCTTCGCTGCTCACATAGAACGTGTACGTCTCGGTGAACTGCGGCTGAACCTGCGCCTTCCACAGCACGCTGAAGTTGTCGGCCGACACCCCCGCGATCGGCGCCGCCGCGCCCCAGTTGAAGTCGATCGTCGCCTCGGTGCGCGACACCGCCGGCACCGTGAGCACCGCACGCGACGAGAAGTACTGACCGATCACCCCGTTCGGAATTCCCACTCCGCCGCCCGCCGTCGCCATGCCGCCGCCCGCCGTCGCGCCGCCGCCCGCCGTCGCACCGCCGCCCGCCGTCGCGCCGCCGCCCGCCGTCGCGCCACC
>JAEUJP010000654.1 GCA_016793725.1 Myxococcaceae bacterium | reverse complement strand
GCATCTTGACGATGTCGGCGAAAGACCCGGCGACGGGCAAAGAGCTGAAGACCACCGTGCGCGTGACGGCGTACTGAGATCTGACCCTGCAGCGGCTCCCGCCCCCTGACACCTGCATGGCCGCTTTGGGGGAAGAGGCGCGCGGGTCTCTCGGTTGATGGGGCTCGTCACGTTCGTGACGCAGCCGTGCGTCAGGGCTGGAACGTGATTTGCGTGCGAGGCAGGCCTCGTTCATGACCTGAGGCTTCAACCGTGCTCGAGCAGTCACCCCCCGCGGCAGAAAGAACACACCGTCAGCCCGAGATCGTGGCGATCGCGCCCATGCTGCCTGTCACGCCCGCACAGGGCCGGCAGTCTCTGTCGCCCCTGCGCGCATTTCGGCATCGCGACTTCCTCCTGCTGTGCCTGGGCGCCTTCGTCTCGAACATCGGAGTGTGGGTCGGGCGGGTCGCGGTCGGTGTCTGGGTGACCGAGACGACCGGCAAGGCATCGGCGACGGGCGCGGTGACGGCGCTCATCTTCCTGCCGTCGATTCTGGGCCCGGTGGGCGGAGCGATGTCGGACCGCACGTCGATGCGAAGGTGGCTGGTGTGGGTGACGATCGCGCAGCTGCTCGTCGGCGGCACACTGGCGACGCTCGCCACGAGCGGGCGGCTCGACGTGTGGCTGATGTCGCTGCTCATGGTGCTGACGGGTTGTGCCTCGGTGATGCAGGCGGCCGGCTTCAACCGGCTGATCGCCGACCTGGTGCCGAGAGCCGATCTCACCAGCGCCATGTTCTTGAACTCGGGCCAGTGGAACCTCGCGCGCGTCGTCGGCCCCCTCATCGCGGCGCCCGTCATCGCGCTCGGCGGCACGGGGCCGGCGTTCTGGCTCAACGCGGTTCTGTTCGTCGGCGTGCTGGGGGCGGTGTGGGCGATGAAGTTCCCCGCGCACGCGAAGCACGAGGGCGGCGAGTCGCTCGCGCGCTCGGTCGCCGAGGGCATGAAGGCGGCACGCGCCGACCCCGGCATCATGAGCGCGCTCGCGATCACGGCGCTGGCCGGCTTCTTCGTGGCGCCGTTCATCGGCCTGATCCCCGTGTTCGCCCTGCAGGTGCTGAAAGACGGCCCCGCCGCAGCGTCGCTGCTGGTCGCCGTTCAGGGCGCCGGCGCCGTCGTGGCCGCCCTGGTCTCGGCGTCGCTGCTCGACCGGGTGGGCGCCGGGCAGTGGCTGAAGGTCACGTGTGGGGCGCTCACGGCGCTCACGATGGCGTTCTGGCTCGCCCCTGCCCTGCCTGCTGCGCTGATCGTGATGTTCCCCCTCGGCGGCGTGTACCTCTCGCTGGTGACCGGCACGGCGCGCGTGTGCGCCGGCCGCGCTCCGGTCGGTGCGCTCGCCCGCGTGGCCGGCCTGTACCACGTGACCCTCGACGCGACGTTCGCACTGGGCCTCATCTGTACCGGGGCCGCCGCCGACGTCATCGGGCTGCGCCAGGCGGGCATCATGGGCTGCGCGGTGTTCGCGGTGATTCTCGTGTCGCTGCAGCGGTCGCGCAGGCACGTGTTCGCGGCGATGGGCTGAAAGGCTACCATCGCGCGCCGATGAAGGCCGACTTCCCCTCCGACTCGCCCCTGAACCTGTTCACCGAAGACGAGGTGCGCGCCATCTTCGCCGCCGGCCGCGAGCGCACGTGCAGCGCCGGCGAGGCGATCATCATCGAGGGCGAGCTGGGCGACTCGATGTACTTCCTCATCGAGGGCGCGGCCGAGGCGCGGTTCGACGGCGGCTCGAAGGTGCGCGCCTACGCGCCCGGCAGCTACTTCGGCGAGCTCTCGTTCATCAACCCCGGCCAGCGCCGCAGCACCACCATCATCGCGACCGCGAGCTCGCGCGTGCAGGTGCTCGACCCGGGCAGCGTGCGCACGCTGCTGGCGTCGCACCCGCATGTCATCTTCACGCTGCTGCAGCGGGCGTGCGCGTTTCTCGTCGACAACGAGCGCGCGCTGATCGCCGACCTGAAGCGCCGCAACGCCGAGCTGCAGCAGACGATTCAGAAGCTCGAGTTCACCCGCAACCGCTTGACCGAGGAAGAAGAGACCGCCCGCACCGACGCGCTGAGCGGGCTGTACAACCGCCGCGGGCTCGACGCCGAGCTGCCCAACTTCATGGCGCGCGCGAAGGCCATCGGTAGCGGCCTCGCCCTGATCGCCCTCGACCTCGATCACTTCAAGCCGCTGAACGACACGCTCGGCCACGCCGCGGGCGACTTCGTGCTGCAGGGCGTCGGCAGAATTCTGCGCGAGCGCGTGCGCAAGAGCGACCTGCCCTGCCGCGTCGGCGGCGACGAGTTTCTGGTGCTGCTCGCCGACGTCAACCAGACCACCGCCTCGCTGCGCGCCGAGTCGCTGCGCGCCGCCATCGCCCAGCTGCCCCACCCCGGCAACGAGCAGGGCATTCGCATCACCTCGACGATCGGCGGCACCCTGTACCGGCCTTCAGACACGCGTGAAGATCTCATGAAGCGCGCCGACGAGGCGCTCTACGCGGCGAAGCGCGCGGGCCGCAACCGGGTCGAGTGGGCGTAACGCGACGGCCCTAGAGGCCCTTCGCCCGCAACATCGAGATCACGGCGGCGTAGAAGTCGACGTAGCCCCAATCGTTGAACAGGCCCGGCCGCGCCCCGAAGAGCTGCCCGATCTCGTCGAGGTGGTCGGCCGGCACGCAGCCCAAGAACGTGCCCCACTTCGCGCTCGAGACCGTCACGAGGCCATCGTTCGGCTCGGGGTCGAAGATGTTCTGCTCGAGGTAGAGCTCGGTCGCGCCGAGCCCCACGTTCGTCGGGTCGAGCTCATCGTCCCACCGCGTGATGAAGGCCGGCCTGCCCGGCACGTTGCATTCGTCGGCCCCGCGCCGCATGCCGCTGCGGCCCGTGAACGAGAAATACGGCACGCCCGGAGCGTCGGTGTACTTCACGTTGAACGGCCCGATGCCCGCGACCGCGAACTGGCCGAGCGCGGCGAACAACGACGTCTCTTTCTGCGCTTCGCTCCACAGGGGGCCTCCGACGAGGCGCACCAGCGCGTCGATGGCCGCGCGCGCCTGCAGGTCGGTGACCGCGCGCTGGGCCAGGTCGCCGAGCGGCGAGCCCCGGTGCGGCGTCGCGAACGTCACCACCGCCGCCACCAGCTCGGGGTGATCGTGCGCCACCACCCGCGCGTCGAGCCCGCCCTGCGAGTGCCCGAACAGAATCACCTTCGCCTTGCCCGTCTGCCTGATGACCTCTTCGACGTGCTTCGTCAGCGCAGCGCCGCGCGCCGCCGAGTCGTTGAACGGGTCGACCGCCGGCGTGAACACGTTCTTCTCACCGCGCGCCGCGAGCGCGTCTTTCACCCCGTAGAAATACGAGATCTGGTTCACGCCCGCGAAGGCCTCGAACCCGAAGAAGCCGTGCGCCATCACCACCGGGTACGGCGGCCCCGAACGTTCGGGCACCACCCCGCGCGTCGTGAACGGCAGCTCGACCGCCCGCGCCGTCGCCTCGGGCACGGCCGGCACCTCGTCGTCGCCGATCGGCACGACGTTCGGTGAGCCACAAGCACCGGTGACCGTGACGATGAGCGCGACCCAGACGTTGCGCATGCGGGCGGCACCTTCGCGCCAATGCGATATCGCAGTCAACCGGTCACAACACCACGTCAGGCGCTCGCGACACCGAACACGCCGAAGAAGAGCATCGCCACCGCGGCGCCGGTGCCGACCCAGCGGCGAACGTCACCGGGCTCGGCGACGGTCATGACGAGCAGGGCGACTCCGACGCCGCCGTAGCCCACCTGCGCCACCGGCGAGCCGCCCGCCAGATACGCACACCCGATCTGCACGACCGCCATCACCTGTGCGAGCGTCTTCGCCGGCCCCGCCGACACCATCAGCAGCATCGCCACGCCCATCTGAATCGCGGCGACGCCGAGCGGCCAGATGGGCTCCGGGCGATCGCTCAGCATGCCGACGCAGCGAATCACCCAGGTGAGCGTCGCCCCGGCGAGCACGGCGGCCGTCGGCACCGGGTTCGCCTCGACGGCCCCGGTGATGCCGCCGAGCGTCGTGCGCGTCGCCTCGAGGTCGGCCTGGTCTTTTCGAACGCCCTGCCCGCCCGCCTTCGCCGCGCGCCGAAACAGCGGGTTCGCCGCGAACTGCGTGCTGCACGCCGGGCACGTGTCTTTGCCTTCGGGAATCGGGCCGAAGCCACAGCTCGGGCAGAGGGTCTCGGCAGCCATCAGCGCCGGGGCATCATGGCGCGAAGTGGGCCTTGCGCGTAATCCACGACGCTCCGCCGCGGCCGTCACGCACGACGAACCAGAAGTCGACGTCGGTGACGAACAGCCCGGCCGTGCCGCCGTCGATGCGCGGCAGCCACGAGCTCTCGGGCTCACCGACTCGGCCGGTGAAGTCGGTGCCGCCCGTCGTCGGCGACGAGAAGCGGCCGAGCGAGGCGTGCCACGAGAACTTCCAGCTCTCTTTGAGGCGCACGGGCTCGAGCATGAAGCTCGGCACGACGTACTCTTCTTCGAGCGGCGCGAAGTCGATGGGGGCCATCTCGAACTCGCGCTCGCCGCTCAGCGAGAGGTTGATGGTCGGGCCGCCGTCGAGGCTCTCGGGCCACTCGCGCCCGTTCACGGTGACGCCGGGTATCACCGGCTGCACGTTCACGAGCTGATCTTCGAAGAAGCGGCAGTTGTAGACCATGAGCTTCTGCGCGAAGACCTCTTCGTCGCCCGCCTTCACGTGCAGCACCACCGGCACGCGAATGCCGCCGAAGCCGCGAAACTGGTCTTGGTTGATGACCTCGAGCAGGAGCGGCTGGCCGCCGTCGAACAGGCTGCCCGACAAGAACGTCGTGGCGAGCGGTACGGTGTACGAGAGCTCACCCGGCTTCATCGTGCCCTGCGTGAGCGGCAGCCAGTCGCCTTCGTCGTCGCACTCGAGGTCACCGGGGTTCGCGCACGCCCGCAGCTCGTAGGTGATGTCGCGCCCGCCGCCGTTCGGGTCGAGCACCAGCCACTTGAGCTCGATCGGCACTGCAAACGCGATGAACGCCGCGAGCGCCCCGCCCGACCCGCCGTCGGCGATGCCGCCGATGAGCCCCTGACACGACGGAGCCATCACCTCGGGCGGCGAGAAGCTCGCTCCGATGACGCGCAGGTCGAACACCTGGCTCGGGTCGTCTTGCGGCCCGGTGCACGCGGCGACGGCGACGATGAGAATCAGGCGCTTCATAGCGAGGCCTTGATGCCCAGAATCGGGAGGAAGGGGATGCCGGGAATGTCGTATTCCTGCCGGCTGCGGTAGTCGACGATCGTGCCCTCGATGTTGCGCGCGTTGTAGATGTTCTGAATGTCGAGGTAGACGCCGAGCGTCCACCGGTCGAACACGAAGCTCTTGTCGATGCGGAAGTCGAGCTGGTGAAACGCCGCGCGCCGCGCCGTGCCGAACGCGCCGCGCATCGCCGAAAACGCGTTCGCGTCGAAGCGGTACTGATCGTACTGGTGCTGCAGCGGCGAGATGGGGTTGCCGCTGACGAGGCGGAAGCGGGCGCCGACCTCCCACCCGCCGCAGGCGACCTCGCGCGAACAGAACAGGGGAATGCGGAAGGAGCCGATCACGATGAGGTTGTGCGTCTGATCGTTCGCGCTGATGACGTTGTCGCGGCCGTTGCTGCCGCC
>JAEUJP010000631.1 GCA_016793725.1 Myxococcaceae bacterium | reverse complement strand
GCACCGGGTCGACCGGCTGACGCACCACCTCGACCTGACGTCGCGGTCAGAGAAGAAGCGCACGCTGCTCTTCGGGCTCAAGACGAACGGGTACCGGGTCGTGGCCGGGGCGGAAGAAGACGTGAGATCGCCGGGGCAGCCGCGGTATGCGCGGCTGACGCTCGAGCCGAAGGCGAAGCGGGCAATCGACGTCGTCGAAGAGGGCGCCGTCGTCGAGCGCATCGCGATGGAGCACCTGAGCACGCAGCGGCTCGACGCGCTGCTGGCGCAGAAGGTCGACGCGGGCGTTCGAACGACGCTGGTGTCGATTCGCACCGAGGTGGCGCGCGCCGAGGCGGCGGCCGAACGGGTGCGAAAGCTCGAGGGGCGCATCGCGCAGATCGAGGCCGACACCGCGCGCCTGCGCGACAACCTGGCGGCGGCCGGTAAGGGTGGGGCGACGAAGGTGGCCGAGGAGCTCGGCCAGAAGCTGCTCGCGGCCGAGGAAGAGCTCGTGAAGGTGCGCGGCGAGCGTGAAGAGGCGCTGAAGTCGATCTCGCTCGCGAGGTCGGCGGCGCTGCAGGCTGTCGCGATGCGGTAGGAGGCGCGTCACCGCTTCGACTCCGCGCCCTCGGC
This sequence comes from Myxococcaceae bacterium, assembly GCA_016793725.1. Lineage (GTDB taxonomy): Bacteria > Myxococcota > Myxococcia > Myxococcales > Myxococcaceae > Xiheicaenimonas > Xiheicaenimonas phototrophica. The sequence goes on along the minus strand of JAEUJP010000631.1, from coordinate 15,270 downwards.
CTTCGCTGAGCGCCAGCGGAGGCGGATCGTGCCTTCTACAGCGTGAACGCGATGTTGACGCTGCCGCCGACGAAGTGATCGAGCGCGCCGCCGGCGACGTTCATGTCACCGGGCTCGGGGTTCAGGGTGAACCAGTAGCGCAGGTACTCGAAGCGGGCGCGCAGCTCGAGGCGGTCGAACAGGCCCACGGCGAAGCCGGCGTTGGCATCGAGGCCGGCCGCCTTCGACTGCGGGAAGAACGCGCCGATCTCGCCCGTCTGCAGCACGGCGAGGTAGGCGGCGCCGATGGTGAAGCTCACCGGGCCGATGATCTTCACGCGCAGGTCGAGCGCAGGCCGCAGCGCGTTGTAACCGACGCTGGGAATGTTGGGCTTCACGCCGGTCGACGACGAGATCGAATAGACCTGCCGTGAGAACCCGAACGACGGCTGAATCGTGAGAATGCTGATGGGAATGCGAATGATGAGGCCCGTCTTCAGGTTGATGGCCGTCGTGCCGTAGCGCGTGCCGTCTTCGGCGCGCGACGCGATGCCCACCGCGTAGTCGAACGCGCCGTACAGGCCGAAGTTCGCCGCGAAGCCGCTGGTGAGAAACGCGGCCGGGTAGAGCTCGAGGTCGGCGCCGATCGCGGGGCCCAGCGGCAGGTAGTACGTCGAGAGGGCGTCGAAGAGATCGTCGCGGTAGCCGAAGCGCCGGTTGAACAGGCGCAGACCGACTCCCAGGCGCAGCGCCATCGGCTTGTCTTGTTTTGCGGCGGGCCGCTCGTCTTCGTCGCGCCGCACCTCTTCTTTGGGCGGAGGCGGCGGCTCGGTCGGCTTCGCGCGCTCGGTCTTCTTCTCGGCCACCGCGGGCTTCTCTTCGGGCGGCGGGTCTTTTTTCTCTTCCGGGGGCGGCTTCGCCTCTTCGGGCGGCGGCTTGGGGTCTTCTTCTTTCTTCTCTTTGCCCGGCGCCTTCGCGTCGCCCAGGCCCTCCATCAGGGCCTTCACGTTCGGCTTCGGCAGGGCCTTCACCGGCTTCTTGCCGCCCTTCACGCGGAAGGTGGCGAGCGGGGCGCCGTCGGCGCCGTTCAACACCATGACGGTGAAGAGGTCGCCGCCGCCCTGGCGCGCGGTGACGACGGCGATGGCGCCACCGGCGGCGCGGCACGCGGCCTTCACGTCGCCGCCCGTCGGCTCTGACGAGAGCGACGCCTTGCTGATGGCGTACTTCGCCTTCAGCGCCTTCTCGATGGCGGGGCCGATCTGCTTCGGGGCGTCGAGCACGACCTTCGGCTTCGCGGCGAGGCCAAGCGCCGGCGCGAGGAGCACGACGAGGAGCAGCGAGCGCATCAGGTGCCTCCGTCGGCAGAGAGGGCGAGCAGGTAGTCGCGAACACACTTCAGCTCGGCGTTCGGCAGGGCCTCACCGAGCGGCATCGGGGCGCCGCACGACGGCGAGTCGGTCAGCTTCTCGGCCAGGTACGAGCGCATGGGCTTGCTCTGGCAGGTCGGGCTGTTGGTCGTCGCGATGCGCATGCCGATGCCGGGGCTGACGAGATCGATCTGGGCGCTGTTGGCGGCATGGCACCCCGCCGAGCCACACTTGGGGAGGAAGATGTCGACCTCGACGTCGATCATGCAGGCGCGGAACCGGTCGGGGTTTTCGAGCGTGCCCGGGTCGCACGCAGCAAGCGCGACCAGGGCCATGAGGGAGAGGCGCAGGCGACTCATGCCGGCATCATGCCATCGGGGCGTGAAAAGTCTCGTGAAGGCTTTCGCACCATGACGTTTGCGATGAACCCGACCACCAGCAGCCCGGCCATCAGTCTCATGGTCACGTCGTAGGCGTCGGCCTTCGGCACCCCGCTCGCGATCTGGTACTCGCGCACGTAGTTCACGATCACGGGCCCCAGCACGCCCGCCACCGACCACGCCGTGAGCAGCCGGCCGTGAATCGCGCTGACGAAGCGCGTGCCGAACAGGTCCGACAGGTAGGCCGGTATCGTCGCGAAGCCGCCGCCGTACATGGTCAAGATGACGCAGAAGCACGCGACGAACGCCGCGGTGCTGCCCGCCGCGCCGCAGAGCGGCACCGCGAAGTACAGCACGGGCCCCAGCGAGAAGAAGATGCCGTACGTCACCTTGCGGCCGAGCCGGTCGCTGAGCGACGCCCACACGAAGCGGCCCACCATGTTCGAGGCGCTCAGCGCCGAGACGAAGGTGGCGGCGCCGTCGGGGTCGACCGCGCCCTTGAACACCTCTTGAATCATCGCCGACGCCTGCCCGAGCACGCCGATGCCCGCCGTGACGTTCACGCACAGCACGACCCACAGCAGCCAGAAGGGGCGCGTGCGCACGGCCTCGGCCGGCGTGAAGCCTTGCGGTTCGGCGGGCGCGGGCGGGGTGCCCTTCGGAGCGAAGCCGGGCGGCGGCGTTCGGAAGCCGAGCGCGCCGGCCGTCATGAGCACGAGGTAGATGACGCCGAGCGCCGCGAAGGTGGCGGGCAGCGAGAGGTGCTTCATCAAGAGGCGAGAGAGGGGGGCGGCGATGATGGCGCCTCCGCCGAAGCCCATGATGGCGATGCCGGTGGCCATGCCGCGGCGATCGGGGAACCACTTGATGAGGGTCGAGACGGGCGTGATGTAGCCGAGGCCGAGGCCGATGCCGCCGATGAGGCCGTAGCCGACGATGAGCAGCGGCAAGAGCTTCAGCGAAGCGCCGAGCGCGGCGATGAAGAGGCCGCTCGAGAAGCAGGCGGCGGCGGTGAGGCCCGAGACGCGCGGGCCGACGCGCTCGAGCCACTGGCCGAACAGGGCGGCCGAGAGCCCGAGCGAGGCGATGGCGCAGGTGAAGACCCACCCGAGCTCGCTCAGCTTCCACCCGCCGGCGTTCTGCAGCGGCAGGTTGAACACGCTGAACGCGTAGGCCTGGCCGATCGAGAGGTGAATCGCGAGCGCGGCGGGCGCGACCCACCACCGCGACGTGCCGGGCCGCGCGACGAGGGCTTCTTTCGAGAAGAAGCCCGGCATGTCAGCGCACCGCGTGCATCTCGGGGAAACGGGCCAGCACCTCGTGGCCGCCGAGCGGCTGAGACCAGGCGATGTAGGCGCCCATCAGGTCGCCGTCGCCCAGCGTCGAGCGCTCGTCGAGCAGGGTGCGAATCTGGGCGCGGTCGTCGAGGGCCGAGACGCCGCGCAGCTGCCGGCGCGTGCAGAGCACGAGCGTCATGACCACGTAGGCTGCCTCACCCGACGTCGAGGGCTCGGCGCTGCGGCGGCCGAAGTCTTCGACGGCCTTCTGGTAGCTCGACTGGGCCGCGGCGTCGTCGGCGAGATCGGTGCGCTCGCCGTAGCCGAACTGCACCCACTCGCTGTCGAGGCCTCGCACCGCCTTCGCGAGCTCGCGCACCAGCTTCGCGCGCTCGGGCGCGTCGGTCGGGTCGGCCTGCGCGCCGGCGATGAGCAGGCTCTGCGACACGAGCTGCCGAGCGGTCGCGTGCATGCCGACCGCGAGCACCGAGAGGTGAAAGTGAACGGTGGGGGCCGGAGGTGCCGCGGCCGCGGCCGGCGGTTGCCAGGCCTGCTGGGGCTGGCCGGGCTGGGCTGCGGGCTTGTTGCTGCGGCGCACCAGAAAGACGACGAGGCCGATGAGGCCGGCGACGAAGCAGAAGCAGCCGCACAACATCATGCCGCCCAGCGCCTGGAGGTCTTCTTCTTTCAGGCCGAGGTCTTCGAGCTGTTGTTTGTCGCTGCGCGACTTGAAGGGCTCTTCGTCGTCGGAGTTGGAGTCGTTCATGCCGCGCGGCACGTGTGGCGGCGGCGGCGCATCGAGGGCGTCGGGGTCGAGCGCGGGGTCGTCGTCGGGCAGGTCTTCGGGCTCGGCTTCGGGGGGCGGCGGGGGCTTGGGCTTCGCGGGCTTCGTCGGCTTCGCGCGCTTCGAGGGCTGGGCGGCCACGAGCGGGGCCGAGGTGAAGAGCAGCGCGAGGAGCAGGATGCGGGTCACGTCGAGGCCTCCATCAGGGCGGCTTCCGAGATCTCGGCGAGAATGTCGAGGAGGCGGTGGCCGTCGTCGGCGGTCGCGGCGGCGGGGGCGCCGAAGTAGGCCGAGGTGCCGCCACATTCGTGGAAGTTTCGGGCGCCGGCCTTGATCTTGGCGGGCAGATCGACGGCGAGCTCGGGCAGCACGCGTCGCGCCGAGTCGTCGACGAGCTGGGGCGCGGCCGCGAGCATCAGCGAGGTCTCGTAGAAGCCGGCGTGGCTGCCACCCTTCGTGAACTCGTCGCCGAGGCGCGGGCCGTGCGGCTTCTTGCGATGGTCGGGCACGACGATGACGGCCCTCGTCTTCTCGCGCGCGAGCTTCGCGGCCTCGTGCACGACGGCGAAGTGGGCGGGCTCGAGGTGGTGGTTGATGACGGCGATGCGTTTGAAGCCGTGCGCGGCGATGCCTTCGAGCACGCCCGAGAGCAGGCCGCGGGTCGTGTCGGCGCTCAGGCTCACGGTGCCGGCGAACGAAGCGGCGAAGTCGGTGAGGCCGTAGGGCACGGCGGGGAAGATGACGGTGTCGAGGTGGCGGGCGGCGAGGCGGGTGGCGACGCGGCGGCAGACCTCTTCGGCGATGACGACGTCGACGTTGAGCGGCAGGTGAGGGCCGTGCGCCTCGGTCGAGCCGACGGGGAGCAGGGCGACGGCGCCACTCTCGGCGAGCGACTGGACGCGAGGCCAGGTGAGGGTCGCAGCGACGTGGGTCATGGCAGCCACCTGCGCAATAAAGGGGACAGGCTACTTTTTTGCGCAACGGCGCAAGCGGCGTGCCGAGTTGCGCAGAAATGTAGCCTGTCCCCTTTATTGTTCACTTGCGCAGCTCCGTCTTGAGCACCTTGCCGCGGTCACTTCTCGGCAGCGCGTCGATGAACACGACGTCGCGCGGCGCCTTGAACGGGGCGAGCGTGTCGCGCACGTGGGCCTTCAGCGCTTCGGCCAGCGCGTCGTCGGCCGTCTTGCCCGCGTTCAGCGCCACGAACGCGCGCGGCTTGTCGAGCCCGTCTTTGTCTTTGAACCCCACGACCGCGGCCTCGCGCACCGCCGGGTGCTGCAAGAGCGCGTTCTCGACCTCGACGGGTGAGAGCCACTTGCCGCCGACCTTCAGCATGTCGTCGCCCCGGCCGCAGAAATAGAAGTAGCCCTCGTCGTCTTGCTGAAACTTGTCGGCGCTCACGCACCACTCGCCGCGAAACGTCTGCCGCGACTTGTCGCGGTTCTGCCAGTACTCGAGCGCCATCGAGTCGCCGCTCACCCACAGCGTGCCGACGTCGCCGCGCGCCACCTCGTTGCCGGCGTCGTCGCACACCTTCGCGCGGTAGCCCTCGACGAGCTTGCCGAGGGAGCCGAGCTTCACGTCGCCGACGCGGTTGGTGATGAAGATGTGGAACATCTCGGCCGAGCCGATGCCGTCGAGCACCTCGACCTTCGTCGTCTTCTTCCACCGCTGGTACAGCTCGGCGGGCAGCGCCTCGCCCGCGCTGATGGCGACGCGCACGCTCGACCAGTCGGCCCTGCTCGCCGCGTCGTGGCTCACGACCTGGTTGAGCGACGTGGGCACCGTGACGAGCAGCGTGGGCCGGTGCTTCGCGAGCACCTCGAGCAGCTTCTCGGGGCTGCCCTTCTCTTTGAACAGCACGCAGCTGCCACCGGCGATGAGCGGGAAGAGCAGGTTCGAGCCGAGCGCGTAGCCGAACGCGAGGCGCGGCACGCTGAACGTCTTGTCGGTGGCCCCGTACCCGACGACCGGCAGCGCGTAGGTGAGCGCGTTGAACACGAAGTCGCGGTGCTTGTGCGTGGCGCCCTTGGGCAAGCCGGTCGAGCCCGAGGTGTAGAGCCACACGGCGGGGTCGTCGCGGTGCGTCGGCGCGAACGTCGGGTCGGGCTTCGCCTTCGTCAGCGCGTCGTCGTACGAGCGGCCGACGACGAGCACGTGCTTCAGGTGCGGCACCTCGGAGCGGATGGCCTCGACCGTCGCGGCCGCCTGCTCGTCGGCGACGAGAATCTTCGCGCGCGTGTAGTTCAGGTAGTAGCGGGCCTCTTCGGGCTTCACGTCGGGGTTGACGGCGCTGACGACGCCGCCGGCCTTCACGACGCCGAGCCACGCGCTCGCGAACTGCGGCACGTCGGGCACCATGAGCAGCACGCGCTGTTCCTGCTCGAGGCCGTGCGCCTTGAAGACGGCGGTGGCGCGGTCGGTCTGGTCGGCGAGCTGGCCGTACGTGATGACCTGGTCTTCGAAATAGATGGCGGGGCGTTCAGGCCTCTCGCGCGCGCGGCGGTAGAGAAACTCTTCGGCGAGGTTCAGCTGCTCGGGCAGTGCGAACGGGTCGAGGGTCACGTCAGGCGGCCTCTTTCTTCGTGGAGGTCTGGGAGCGGAGGAAGAGCAGCGTACCGGCGCCGACGAGGGCGCAGCCGGTGGCGCCGAGGGCCTGGGTGCGGCCGAGCTCGTGGGCGGTGGCGGCGTTGAACGCGCACTCGGCCTGGCCGACGTCTTCACAGGTCACGCGCATGTTCGAGATCGACTGGGTGCCCAGGTAGAGGCCCGACAGCAAGAGGCCCGCGCCGAAGCTGCCGATGATCACGCGCTTCATGGTCAGCCCCGCTTGTAGACTGAGTGCGCGATGAAAATCCTCTACGGAGTGGTGGGTGAAGGCATGGGGCACGCCACGCGGTCGCGGGTGATTCTCGAGCACCTGACGAAGCACCACGACGTGCACATCGTGGTGTCGGGCCGCGCGCGCGACTATCTCGAGAAGCACTTCGAGAACGTGCACAACATCTGGGGCTTCACCATCAAGTACGAGGGCAACTCGGTGAAGAAGTGGCAGACGGTGCTGCAGAACCTGAAGGGCGCCGTCACCGGGTGGCCGCAGAACGTGCGCAAGTACTTCGAGATCGTCGACGAGTTCGAGCCCGACGTGGTGGTGAGCGACTTCGAGACGTTCAGCTACCTGTTCGCGAAGAACCACTTTCTGCCGGTCATCAGCGTCGACAACATGCAGGTGATCAACCGGTGCAAGCACGACGCGTCGCTGCTCGCGGGCCACGAAGAGGCGTTCGAGCTGACGCGCTCGATCGTGAAGTCGAAGCTGCCGGGGGCGTTTCACTATCTGGTGACGACGTTTTTCTACCCGCCGCTGCGCAAAGACCGCACGACGCTGGCGCCGTCGATCTTGCGGCCCGACATTCTCGAGGCGAAGAGCGAGCCCGGCGAGCACCTGCTCGTGTACCAGACGTCGACGACGAACCAGGCGCTGCTCGACGGCCTCAAGGCGAGCGGGCTGCCGTGCCGGGTGTACGGCATGCGGCGCGAGCTGAACGCCGACCAGGTCGAAGGCAACCTGACGTTTCGGCCGTTCAGCGAGAAGGGCTTCATCGATGACCTGCGCACCGCGCGCGCGGTGGTGGCGGGCGGCGGCTACACGCTGATGAGCGAGGCCGTGTACCTGCACAAGCCGATGCTGTCGCTGCCGGTCGAAGGCCAGTTCGAGCAGGTGCTGAACGCGCTGTACCTCGAGAAGCTCGGCTACGGCATGTACGCGAAGGCGCTCGATGCGGCGGTGCTGAAGGAGTTCTTGTCGAGGGTGCCGGCGTGCTCGGAGGCGCTGAAGGGGTACTCACAAGACGGGAACAAGAAGCTGATCGCGGCGCTCGATGAGCAGCTCGAGAAGGCGTACGCGCGCAAGGGCAACTGGCAAGAGGTCACGAACGCGTGAGCGCCTGCATCGCGATCGCGACGCCGCCTGCGGCGAGCATGAGCGCAGACGTCACCCCGACGCGCACGGCCAGCGCGCGGGTGCCGATCACCATCGTCATGCCCTGCTTCGTGAGCGTGTTCGCGAGCACAGCGACGAAGATGGCGGTGACGGCGATGGTCGCCGCGATCTCGTTCTTCTGAGCCATGCCGGCGACGCTGAGCGTGATGGCGTCGACGTCGGCGAGACCGGCGAGCAGGCTGGTGAGGTAGAGCGCGACCGAGCCGAACTGATCTTGCGCCCACCGCGAGATGAGCATGACGACGACGACGGCGGCGCCGAACTTGAGCGACTCCGAGAGCTCGAACGGGTTCGAGAGCTTGGGCTCCTGCCCGTCTCTCTTCTGGTCGGTGCGCGTGCGCCAGTAGAGGAAGCCGGCGCCGAGCGCGCCCGCGACCGCCATCGCCAAGAACGGCCCCACCATCGTCTTGAGCAGCGCGGGGCTCGTGGCGGCCACGAGCAGCAGCACGCGCACCGTCTTCACCGTCGAGGCGGCGGTGATCGACAGCGCGGCGGCGGTCGCGAGGTTCGGGTTGTCTTTCGTGAGCTGCGAGCCCGAGAGGGTGACGGCGGTCGACGAGGCGAGGCCGCCGACGATGCCGGTGATGAGCAGGCCGCGGCCCGGCCCCATCACGCGTGTGGCCGCATAGCCGACGAAGCTGACGCCGGCGATGAGGGTGACGTTGAGGCCGATCTTCCACGGGTTCAGCACGCCATACGGGCCGTGCTCTTCGTTCGGCAAGAGCGGCAGCACGACGACCGCGACGAGCAGGAACTTGATGGTCGCGATGACGTCGTCGCGGCTGATCTTCTTCGAGAGCTCGTGCAGCACCGGCTTCGCCGACAGCAGCAGCGTCGCGATGACCGAGAGCGAGGCGACGATGAAGACCTTGTGTCGCGTCGTCGCGCAGACGTCGGTCGTGCCGGCGAGCGCGCCGAGCAGGAAGGTGAGCAGAAACGCGCCTTCGCTGGTGAGGCCACCCGAGCTCTCTTCGACCCACTTGCGGTGACCGAGCACGGCGAACACCAGCGTGCCGGTCGCGGCGATGATGAACGGCCACGGCCCGAGCGACTTCGAGAGCGACGCCGCGACGGCGGCGGCCAGCGCGAAGATGGGAAACGTGCGCACGCCTCCGATGAAGCGGGCCGGCTGCTTTCCCGCGACCCCTTCCTGAACGCGCGAGTGCTCGCGCTCGAGGCCGATGAGCAGCCCCGAGAAGAGCGCGAGGGCGTACGAGAGGTAGGGCTCGAAGGCCTCCACGCCCCAGGTTGTAGCGCGGCTTTGGGGCCCGTATCGCCGCAATACGGTGCCGTCGAAGCCGACGCCCCAGACGTGCCGCTCGTGCTCGTCAGCGCTGCAGCAGGTGGCGGGCGATGACGAGCCGCTGCACCTCGCTCGCGCCCTCGTAGATGCGCAGGGCGCGAACGTCGCGGTACAGCCGCTCGACCACCGCGCCCTTCACCACGCCGTTGCCGCCGTGAACCTGCAGCGCGCGATCGATGATGCGCTGCGCCGCCTCGGTCGCGAACAGCTTCGCCACGGCGGCCTCGTAGGTGATGCGCTCGGCGCCGCCGTCTTTTTTCGCCGCGGCCTCGTGCACGAGCAGGCGCGAGGCCTCGAGCTCGACGGCGCAGTCGGCGAGCAGGGCCTGCACCGCCTGCAGGTCGGCGAGCGGGGCACCAAACTGCTTGCGTGACTTCGCGTAGGTGATCGCCTCGTCGAGCGCGCGGCGCGCCATGCCGACCGCCGCGGCGCCGACCGTGCTGCGAAAGACGTCGAGCGTGCCGAGCGCGAGCTTCATGCCGGCGCCCTCGTCGCCGACGCGCGCGTCGAGCCGCACGTGGCAGTTGTCGAGCGCCACCTCGCCGATCGGGTGCTCGCCCATCAGCTGCATCGGCGAGACGGCGAGGCCGGGCGTGTTCGACGGCACCACGAACGCAGAGATGCCGCGCGTGCCCTCGCCGGTGCGCGCGAACACGGTGTAGTGCGTGGCGACCCCGGCGTTCGAGATGAAGCGCTTCTTGCCGTCGAGCGTGTAGCCGTCGCCTTCACGCCTCGCGCGCGTCGAGAGCGCGGCGACGTCGCTGCCCGCCTCGGGCTCGGTGAGCGCGAACGCGAACAGCGCGCTGCCCTCGGCGACCCGCGTGAGCAGCTCGCGCCGCTGCGTCTCTGACCCCGCGAGCACCAGGGGGTGTGAGCCCAGGCCCTGCACGGCGAACAGCGAGTCGGCGGCGGCGCTGCGGTACGCGAGCTCTTCGCGCAGCACGCAGATGCTGCGCACGTCGACGCGCTCGTGCACGCCCCCGTAGGCGGCGGGCACGAGGTACCCGTAGTCGCCGAGCGCGGCGACCTGCGCGGCGAGCAGCGGGTCGCTCAGCGGCTCGCCCGTCGGCTCCATCGACACGTACTTCTCGCGCGCGCGTGCGGCGAGCTCGAGGTGCTGGGCGGTGAGGGCGCTCATCAGCGCCCCGTGAACTTCGCCGGCCGCTTCGCCACGAAGGCGTCGTAGGCCTCGCGAAAGTCTTTCGTCAGCATGCACGCGGCCTGGGCGCGGGCCTCGTTCGCGAGGGCGGCGCGCAGGTCTTGCGTCGCCTCTTCGTCGAGCAGCTCTTTCGTCATGCCGATCGCGAACGTCGGGCCTTCGGCGAGCCGCGTCGCCCACGCCATCGCCTCTTCGAGCACCCGCTCGGGCGGCACGACCTTGTTGTACAGGCCGTAGCGCTCGGCGGTGGCCGCGTCGATGGCGTCGCCGAAGTAGAGCAGCTCGGTCGCCCGCGAGAGGCCGACGAGCCGGGGCAGCAGGTGCGCGGCGCCCATGTCGGCGCCGGCGAGGCCGACCTTCACGAACAGAAACGCGATCTTCGCCTTCTCGGAGGCGATGCGCAGATCCGACGCGAGCGCGATGACGGCGCCCGCGCCCGCGGCCGTGTCGTTCAGCGCCGCGATGATGGGCTTCTTCAGCGCCCGCATGTTGCCGATCAGCTCACAGGTCATGCGCGTGAACTCGACGAGGCCCGGCAGGTCACGGCTGAACAGCTCGCCGATGATCGAGTTCACGTCGCCGCCCGAACAGAAGCCGCGGCCCTCGCCGGTGATGACCACCGACTTCACCGCGGGCTCGCGACCCAGCTCGAAGAACAGGTCGGTCAGCTCGCGATAGACCTCGAACGTCAGCGCGTTCATCAGCTCGGGGCGCGAGAGCGTGATGACGCCGACCGCACCCTTCTGCTCGAAGCGAAACGACGTGGGCGTCTTCACGGCAGCACCGCCTGCGCCTGAATCTCGACCTTCGCGCGGTCGTCGAGCAGCGCCGCCACCTGCACGAGCGCCATCGCCGGGTAGTGTCGGCCGACGTGCTTGCGCCACGCCGCGCCGACGTCGGCGAGCGCGTCGATGTACTCGTGCTTGTTCGTCACGTAGACGGTCATCTGCGCGAGGTGCTCGGGCTTGCCGCCGGCCTCGAGCAGCACCGCCATCACGTTGGCGAGCGCGCGATCGAACTGCTCGGTGAAGGTCGGGGGAAACGTCGGGACGGAGTTGAACGGGTCCCACCCCACCTGGCCGGCGATGAAGACGAGCCGACCGCTCGCGACCAGGCCGTTCGCGTAGCCGCGCGGCTTCGCCCAGCCCTTCGGTTGAATGACTTCGCTCATGCCGTTTCTCCTCCGTCGATGCTGTAGGCCGAGCCGGTCACGGCGGCGGCGGCGGTGCTCGAGGCGAGCCAGAACACCAGCTCGGCGACCTCGGCGGGCTGCGTCGGGCGCCCGGTGGGAATCAGCTTCGCGAGCGCGGCGCGCGACTCTTCGGTGCTGCGACCGGTCGTCTTCGAGATCGTGCCCGCCGAGGCGGCGAACATGTCCGTATCCGTCCACCCTGGGCAGACCGCGTTCACCGTCACGCCCTTGCCGGCCCACTCGAGCGCGAGCGCGCGCGTCAGGCCCAGCACGGCGTGCTTCGACGCGCAGTACACCGACGTGTACTTGAAGCCCTTCAGCGCCGCGGTCGACGCGATGTTCACGATGCGGCCGCTGCCTCGCCCACCGAACGCCGGCAGCAGCGCGCGGCACAGCACGAACGGCGCCGTCACGTTGATCGCCATGATGCGCGCGTAGTCGGCGTCGCTCGTCTTGTGAATCGGCGCCGACATCGCGATGCCGGCGTTGTTGACCAGCACGTCGACGCCCGCCTTCGCCAGGTCGTCGGCGACCCGCGCGGTCGAGGCGGCGTCTGACAGGTCGGCTTCGTGTGCGGTGACGTGCTCGCCCAGCGCCCGGCAGGCGGCGAGGTCGCGGGCGATGGCGTGCACGGCCCAGCCCTCTTTCAAGAACTTGAGGGCGACCTCACGGCCGATGCCGCGGCTGGCTCCGGTGACGGCGACGGTCTTCATGGGGCTCGGGGCGGCTATAGCGCGAAACTTCCACCGTCGGGGCACCGACAATGTGCCGAAGAGACGAGGGTTCGCGTGCCGGTTTCTCAGATTTCGAGGGTGTCTGTCAGTGGAGCGCGGGTGGTGCCGCTCGCGCCCCCGACGCCTGACGAGGCGACGCTGAGCTTCATGGAAAAAGAAGTGAAGACCTCGGGCCGGCTCGACGGCATCACGGTCTACGCGTGGCTGATGAGGCTGACGGCGCGCGGCGTGACGCCCGAGCAGAAGGCGGCGCTGCGGCTCGGGCTCGCGATGTACGGCGCGCGGGTCGACCCGGCGGCGACCGACCTCATTCGCGGCACGCTCGCGAAGGCCAGCTGACGGTTTCGCCCCAGGTGTGGCCGGCTCGCGACCCTGCGGGCCTGGCGTTCGAGGCAGACCGGCTCGGCGCGCGCCTTGCTGCGAGCTTCAAGCATGGGTCAAGACATCGAGATGGAAGTCGCGCGCGGCGCGGCGTCGGGTGCGGCGGCGACGACCGCGATGACCGGAGCGCTGGTCGCGGCACGGCGCGCGGGGCTGATGGGCAAGCTGCCTCCGGAGCGCATCACCGAAAGAATGTTCGACCTGCTGCGCGTGCGGCGCTCGCGAACGACGCAGAAGGCCGCGACGGCGGGTGCACACCTGGCCTACGGCATGACGGCGGGCGCTGCGTACCGCACGCTGGTGCGGGGCAGGGTCGCTCCGGCGCACCCGGTCGTCGAAGGCATGTTGTTCGGTGCGGCGCTGTGGCTCGCGAGCTACCAGGGCTGGGTGCCGGCGATGAACATCATGCCGTCGACGCGACGTGATCGCCCGGGCCGGCAGGTCGCGCTCGGGTTCGCACACCTCGTCTTCGGGGGCCTGCTCGGCTGGCTCTCGCGCAGGCGCTACTGAACGAACCAGGCGCAGCGTCGCTCGACGCAGCCGCAGAACGCGCTGCCGAGCGACGCGTCGGCGGCGCAGGTGCCCGGGCGGTGGGCCTGGGGCCACGGCACGCAGTCGCCGCCGCACGACGAGCGGCCACACTCACCGTCCGACGCGCACTCGGGCTCGCCCTGCGACGCCTTCACGAGGCCGCGACGTTCGCCCGAGCGGTAGAGCCCCGACGCGTACGGCTCGGGGCGGCAGCGCGGGTCATCGGCTTCGCAGCGCGGGCCCGCGGCGCCGGTGAGCGCGACGTGCAGCACGATGGCACGGCCGCGTGAGCCGCTGTCGGCCTCGATGATCGCCTTCAGCTGCCGCGCGAGCCCGTCGATGGGCTGTGAGCACAGCTCGACCTGCAGCGACAGGCAGGGCCGCTGCTTGCCGCCGCTGATGCAGCCCGAGAGCCCGAGCTGCTCGACGCCGTCGATCGCGAGCAGCTTCGCCTGAACGCGCGACTGCAGCGCGAGCACCGCGTCGGCCTCGAGCGGTGCGCCGTTGCCGAACGCGATGGTCACCTCGCGCGGGCCGTCGCCGCGCGGGTCGATGCGCATGCCCTCGGGCGTGAGCGATTGGCCGGGCGGCAGCGTGAACGGCGGCTTCAGGCACTCGTCGCGGCGGGCGAGCACCGAACCTTCGCGCTTCTTCGAGGGCGGGTCGGCCCAGCGCACGACGGGCGGCCCGAGCAGCGTCGCGCAGCCGGCGAGCAGCAGCACCCCCACGGTCGGTCGGGCTGGCACGAGGCACGAGATATCACCCGGCTCTGGTATGTGGCGTGGTCGTGAGGCCCCTCATCGCGGTGGCGGTCGTGCTGTCGGCGTGCGGCAAGGCTGCGGTGGTCGACCCGGCGATCGTCGAGACCACGAACGGCGTGTCGATTCGGCGCGACCTGATTCGGGTGGCGGCGCCGAAGCCCGAAGCGAACCCGATGACGGGCACGGCCACCCCCGATGCGCTCGATGCGGTCGTGGTTCTTCGCTACCGCGTCGACACCGCCGGCGGCCCGCCGCAGCCGGCGCGCGCGGTGGTGGTGCTGATGCCGGGCTTTCTCGGCGGGGCCGGTGGCTTCGACGCGCTCGCCCGCGCCGTGGTGCGCCGCTCGACGCCCGACGCGCCCCTCGAGGCCTGGGCCATCGACCGCCGCGCGAACCTGCTCGAAGACCACGCGGGCATCGACGCCGCCGCCGATGCGGGCAACCCCGACGTGCTGACGTCGTACTACTTCGAGCCGGGCTCGACGTTCGGCGGCTTTCGCTCGCAAGACGACCTCGCGTACGCGAGCGAGTGGGGCATGGCGTCGACGATGGCCGACCTGCGCGCCGTCATCGCGCAGGTGCCCGCGGCCGAGCGCAAGGCGCGCGTGATTCTCGCGGGCCACTCGCTCGGCGGCACGCTGGTGGCGCAGTACGCCGCGTGGGACTTCGAGGGCAGCGCGGGTCACGACGAGCTCGCGGGGCTCGTGATGATCGACTCGGTGACGGGCCGCGAAGGTGAGCCCATCGCGGTGACGCGCGACGAGTACGAGACGACCGGCGTGATGAGCCCCTCGATGGGTGCGCCGGTGAGCCTCGCGTCGGTTCGGGGCTCGGCGCGCTACGTGGCGCTGCCCCTGCTCGAGGCGTCGCTGTACCCGCTCGGTGCGGGCGCGGCGCTGCGGGCGATGTTGCGCCCCGACCTGCTCGAGCGCGACGTGCCGCGCGCCGAGGCGCTGAAGCTGCTGTTCGGGCTGTCGACGCTGCCGCGCTTCACCAACCGCGCGGCGTTCGGGCTCGTGTTCGACGCGGCGTCGTGCCCGGTCTCGATCGCCGCCGTCAACGGCGGAGCGGCCGAGGGCGGCGAGCTGACGCTGGGGCCCGCGGTCTTCGGCGGCGGCATGCTGCTCAAGCCGACGCAGGTCGACGCGACCTACCGGTGGAGGGAATACGACCAGGTGAGCCCCGCCGAGGCGACGTCGCTCGACGACCTCGCGCTCGCGTGGGCGCGGCCGGGGTCGGACTTCGGCGAGTGGTACTTCCCCGCGCGGCTTTCGCTCGACGCACGGCTCGGCGAGTCGCTCACGCTCTCGGCGACCGACTGGCCCGTGCAGTACGGCGTGCGCTCGTTTCATGGCCGCGCGCTCTCGCTGCCCGTGCTCGTCGAGGCCGCCGGCATTCTGTCGGGCAACGGCAGCG
>JAEUJP010000365.1 GCA_016793725.1 Myxococcaceae bacterium | reverse complement strand
ACGTACTTCATCACGACGGACCACATCGGGAAGCCGGTGCTGACGCTCAACCGCAGCCGCCGCATCACCGGCGTCGGCGAGTATGAGCCCTTTGGCGCGCTCAACCGGGTCGAGCAGTGGCGCGGCACCGCTGGCTGGACGTACGCCTCGGGCACGGGCAACACTGCCTTCACCGTGGGTCAGCGAGGCCACGGCATGATGACGGCGATGCGCGCCCACTTCACGCGCTTCCAGTCCGAGCAGACGTGCGCGGGCGGCTTCCTCGACGGCATTCAAATCACCGACAACACCACGGGCACCTCGTGTCAGAACATGAGCGGCTACTTGGGCGAGGTGTGGAGTAGCTGGTGCCCTGTGGTGCAGAACGTCAGCGGCTACGGCGTCGCGAACGTCAACTGGCACACCGAAAACTGCGTCAACGGTACGCACTGCACGACGTGTCCCGCGCCGAGCACGCCCTACGCCGGCTACACGATGCGCGACTACGAGTATCAGCGGTATCAGGCCGACGCTGGTGCGGTCATGTACTTCCCGCCGCTGCGCTTCCCGGGCCAGTACTTCGATGAGGAAACCCACCTCCACGAAAACTGGAACCGCTATTACGACCCTGTCGCGGGTGGCTATGCGAGCATTGAGCCTGAGTTGTCGAGTTCCTTGTTCGTCAAGTCTGCCGCGAGTGATGCTCAGACCGTGCTGGTGTATGGGTATGGCCTAAATAATCCACTTCGCTTCGTTGATCCCACAGGGCTTACCGCTGTAAAGCTCCAGCTAAATATATTTGGAGAAATGAAATACGGAATTTTCCTGTCGCCATCGTTAGGCGATCCTGGAGTCTGTTCAGACAAGAAGGGTGGCGGTAAAGACGACAAGGACAAGTCAAAAGATAAGCCAAAGGATAAGCCATCGAGGCCATGGTGGAAGGAGCCGATAGAGCCTAAGGCAACGCCACCGATCGAGCCCCTTCCAAAAGCAACGCCGCCTCCCTATCCTCCGTTTCCCAAGCTTCCGCCGGGGACCAAGTGGAAATAGTTGAGATTTTCCAGGCTCAGGCGCTGACCGTCAATCCAGCCTCGGTTTCCGCATGGAGCGCTCCCAAGTCCTCATCGCTCGAATATGTTTAATGTGATATGTCGTTGCGTGGGCGATGTCGGTCAGTACGTGCAGAGCAATTGCAGACGCTAGACCTGCCTTGATCGCAAGCGCCGCTGTGGCCGTAAAAAATAACAAGTGGTAGATCGTTCCTTCGACTCCTGTGTGGAGGTGGAGCAATACGCATGCGCTTGCCCCCAATGCGAGACCAACGACAATTGAATCCGTTGATTTGTAGACCATGACGACAAGCACTCCTCGAGTGGCCAGTTCCTCTACGATCGGACTGAGGGTCAGGCGCAGACCGACGAATAGTCGTCCGAGCAATGATCGAGGCCAGTACCCTGACATTTCCCGCGCATACTCCCGGCTGCGAGGGGCTTGCGACGCGGTTGCGGCTTCCGAATCGGGACGAAGCCTTAGAGCCTTCAGAAGTTTGTCAACGACGCTGCGGAAACGGCCTTGAAGCCGCCGCCATAGAAAGGACGCGGCAAAGTAGGCGGCCACGCCAATGAGCGTCGCTTCTACGGGACCAATTGCGGTGCCGGTCAGGTCGTCCCATGACCACCACTGTCTGCTCCACGTTATGGCAAACAGGCCGAGCATCATTGCCTCCGGTGACGCTGCGTACACGGCATCGCCAGTTGTAGCCCGCTGAGGGCGAGGACCGGTTTGTGAAGAGCGCAGTTGGCGCCGCTCGAATCGATGCACAGCCCCGCGCACAGCCCCGACCAGCGATGGCAAGTAAATCGCGGCAACCAGGGCGCACATTGAGATACAGTCGCGAATGCTTGGTTTCATGGAGGATTCGGACGGTGAGGAGAATACGTTAGCGTAGGCTTCGCGGCGTCGCTGGCCCACCAACTTTGTAGCTGGGACTTGAGCTTGCCGATGCGCGTAGGCTCGGCCACTCCATCCGTCGACGCCAACACGCTCACCCGTTCTTCGACTTGAACGCCTCGCGCACCATGTCACCGTCGAACATCGTGCCGGCGCTGCCCTCGGCCGCGTACAGGTACACCGCCGCGCTGTAGATGCTCGACAGCGTCGCGTTGAGAATCGCGAGCCCGAAGATGATCAGGCCGAGCGAGCCGGCGACGACGCCGATCACCACGCCGTTGTTCGTGCTCGCCGCCAGGAAGAACAGCGGCACGCTGCCGAAGATGGTCAGGAAGATGGCCAGCGTGAACACCGCGCCGACCGCGCTGTTGCCCACCACCTGCTCGCCCCACGTCTTCTTCAGCAGCGCCGTGCTGCGGCGCACCGCTTCGATCGGCCCGATGTTTTCGGTCACCAGCACCGGCACCGCGAGAAACGTCGCCAGGTTCCACGCCAGACCCACCACCGCCGCCACGATGCGACCGAGCAGCGCCGCCCGCCGCTCGATGAGCCGCAGAATCATGCCCACCGTCGCGGCTACCAGCGCGTAGCCCACGATCGCCCCGATGCGCGACGTCGCGATGCGCAGCCCGTCGGCCACCGTCGGGTCGCCGCCCCGCAGCCGAATCAGCGCCGCGCCCACCAGCGCCGAGTTGCAGAAGAAGATGACGAAGTACGTCGCGAAGTAGAACGCGAACACGACCACGTAGCCGAGTGGCCCGTCGTCGAGCTGGTCGGCCGCCCCCGTCGCCACCACCGGCACGATGAACCCCGCCGACACCAGCAGCACCCCAATCACCGAGATGATGGGGAAGACGATGAGCTCTTTGTCGGCGCTCAGCACCGCCGCGCTCGCCTTCACCAACGTCCAGCTGTTCGACAGTCGTTTGAACATGGGCGCCCATGCTACCGCGCCCGTCAACGCGCCGCTTCGACCAGCCTCTTCATGCCCTCCAGTACCACCGGCCAGTTCTTCGCCGAGTCGTCGGCCCGCGCCTGCGTCGGCATGTTCGACTGCGTCACCTTCACCTCGACCACCCCGCCGCTCTCGCTCAGGTCGAAGCGAATGAGCGCCCGCCTCTCGACGACGTCGGGCTCGCCGCTCATGTTGCTCCAGTAGTCGTACGAGAACGACCGCTGAGGCTCGAACGACTTCACCGTGCCGCGGTCTTCGTACACCTTCCCTTCCCACTCGCCGCGGAAGAACAGCGCGCCGCCCACCTTCCAGTCGGTCACCAGGTCCGTGCCGAAGAAGTACTGCTTCACCATTGCCGGCTCCGTCAGCGCCGCCCAGACGCGCGCCAGTGGAGCCTTCACCTTCATCGTTGCCGTCGCCGTGTAGGTCATGCGCGAAGAGATACGACTCAACAGCCGAAGCCCGCGCGCCCCGACCGCGCAACCTCGCGCCCGAAACGCTCAGCTTCAAGCCGACGCGCGTGGCGCCCGCCCGAACCGCAGCCTGAACTGCCGCGCGAACTTCGACGGCGACTCGTAGCCGCACTGCGCCGCCACTTCGGCCACCGTGCTGCCCCGCCGCGTCAGCAGCGCCGCCGCCACCGTCATGCGCTCTTCCACCCGAATGCGGCGCAGCGACGTGCCGTCGCCCGCCAGCTTTCGTCGCAGCGTCGCCGGGCTCATCGCGAGCTTCTGCGCCACGTCGCTCACGCTCCACGCCGACGCCAGGTCGCTGCGCACGAGCAGCCGCGTCGCCAGCACCGGGTCGGCCCCTGCATCCGTCGTCTCTGCCACGTCGAGGTGCTGCAGCGACAGCGACAGCACCAGGTCTTCGAGCCGGTGCCGCAGCACCGCCGGCTTCACCGCCGCGCCCTGCAGCGTCGCCGCCACGTGCGCGAACGACAAGAGCGTCGCCTCGTTCGCCTGAAGCACGTGAATGCGATTCGTCTCGAACGCGCCCAGCTGCGCTGACCGGCTTTCGCCCGGGTGCAGCCGCGCGAACGCCGCCGCCGCGTCGCCGTCGATTTCCAGAATGAACACGCACGTGCCCGCCGTCACCTTCGCCGAGTACTCGACCCCCGCCGGCACCACGAGCACGTCGCCCGCCTTCAGCACCGACGCCGCGCCTTTGAACGTCGTCGTCTTCTTGCCGCTCAGCACCAGCGACACGAACGACCGCCCGTGCCGCACCTGCGAAAACGACGCAGCCTGCCGCGCCACGAACGCCGACCCGCTCGCCACCCGGCGCACCGTCACCGGCCCGTCTGCCGGCAGCTCGGCTGCAAGCCCGCGAAGCTGTTCGAGCGCGTTCATGAAATGGCCCTGCAAATTACCCCCAAAACGTAAGCGCCGTTGCCGCTGAACCGCTGTTACCGCGAATCGCGCGCTGCGTGCTGCGTGCATGACCTCGCCAATCAACAAGAACCTCTCGCTCCAGCGCATCGTGGTGCCCCAGACGCCGAAGCCTGAGGCCAAGCCGCTCGTCGCCCCCACCTTCAACCGCTCCGACCGCTTCGAGGTCGCGCCTGCCCGTACCGCCATCGTCTCGGACGACGCGAAAGACCGCGCCGAAGAGCTCCTCTACATCAGCCGTGGCCCCACAGGCCTCGCCTCTGCCCTGCGCGAGGCCGGCGACGACGCCGAGCTGCGCCGCGCCCTCATCGTCGAGGCCTTCGACAGCGGCGACCCCGCCGCCTACCTGAACGGCGAAATTTTCACCGGCTCGCGCAAGGGCCACGTCAACGAGGGCTACGATGACCTCACCGAGGTCGCCGACGCCGTCGGTGAGGCGTACCGCGCCGGCGACATCACCGACGAGCAGCTGAAGGAGCTCGTCGAAGACCTCGGCCCCGACCAGGCCGCCGTCGTGGCCCAGACCCTCGCCCTCGGCCAGAACAACGGTGGCATCGGCGGCGTCGTCGAGGCCTTCGGCGTCGCCGCGAAAGACCTCGGCTACGACGAGGCCGCCGCGCTCGCCCTCACCTCGACCGACCTGCTCATCGACGCCCACTACCCGAGCGCCGAGGCCCAGCGCGAGGCGTTCGGTCACATCGACGCCTTCATCGAGCGCTACCAGTACGACCTGCCCCTGCTCGACGCCAACCTCGGCCTGCGCAACGCGATCGGCGCCGCCGTCACCAACGCCGCCCGCCTCACCGCCCTCGGCAACGGCTACGACCCTGCCGAGAAGCTCGACGAGGTGCTCGACACCCTCGGCCCCGACTTCGTCGGTGAAATCATCGCGCAGGCCGGCGAGCGCCTCTACAACGACCCCGCCGACGGCCCGCTCGACGTGCTCGGCGACGCCGCCAGGCGCCTCGCGGGCGACGACGCCGACAGCCCGTGGAGGTTGAACTCGGTGCTCGCGTACACGCAGTCGACCTCGCTGCTCGAGGCCAACATCCCCCCCGACGAGCTGACCGAGAGCTTCGAGGTGCTGAACGCGTACCTCGCCGAGAGCCGCGACGAGTGGAGCCTCGCCGAGCACGACGAGTATTCGCTCGTGCGCGCGCCCCAGGCCGTCGAGGGCCTGAACCGCCTGCTCTCGACACACCCCGAGGTGCTCACCGAGCTGCTCGACGCCGGCCCCGAGGGCGAGGCCTCGGTGGTGCAGCTGTTCGAGAGCATCGCGCTGATTCCCGAGGTGCCCCAGGCCGAGCGCGACAAGCTCACGCGCACCGTTCAGGGCTACGTCGAAGACCAGCTCGCGAGCGTCACCGCCGAAGGCCGCAACGCCGACGACGTCGGCGAGCGCATCGGCCGGCTGTTCGGCACGCTCCAGGTGGCTGCGAACCGGGCCGTCGAAGACGCCGAGGCCGGCGACTCCGACGTGAAGACCCTCGCGCTGAACTTCGGGGCCGACGTTCTCGGCGTCGCGGCGCGGGTCGGGCTCACCGCTTCGGTCGGCCCGCTCGGCGCCGGCGTCGCGCAGGTGGTGGTGTCGACGGTGCTGCGCAACTTGTTCGCGGAAGACCCGCCGACGCGCGATGAGGTCGAGGGCGCGTTCGCCGACCGCCTGCGAGCGGCCGGCATCGAGATTTCAGCCGGCGAGCGGGGCTACGACGAGCTCAGCGAGCTGTACCGCGAGCTGCACACCGAGCTGACCGCGCAGCTCACGAACCCCGACCTGACCCAGGCCGAGCGCAACGCGCTTCAGGTGCAGATCGAAGTGACCCAGGGCCTCTTGAACGGGCTGTCGACGTACGGCGACACCATCGACTCCGACGGCGGCGCGGCCGGTGAGCTCAACGATGTGCTGCGCGGCCGCGGCGATGAACCGTGACGGCTCAGCCTCAAGCCCTTCGAGTGCATGACTTCTCGTCGATGAGGGGCAGTGCCGAAGCGACAGGCATCTTTCAAGTCGGCCGGCGGCAGTACCGGCTGCTTCGCTCCGCTGTGACGCTGGCGTGTCACCGCTGCCGCCCGCCGACAGTTCCGAGCGGGCTTCGGCGGTTCATTTCTGGCTGTTCGGCGTCGGAAAAGCAGCCCGTCTCTATGGGGCTGGTTCTTCCGCTCCACTGCCGCGCAGGCCCGTATCTTTCAACAGCCGGCGAAAGTTCGACCTGTCCATCCCCGCGGCCAGCGCCGCGGCCGTGATGTTGCCCGCCGTCTTGTCGAGCAGCGCCGACAGATACCGCCGCTCGAACGCGCCCACCGCCAGCGCCTTCGCCTGCGCGAACGGCAGGTGCGTCAGCGAGAACACCTCGGCGTCTGCGCTCGGCGAGATGCCCTTCGGCGCCTCTTTGAAGTGCGGCGGCAGGTCATCGGGCGTGATGATTTCACCCTGCGTCAGCACCACCGCCCGCTCGATCGCGTTCTCGAGCTCGCGCACGTTGCCGACCCACTTGTTCTGCACGAGCAGCTGCATCGCGTCGCCGTTGATGCTCGTCACCCGCTTGCCCATCTTCTCGGCGAACACCTTCAAGAAGTGCTGGGCCAAAAGCGGCACGTCGCCCGGCCGGTCACGCAGCGGCGGCAGCGACAGCGTGATGACGTTGAGCCGGTAATAGAGGTCTTCGCGAAAGCGGCCCTCTGCGCGCGCCTTCTCGAGGTCGACGTTCGTCGCCGCGATGACCCGCGTGTCGACCGAGATGGCGTCGGTGCTGCCGACCCGCTTGATCTCGCCTTCTTGCAGCACGCGCAAGAGCCGCACCTGCGTCGCCGCCGAGATGTCGCCGATCTCATCGAGAAAGATGGTGCCCTCGTCGGCCGCCTCGAACAGGCCCCGCTTGTTGCCCACCGCCCCCGTGAACGAGCCCTTCACGTGCCCGAACAGCTCGCTCTCGAGCAGCGTCTCGGTCAGCGCGCTGCAGTTCACCGCCACGAACGGCTTCGACTTGCGCGGCGACCGGTAGTGAATCGCCTTCGCCACCAGCTCTTTGCCCGTGCCGCTCTCGCCGCGAATCAGCACCGTCGCCGTCGTCGGCCCCACCTGGTCGACCAGCTTGAAGACCGCGGCCATCTGCGACGACTGGCCGATCATGCCTTCGTACTCTTTGACCGCGACCAGCGCGTCTTCGAGCACCGCCGTGCGCTTCTTCAGCGCCCGCCGCTCGACCGCCCGCGTGACGCGCAGGCAGAAGTCGTCGAGCCGCTCGAACGGCTTCGAGAGGTAGTCGTACGCGCCGAGCTTCATGCACTCGACCGCCGTCTCGATGGTGCCGTGCCCGCTCATCATCACCACCTCGAGGTCGGGCTGCGCCGCCTTGAACGCCTTGAGCAGGTCGATGCCCGACAGGTTCGGCATCTTGATGTCCGACACCAGCACGTCGAACGACGTGTCTTTCGCGACCGTCAACGCCTCGATCGGGTCGCTGACGCTCACCACTTCGAAGCCGTCGCGGTTCAGCGATTCGCTCACGGCGCGCAGCACGAGGCGGTCGTCGTCGACCACCAGCAACTTTCCTTTTTTCTTCTCAGGCGAAGCAGACAACGTGTGGTGTCCCCCTACGTGTCGAGCGCAGCCCGGACCTTATGCACCAATACGTCCGGGGTGAATGGCTTCTGCAAAAAACTCATGGTCGAGTCTACGACGCCCTGGTGGCTCAGCGCGCCGCCCGCGAAGCCCGACATGTACAGCGCCTTCAGTGAAGGTTCGTCTTGCCGCAGCCGCTGCACCAGCTCGGTGCCCGTCATTTCGGGCAGGTTCAGGTCGGTGAGCACCAGGTGCACGGGTTCGTGCTTCTTGCCCATCAGCTCGAGCGCTTCGCGCCCTCGCGACGCCTCGATGACCCGAAAGCCCGTCGAGTTCAGCGTGCGCTGCACGGCCGCCCGAACGCCCGCCTGGTCTTCGACCACCAGCACCGTCTCGGAGCCTCTCACCCGCTTCATCGCCGCGCTCGCGAGCAGCGGCGCCGGCGCGTGCGAGCGCTGCAGGTACACCTTGAACGTCGTGCCCTTGCCGGGCGAGCTGTGCACCGCGAGGTCGCCGCCGCACTGCTTCACGATGCCGAGCACCGTCGACAGGCCGAGGCCCGTGCCGCGCCCCGCCGGCTTCGTGGTGAAGAACGGCTCGAAGATGCGCTGCTGAACGTCGGGCGGCATGCCGACGCCCGTGTCGGTGACGGCGAGCTGCACGTACGACACGCCCTCGCGGTCGAGCACCTGGGTCTCGACCGTGAGCTTGCCGCCGTCGGGCATCGCGTCGCGCGCGTTCACCACCAGGTTCACGAGCACCTGCTCGAGCAGGCCGCGGTCGGCGATGGTGCCGGTCTCTTCGGCGCACGGCACGCTCGCGTAGTCGATGTGTTTGCCGACGAGGCGCTTCAACATCTTTTCGGCGGCGGTGACGACCGAGTTCACGTCGACGAGCTGCGGGTCGAACACCGAGCGGCGGCTGAACGTGAGCAGCTGGCGCGTGAGACCGGCGGCGCGGCCGGCACACTCGACGACCTCGCGCAGGTCTAGACGGGCAGGGTGGCCGGCGGGCAGGTCGTCGTGCACGAACTGGCTGAAGCTCAAGATGACGGTGAGCAGGTTGTTGAAGTCGTGGGCGACGCCGGTCGCGAGCATGCCCACGGCCTCCATCTTCTGGGCGTGGCGCATCTGGGCCTCGAGCGAGATGCGCTCGCGCCGCAGCTGGGCCTCACGAACCTCGCGGCGCACCGTTTCAGGCAGCCGCTTCAGGTTCGCCTTCATCACGTAGTCGTGTGCGCCCGAGCGCATCGCCGCGACGGCGGTGTCTTCGCCGACGGTGCCCGAGACGATGATGAAGGGCAGGTCGCGCTTGCTGCGCTTCATGACGTCGAGCGCGCCGAGCGCGTCGAAGTGTGGGAGCGAGTAGTCGCTGATCACCAGGTCCCATGCGCGCTGGTCGAGCGCCGCGCGCATCTCGTCTTCGGTCTCGACCCGAACGTGCTCGACCTGCAGCCCGCCGTGGCCGAGCTCACGGAGCAGGAGCGCCGCGTCGTCAGCCGAGTCTTCGATCAACAGGACGCGGAGCTGCAGAACCTTCTCCCAGGGAAACGAAACTGTATTTCCGGGGAAATACAGTTTCAACGTCGCTCAGGTGAACATCACGCTGACGTGGCGGTCGAGAGTTTGCCACGACTATGCAGCGACACCGAATAGCCCCCCGATGGCCGCAGTGAGCGCCATCGCAAACGCCCCTCCACATACGACACGAAGGGTCGCCCGGCCCATCGGGGCTCCCCCTAGACCTGCGCCGAGGGCGCCGAGCACCCCGAGGCTGATCAACGACGTGACGGCGATGGCCGGTACGCGCCACGTCGCTGGAGCCGCGACGCCGCTCAGCAGGGGGAGCAGGGCGAACGTCGCGAACGCCACCGCGCTCGCCGCCGCGGCCTGGAGCGGGCGTGCGCGGGTGTGTGCCTCGATGCCGAGCTCATCGCGCAGGTGCGCCGAGAGCGCGTCTTTCGAGGTGAGCGCCTGGGCGACCTTCTCGGCGAGGTCTCGGTCGAGGCCCCGCTTCACGTAGATGGAGGTGAGCTCGGCGAGCTCGGCCTGCGGCTCACCCTCGAGCTCGGCCTTCTCGGTCGCGATGTCGGCGGCCTCGGTGTCGGCCTGCGTGCTCACCGACACGTATTCCCCCACCGCCATCGACATGGCTCCGCCGACCAGGCCGGCGAGGCCGGCGACGATGAGCGCCTGCTCGCTCGCTCCGGCCGCTGCGACGCCGATGAGCAGCGCCGAGGTCGAGACGATGGCGTCGTTCGAGCCGAGCACGGCCGCGCGCAGCCACCCGGTGCGGCCCTGGCGGTGCCGTTCGCGATGGCGACCGCGCCGCAGGGCGCGGCTCACGGCTGCGCGCCGGCGGCCTCTGCAGCCGTGAGCACGAAGGTGTTGAGCTCGGCGACCGCGACCGTGTCTTTCTCGAAGTCACCCTTCTCGACCATGTCTTTCAAGATAGCGGGCCACTTCGACAGCCGCACCGACGTGAGGTCGGGGTGGTCGTGACATTCACCACACTTGCCGACGAACACCTTGCGGCCGTTCTCGAGCTGCTCTTCGGTGACGTTCGCGTCTTTTTTCTTCGCGAGCTCGACCTGGTTCGGCACGAGCGCGAGCGGAGGCGGCGCCGCCTTCGGCATGCAGGCCGCTCCGAGCAAGAAGAGGAACAGCGGCGCAGTCTTTTTCATCGCGTGGCTCCTAACCCAGCTGAACGGAACGTCTCGTGAAACCGCCGAACCACCAGCCGGTGATGGGAAACGAGACTCTGTCGCCGGCCGCAGCGCCCACTGCCGCGAGCAGCGGCACGAAGTGCTCGTGCGTCGGCAGCGACTCGCGCACGCCGGGCGCCCTCGCGCGGTAGTCGAGCAGCGCGTCGACGTCGTGCTTCTCGAGGGCCTTCGCCGTCCACCCGTCGAAGTCTTGGGCCCACTGCGGCGTCTTGTCGCCGAAGCCCGCGCGCAGGTTGTGCGTGATGAAGCCGCTGCCGATGATGAGCACGCCCTCGTCGCGCAGCGGCGCGAGCTGCTTGCCGAGCTCGAACAGGTCGGAGGCGTTCAGCGACGGCAGTGAGACCTGGAGCACCGGCACGTCGGCCTTCGGGTACATCGCGAGCAGCGGCACGAACGCGCCGTGGTCGAGGCCGCGCTCGGGCTCTGAGGTGACGGGCTGTTTCGGCTCGAGCAGGTGCAGCACGCGCTCGGCGAGCTGGGGCGCGCCCGGCGCCGGGTACTTCACGTCGTAGTAGCGCTGCGGGAAGCCATAGAAGTCGTAGACGAGCGGCACCGTCTGCGTGGCGCCGAGGGCGATGGGCTTCGTTTCCCAGTGGGCCGAGAGCATGAGCACCGAGGTCGGCTTCGGGAGCGTATTGGCGAGCGCGTTCAGCTCGCCGAGCCAGCCCGCGTCGTCCAGCAGCGGGGGGGCTCCGTGCGCGAGGAACAGCGCGGGCATTCTTTTCGGCAGCGGCTTTCGGGCTGCGAGCGTCGCCGCCGCGGCAGCTGCTCCGATGAGGGCTTCGCGGCGGTTCATGCGCCTCGGAACATGTGCCAGGTTCTGGGTGCGTGCCAGCACCAGTGCGTTGCGCTCGTGCAACGTGCGCACGGGGACGTTGACGGGGACGTTGACGGGGACGTGTACGGGGACGAGTACGGGGACGAGTACGTACTCGGGAGCGGGAACGCGTGCGGGTGCGGGTGCGGGTGCGTTGACGAGTGCGAGAACGTCGACGTCGACGATACTCGTCGACGCTCCCGCTCCCGTTCGCGAACCCGTCGTCGTCGTCGTGTTCGTCGTCGCGTGTGTCGGCGTCCCCGAAGCGCGCCAGAAACGGTGTAAGTCCCGCCTCCACCCGTGCTGCGCACCTTCTTCGACGCCGTCGAGAAGCACCTGGGCCCCAGCCTCGAGACCGCCGCCACCGTCATCTGGGCGCTCGGCCTCGCCCTCATCTCTCTTCAGGTCCTCGCTCCGTTCGCGCGCGTTGCGGTTCAGCTCTTCCTGGGTCGCGCCGGCCTCGAGCAGACCTGGGTGATGGCCTGTCCGACCTGCGGCGAGCAGGGCGTGCTCGGCAGCCCGTGCCTCAAGTGTGGCGGCCCCGAGCTGAAGCCCGGCGCCCTCGCGCGCCTGTTCGCCCGAAACCAGAACCCCAGCCCGACCGGTCGCCGCGTGCGCTGGGCCCTCTCGCTCTTCGGCGCTCTCGGCTTTCTCGCCGGCACCTTCTGGCTCATGTCGTTCTCGTCGACCTCGAACCTCGAGCGCCTGTTCCTCGGCGCCGCGCTCATCACGTACGCCGGGGTCGGAGCGTTTCTGGGGCGCGCGCTCGGCGCTCGTGGGGGCGGCCCCCTCTCTCGCCTGCGCGAGCTGTTCTTCGCTGCCGCTGCCGCCGTGCTCATGTCGGGCTGCCTCTACCTGCAGCAGCACGTGCGCGCGCTGCCCGAAAACGTGCTCGTGCACGTGACGGCCTCGCCCGGCTCCGTCGATTTGGACGGCGCGAAGCTCCAGCTCAAGGGCAACGAGCTCGGCCTCGAGCTGCAGCTCATCGAGGGCGCCGGCCTCAGCCGCGCCCTGCCCC
Organism: Myxococcaceae bacterium; assembly: GCA_016793725.1. Lineage (GTDB taxonomy): Bacteria > Myxococcota > Myxococcia > Myxococcales > Myxococcaceae > Xiheicaenimonas > Xiheicaenimonas phototrophica. The sequence goes on along the minus strand of JAEUJP010000365.1, from coordinate 9,800 downwards.
TCGCGTGGGTCGGCGCGACCCGCTCCGAGATTGCCCTCGGCGTCACCGACGCCTGGCTGCGCGACAGCACGTGGAACAACGCGGGGCTGCTGCTCGACCTCGGCGTGCAGGTGAAGCGCCGCACCGAGACCTTCCCCATGTCGCCCGGCCAGAAGTACGAGCTCGTCATGCGCGAAAAAGACGTGGGGCTGCGCCTCGTCAAGTCTCCTTGAGCCGTCTCGGGGTGCTTGTGAATCGTGGCCCTTTGTGGGTGTGCTCCCGGTCATGTCGAACGCCTTGCCCGCGTTGGCAGTCGCGCAAGAAGAGGGTCTGCGCGAGCTGTTGAAGGCCCGCGACGAGCGCGCCGCGGCCTGGCTCTACGACACGTTCGAAGACGACGTGAACCGCATCGTCTGGAGCCTCCTCGGCGCCGACCGCGACCACGACGACATCGTGCACGAGGCCTTCTGCATGGTGCTGAAGTCGGCCCACCAGGTTCAAGACCTCTCGAAGCTCAAGGGCTGGGTGCGCACCGTCGCCGTCAACGCGGTGCGCCTCACCCTGCGCAAGCGCCGCTGGCTCAAGCTGTTCGGCATGCTCGACGAAGACGCCGAGGGCGACCGCTTCGAGGCCCTCGTGCCCGACGAAGATCAGCGCGAGTCGGCCCGCCGCCTCTACCGCGCCCTCGACACGCTCTCGCCCGACGAGCGCAATGCGCTGGTGCTGCGCCACGTCGAAGGCCTCGAGCTCACCGAGGTCGCCGACGCCTGCAACGTCTCGCTCGCCACCATCAAGCGGTGGCTGGCGCGCGCCGAGTCGAAGGTGAAGGGGAAGATGGCATGAACTACCAACCCGACGCCGCGCGCCGCACCCGCCAGCGCGCGCGGTTCATCGCCGCGGCGAAGCGACCCTCGGGCATCGGCCTTCGTGAGGTCGCCATCGGCGCGCTCGCCGCCGCCATCGGCTCGGCCGGCGTGCTCTTCGTCTGGCAGCAGCAGCGTGTGCCTGCTTCGCTCGAGGCGCCCGCGCTCTCGGGCAACACGTTCGCGTTCAACGAGGGCAGCGAGGTGTACCTCGAGCCCGGAGCGAAAGCGCACGTCGAGAAGGCCGCCGGCCGCGACGCCACCGTCGTGCTCGAGTCGGGCGAGCTCACCGTGCGCATCACGTCGGGGCGCAAGAACGTGTGGCGCTTCAAGGCCGGCGACAACCAGGTCATCGTGCGCGGCACGAAGTTCTCGATGTTGTGGAAGCCGAAGACCGAGACCCTCGACGTTCAGGTGACCGAGGGCAAGGTCGAGGTGCACACCAGCGACGGTCAGATTCAGTTCGTGACGGCGGGCGAGCGATTCGCGTGGGTGAAGCCCGCGGCCGAGCCGCCGGTCGAGGCGGCTGCGGCCGAGCCGCAGGTCGAAGAGGTGGCAGAGCCCGAGGTGCGCGTCGAGCCGGTGCGTCCGAAGGCCGCAGCGGTGCCGCCGTCGCCCGCAGCGGTCGCAGCTCGGGCTCCACCTCCTCATCGCGACCTCGTGCCCGAGTGGAAGCGCCACGCCGACGCCGGCCGTTACGCGAAGGCCGTCGCCCTCGTCGAAGAGCAGGGCGTCGACCTCGCGCTCGCCGGGGTCTCGAGCGACGACCTCCTGCTCTTCGCCGATGCCGCCCGCCTCGCGCGCCGGGCCGACCTCGGCCGCGCCGCGCTCAACTCGCTGCGCGCGCGCTTCGCCGGCAGCCCCGACGCCGCCGAGGCCGCGTTTCGTCTCGGTCGCCTCGAGTTCGACGCGCAGCACCTCGCCGAGGCCGGGGTCTGGTTCGACGCCTACGTCAAAGAGGCCCCCGACGGCTCGTTCGCCACCGAGGCGATGGGCCGCCGCCTCGACGCGTGGCAGCGCGCGAAAGACGACCGCGCCGGCCGCGCCGCCAGCGACTACCTCGAGCGCTTCCCCAACGGCGCGTACGCCCCGCTCGCCCGCCAGGTGCTCGAGCGCCCGTGATGTTCGTCGCGTTGAGCGCGGTGCTGCTGGCCCAGGCCGGCGACACGGTGCTCGTGCTGCGCTCGCCCGACACGGCGTGGGCACCGCTCGAAGACCGCCTCGCCGCCGAGCTGCAGGCCAGCGGCTTTCAGGTGAACGCGCTCGACGTCGTGGTCGACCCAGGCGGCGACGTGCCCGGTCAGCTCACGGCCCAGTGCAAAGAGCACGACGCCGTCGCCGCGCTCTGGTTCAACCCCCGCGCCGATGGCCGCGTCGACCTGTGGGTCGCCGACACGCTGACCGCGAAGGCCGTGCTGCGCACCTACGACACGCCAGCGAGCGGCTCCGAGCGGGCGCGGCTCGCGCTGCAGGCCGTCGAGCTCTTGCACGCGAGCCTCCTCGAGGTGCGCGTGATGGCGCCGAACGTTCAGCGCGCGCACCCGACCGTGCGGCGGTTCGCCTCGAAGCGGTCGCTCGACCTGCCGACGTTCGTCTTCGGCACCGGCTTCGGCATGGCCGTGGTCCCGGGCCTCACGCCCCAGCCGCTGCTCAGCCTCGAGCTCGGGTGGGAGTTCCGTCATCACCTCGTCGTGGAGGTTCAGGCCCTGTCGTCGGTCTACCCGTCGCGCGTCGCGGGCCGGGGCATCGCCGCCGACATCGGCGTCGCGCAGCTCCGCTTCCCCGCGTACTGGGTGCCGCTGCGCGGCGAGACGCTCTTTGCGGGGCTGACGTTCGGCACCGGCATCGCGATGACGTGGGCCGCGGGCTCGGTCGACTCGGGCGGCGTCGAGCTGACCACCGAGGCGCAGGTCGCGTGGCTCGCGACTGGCGGCGTCGTGGTGGGCGGGCGAATCAACGAGGGCATCAAGCTGCAGCTCATCGTGAACGTCGGCGTCACCGTGCCCGAGGTGGTCGTGAAGCTCGACGCGGTGAAGCTCGCGACCATCGGCCGGCCGGTGCTCGACGCGCTGCTCCGGCTCGAGTTCGAGTGAGGCGCAGCGACGCAGCCGAAACCGACGGAGCCTGGTGATAATCTCTGCCGCCTCGTGGAGGGGCCAAACGTTCGTCTCGGTCAGGAGTGGCTCGTCGACTGCAGCGGCTGCCGCCCGGCCGCCCTGCGCGACCTCGCCCGCCTGAAGGCGCTCTTCGCCGAGCTCGTCGCGACGCTCTCGCTCACCGTCGTCGGCGAGCCGCAGTGGCACGTCTTCCCCGGCGAGGGCGGCGTCACCGGCCTCACGCTGCTCTCTGAGTCTCACCTCGCGATTCACACCTTCCCCGAGCACGGCTTCGCGGCCCTCTCGGTCTATTCGTGCCGCACCCGCGAGGCCCCCGACTTCGAGCGCATCGTCGCGCGCCATCTCGAGCCCGCGCGCGTCGCCGTGCGCACGGTCGAACGTGAGGCGCAGCGGTGAAGGTCGGTCAGTGCCCGTCGTGCGGGGCTCCGGTCGACTTCGCGCCCGGCTCGGCCCGCGTGAAGGTGTGCGAGCACTGCCGCACGGTCGTGTTTCGTGGCAGCGCCGGTCTCGAGTCGCGCGGCAAGGTCGCCGAGCTCGCCGACACCGAGTCACCGCTGCGCGTCGGCCTCGAGGGCCGTCATTCGGGCCAGGGCTTTCGGGTCGCGGGCCGCATTCAGAAGAGCCACGGCAAGGGCGCGTGGGACGAGTGGTGTCTGCAGCTCGACGACGGCCGCATCGCGTGGCTGTCAGAGAGCGAGGGCGCGTGGAACCTGATGTTCGAGGCGGCCGAGGCCGCGCTGCCGCAGCGAGAGCACCTGCGCCCGCTGACGGTGTTCAGCGTGCGCGACCGCCGCTTCGTCGTCGAAGAAGAGGGCCACGCGACGACGGTCTCGGCCGAGGGCGAGCTGCCCGACTTTCACACGCAGCACACGTACGTCGACGCGACGGGGCCGCACGGCGTCTTCGCCTCGATCGATTTTGGCGGCGACAAGCCCGTGCTCTACGTCGGCAGCACCGTCACGCTCGAGAAGCTCGGCTTCGCGGCGAGCGAGCTCCAGGCGACTCCGCGCCGCGAGGCCCTGCGCCAGGCGCGCTGCACGAACTGCAACGGCCCGCTCGACCTCAAGGCGCCCGACCGCACGAAGCGCGTCGCGTGCCCGTTCTGCGGCGCGCTGCTCGACGTGAGAGAGGGCAAGCTCGAGCTCCTGCAGCTGCTCGAGAAGCCGCCGTACGAGCCGCGCCTCCCCCTGGGCGCCAGGGGCCGCCTCAAAGAGGTGGAGTGGACGGTGCTCGCGTTTCTCATTCGCAGCTGCCGCGTCGAGGGCACGCGCTACCCGTGGGAAGAGTACCTGCTGTGGAACCGCGAGCACGGCTTTCGCTGGCTCATGCAGTCGAACGGGCACTGGTCGTTTCTCACGCCGATTCCCGCGGGTGACTGCCTGTTCGGCGCGCGCGTCGCGAAGCACGGCGGCGAGACGTACAAGCAGTACCAGTCGGTGATGGCGACGACCGACTGGGTCGCCGGCGAGTGCTACTGGGAGGTCACCCAGGGCGAGCAGGCCTTCACGCAAGAGTTCGTCGCGCCGCCGCTGTCGCTCAACGTCGACCAGACCCGTCACGAGGCCACCGTCACGCTCGGCGAGCTGGTCGACCGCGACGCCGTCGCGAAGGCGTTCGACGTGAAGGCGCCGCTGCCGTGGGCGCGGGGGGTCGCTCCGGCGCAGGTGAACCCGTGGCGCGCCCGCATGACCGAAGCGTGGAAGTGGAGCGCCATCTGGTCGGGCGCGCTGCTGCTCGTCTTCATCGCGCTCAGCGCGCTGGGCCACGCCGGCACGTACTTCAACGCGACGTTGAGCGTGCCCCCCGACGCGAAGCCCGGCTCGCCCGAGAGCATGGTGTTCACCGAGCCGTTCGAGATTCGCAACTCGGTGCCGCTCGACATCGAGGTGCGCTGTCCCGGGCTCTCGAACTCGTGGTGCGGCGTGCAGCTCGACCTCGTGAACGAGAAGACCGACGAGGTCATCAGCGTGAACGCCGAGGCCGAGTACTACTTCGGGTCAGACAGCGACGGCAGCTGGAGCGAAGGTTCGACCAGCGCGTCGAAGACGACCGACGAGGTCGAGGCCGGCACCTACGTGATGCGCGCGACGGTGACGTTCGACAAGCCCATCGACAGCTTCAGCGTGAAGGTGTCGGGGAGCGACCGGCCGGGCGGCTGCTGCTTCTTGTTCTTCCTCTTCGCGCTGCTCGTCTACCCGCTCGTCGCGAGCGCGGCGTCGGGCCAGTTCGAGACGCGCAAGTGGGAAGACAGCGTGTTCCAACCGATGTCGTTCGGTGAAGAAGAAGAGGAGGGCGCATGAAGTACATCGGAGGTCTCTTGGTGCTCGGGTACACCGCGCTCAACGTGCTGGGGTTCGCGCGGCTCCCCGACGATGACCGCGGCAAGCTGCCGCCCAACGTGCGCTCGGCGCCCGGAGGGCTGCTCATGTGGCACACCGGTTTCATGGGAGGCAAGTGATGGGTCCGCAAGGCATGGAGCATCTCGGCAAGGCGCTGGTGAACTCGGTCGTGTTCTCGCTCGTCGGCATGGTGGTGTTCGTCGCGGGCTTCTTCGTGCTGCGGCTGATTCTGCCGATGGACATGAAAAAAGAGATCGAGCACGACCAGAACACGGCGCTCGGCATCATCATCGGCAGCTTCGTGCTCGGCCTCGCCTTCATCGTCGGCATGGCCATTCATGGCTAGCTGTCTCAGCTCAGAGACAACGGCAGTCGTGCGCACCAGGGTAGTGGGCGCTCCGAGCCAATGTAGGACATGACCAAGCGCGCGAATCGGCTCGGCGGCCCGCTGGCTCGTGTCATGCTGGGGTCCCCTCACGCGCCGCAATGCCGACCTTCACGCTCACCCTCAGAGATCAGACCCAGTCGTACGAAAAAGACGAGGTTCGCTTCGGCCGAACCCAAGACAACGAGGTCGTCGTCTCAGACCCCGCCTCGTCTCGCTCGCACGCCCGAATCTTCGTGCACGAAGGCAGACACTTCGTCGAAGACCTGGGCAGCGGCAACGGCACCAAGCTGAACGGCACGAAGCTGTCGCAGCCGACCGAGCTGCGCACCGGTGATCAGCTCCGCATCGGCGACACCATCTATACGTTCGCCGGCCCGCCGCCCGAGGCGCCGCGCTTCGATCAGACCCTGCCCGTCCCGGGCCCCGGCGACTCGCAGACGGTGCCGCCCTCCGAGCCGGTCGACGCCAACGCGACGCTGCTCAAGCCGCCCCCCGACTTCGTGATGCCGCCGCCCGCCGCCGAGCAGAAGGCGGTCGCCGACGACGAGACGGTGCTGAAGAACCCGCCACCCGCCGCCGAGCCCGTCGACCCCAACGCCACGCTGCTCAGGCCGCCCGCCGAGTTCTTCGCGAAGCTCGCGCCGCCGCCGGCCATCGCGGTCGATTCGCACGAGACGATTCTCAAGCCACCCCCCGAGCTGGTGCAGGCGCTCGAGAAGCAGCGCGCCGCCGAGGCGCCCGCGAGCATCGAAGACACGGCCCGCGCCCCGACCGCTCCCACCGCCGCCGAGCGCTTGCGAGAGAAGCGCGAGGCCGAGAAGAGCCTCTCAGGCCGCTTCGCCTACGCGTGGAAGCAGATGTCGAAGCCGGCGCGCATCATCACCGGCACGGTCGCCACCGTGTTCGTGCTCGGCACGCTCGGCGCCGTGGTGATGGCGGTGCTGCCCAGGCGCGGGCCCGAGCTGCCACCCGAGCCGCAGGTGCTGACGCGCGGCGAGCGCGTGCAGGCGAGCTTTGGCGTCGGCGAGGGCGTCATGTACAACCGGCGCGACGCGAAGATGTTCGAGTTCGCGGCGGTGGGCGCCACGCGCATCGTCGGCATCATTCACTTTCAGGCGAAAGACCTCTCGAAGAACGAGCTGTCGGTCGCGCTGAACGGCACCGAGCTCGGCTTCGTGCCACCCGACACGCTCGAGGCGGCGAACCGCGAGCACGAGCTGGTGCTGCCGGCGGCGCAGATGAAGAAGGGCGAGACGAACATTCTCATGTTCGACAACGTGCTGAACCCGCCGGGCGACGACCCGTGGCGCATCTGGAACGTGTGGCTCGAGCTCGTGGCGCTGCCCGAGCTGGGCGCCGAAGAGATGACGGCGCTCGTGAACGAAGACCTGCAGGTGGCGGCGCGCTCGTACGAGCAGCGTGAGATCGGCGCCGAGAACCTCTTCCGCGCGTGGAAGGCGTACCGCGACGCGTGGCTGAAGCTCGAGTCGCTGCCGCCCGGCTCGCGCCCCGACCTCGTGTACACCGAGTCGCGCACGCGCCTGCGCGAGGTCGGCGCCGAGCTCGACCAGCGCTGCAGCACGATGCAGCTCGAGGTGATCAAGATCATGGGCGCCAAGCGCCCCGACTACGAGCTCGCCCGCACCACCCTGCAAGAGGCCCTGCGCTACTACCCGACGAAAGAGCACCGCTGCCACGCGCTGCTGCGCGACATGCTCGAGCAGGTCGGGGGGCCTCCGTGACCCAGGCGACCCGCGAATCGGGCCAGGCACTCGTCGAGTCGGCCATCGTGATGCCGCTCTTCGTGTTCGTTCTGCTCGGCACGCTGCAGCTCGGCCTCATGCACCAGGCGCAAGCCCTGACCACGTACGCCGCCTACCGGGCCGTGCGTGCGGGCGCGCTGAACCACGCCGAGCACGACGTGATGCGGCGCGCGGCCTCGGCGGCGCTGTTGCCGATGGTCTCGACGCAAGAAGACGGCAAAGAGAAGGTGTGGACGGTGTCGAGCGCCGCCGACTACGCGATGAAGGTTCAGCGGCTGCGCCTGCAGTGGAACCTGATGCCCATCAAGCCCGTCGAGGTTCGCATCTGCGGCCCGACGCTGACCGCGGTGGGCACGACGAACGGCATCAACCCTTCCGCGCGCCGGCCGGCGAACGTCGTGCAGTTCGACGCGCCGCTGAACCTCGACCAGGCGAATTGGCGCGCGAGCGACCGCACGAAGCTGCGCGTCGAGGTGACGTTCAACTACCGCATGCCCATACCGTTCGCGAACATGATGCTGTACCAGATCGCGCGCGGGCAGGAAGACGCCGAGCTGTTGCTCGTCACGCGCACCGGCGAGCAAGACCCGACCCGCGAGCGGTTTCGCCGGCGCGAGACGCGGCTCTTGCACGACGCGATGGCCGCGGCCGGCCAGGGCTACACGCTGCCGATTCGCGCGACGTACGCGATGCGCATGATGTCTGACCTGTACCCGCGGCGAAACGGCTTCCAGCTCCCGCAGCAGAACGTGTGTCACATACCCTTCGCGCGGGGGGCGGCCGAGTGAAGCAGCCTCGCGCACAGGTGCTGGCGCTCGGCGCCGTCACGATGCTCGTGCTGGCGCTGATGATGGTGATCAGCTTCTCGCTCACCCGCGCGGTGCACGAGAAGATTCGCCTGCAGTCGCACGCCGACGCGATGACGTACTCGATGGCGACCGTCGGCGCGCGCGCGATGAACTACTACGCGTACTCGAACCGCGCGACCGCGGCCGCCGCCGTCTCGGTGATGACGCTGCACGCCTACCACTCGCAGATGACGCTCGTCGGCTCGGCGATGAACGCGGCGTGGGGTGCGTTCGCGCAGATCTCGGGCTGGCACGCGGCGCTCTTTCTCTCGTCGTGCACGCCCATCTGCACCCGGTGGGACGATTTTCGCAGCATGATCGAGGCGGGCATCATCGCCACCCGGTTCTTGCGCGAGTCGCGCGACTTCTACCGCCGCGCGCAGGCGCGTGAGGCCGACTTCAACCGCGCCGTGCAGGCGTATTCGATCATGATCGACATGGTGTGGACGGCCCAACAGTCGGTCACCTTCCACACCATCAACGTGCTGCGCGGCAACGACCTCGACTCCATCAAGACCATCAACGCGCCGTGCGCGTCGCAGATGCCGGTCGCCGTCGGCGCGATGAACGTGCGCGAGTTCGCGTGCGCGCTCGAGGGCTCGCCCATCGACTTCATGTGCATCGGCGGCCGGGCGAAGAGCGCGCTGGTGGCGCGCGGCAAGGTCATCTCGGGCGTCGCCAACGCGGCGCGCGGCGAGTGGCCGAAGGGCCGCACGATTCCCGCTCCGGTGCTGTTTCACCCGCAGACGCTGCAGCGGCTCATGAACGGCATTCAGCGCGAGGGCATCACGCTGCCTGCGATTCTGAGCGGCAGCGCGCGCACGCAGAACGGCACGGGCGCCGCCGAGTGCCGCGGCAACAACCCGAACCTGCCCGGGCTCACGGCGTGCGCCGTCGACCAGGGCCTGCTGACGTCGTTCTTCCGCGGCACCCCGCCGGGCATCATGCCGTACAGCGCCGAGGTCTTTTCGAACAACAACGGAGGCCGGCACGTGCAGGCCCAGGCGCACCAGGGCAACCACAACCAGTGGCGGGGCTTCGGGCGCACCGACAACATCGCGGCATGCCTCACCGCGGGTGAGTGTTTCGTGAACTTCAGGTCTGACCCGCGGGCGGCGCAAGACTTCGGGCAGCCGAAGGTGTTCGGCCACTTTCAGCAGAACCTGCGTGAGGGCTGGCGGTGCACGCGCGGCCCGTGGGAGCTCGGCTCGAACGGCCGGCTCACCCTGAACGACGGCGCGCGCGGCGACGTGGTGCTCGACTTCTTGCCGACCGAGCCGGGGTCGGTGGTGAGCAAGTCGATGATCTACTTTCACCGGCCCGACAGCTGGGTCTTCCCCCCCAACGCGTTCGACCCGTACTGGAAGGCGAAGCTCCACCCGATGACGAACCAGGAGGCCGCCACCGTGCTCGGCGCCGCCGGCGACGGCGACGGCGCCGCGATGGCCAGGGGCGGCCCCCTCCACGGGAGGGCCCGGGTTTGAGACGGCTCCGGCGGGGCGC
>JAEUJP010000591.1 GCA_016793725.1 Myxococcaceae bacterium | reverse complement strand
GGGTCTGTTGTTTGCGGCGTGTCAGTCGGAGGCCGAGGCGATGCGCGTCGTCTGTGATGCGCCCATTGCCTGCACGAAGTGCATGGAGGCGCCGCCCGCCGACAAGGCGATTCTCCTCGCACGGCACATCACCGAGGGCGTGAGAAACGACGAGGTGAAAAAGATGTTCAGCGGGCTCGCCTCGGTCTCTGCTGAAGAGAAGGTGCGCCTGCTCGCTGACCGCGCGAAGGCGGCAGGCATCACGAAGTGCGCGATGCTCGAGGTTTGGGCGCAATAACACCCGCGCCCCCTGAAGCGCGTCGACGCACGAACCGCGTCGGCCGCCCGCTCGTCGCGACCCGCGCAGTGAAGCGGCCCTGGAACTCTTCGGTCGCGGTGCAGGGGCGACGTCGCGGAAGAAGTCGCGGCCATAGACGGTCGTGCGGTCGAGCCGGGCGAGGCGCGACTCCGCGAGGTTGTAGCGGAGCACCACACCCCGTGCGCTCAGCGTCACGACGCCGAACGGCAGCTCGTCGAGCTGCTCGTCGGTGTGTGACTCGAGGCGCGCGCGACTCACTGGAGCGCGTCACCGGGACATCGCGGCTCGCCGTCGTGCAGGGCATGCGGGGTAGGCGGCGCGTCAGTAGAAGTGGTCTTTGAGCAGCTTTTTCACGCGGGCCTCCTCGGGGTGACCGGGTTGCCGCCCGAGGAACTGCTGGTACCGCAGCGCTCAAGAGCGGCTCGACCTGGGTGAGTTGCAAGAGCGCCACCGCCGAGCGCACCTCGTAGCGGTGGGGGAGGGGTTCTCGCTGCACGCTGGCACCAAGACGCACGCGAACGACCGGGAAGCGCTGGCCCGGTTGTGCCGGTATGGCTCGAGAGGGCCCCTCGCCGAATCGAGGCTGACGCGACGTGATGACGGAAAGTACGCGTACCAGACGAAGAGGGGCGTCACCCTGGTGTTGACCGCGGCGCAGCTGACGCGGCGCCTCATCAGCCTCATCCCTCCTCGCGGGCTGCATCTGACAAATTTTCACGGCCTGTTCTCCTCCCGTGTGGCAGTGCCCCTGCGGCGGCAGGCGCAAGGTGACCGCCATCGTGACGAGCCGCTCCACCGCAGAGCAGATGCTGCGGAACATGGGCTTGCTGTCTCCCTCCCCGCCGCTCCCCGTCGCCCAAGCACCGCCCCAGCTCGAGCTGCCCGTGGGGTAGTGCTCCACCGCTTCACCGACGCCGGCCGCGATGGCCCTGCCTATACCCACTCCCCGCTTCCGCCGCCCCCTCTTGAGCTCACACCGTTCACCACTGCGAGAGCGATGAAACCCCCGGCCGCTCCGACGCCCAAGGCATCTCGTTCGATGTCTTGCGGTGGAGGGCGCGGTGCGCTGCGCCGTTTACGGGACCGTAAGAAGTCGAGCGCCGCGACAACTTGAGCCAGCCATCGTCGGTTGATTGGAGCCACTCACTCGCTACCCTTTTTTGGAGCCCAACATGCCGATGGTTCAACGATTCGCGACACGCACCTACCAAGCACAGCTCGACTCGGACCCCGCGTTGGAGACCGTCACCGAGCAGATCTCTTGGGTGGAGAGCGACGGCAACGGCCAGCTCGACGCGGGAGAGACCGTGACCATCTCGAACCAGCGGGTGGACGGCTTCACGCCCGGGCAGCCGCCGCCGCGGGTGGACATCGCGTCGGCGGCGCAACTCACGAACGTCACCCTTGACGTCATGCCTCAGATCGACGCGAGCCGCGTGACCATCAACGGCGGTACAGCCGACGACTTGACGCAGCAGCTCGCCTTCTTGTGGCAGAACGGCGGCGAGGGAGGAAAGGCCGCCGTTCGCGCCTTCATCACCGAGGTCAACAACGGCGGCGATACCGTGAACCTCAACTACAACGGCAGCGGCGGCTACATGCAAGCGGGGCCTGGCGTTCTCAACCTACCTGCCGCAGGCATTCCTTCCGACAGCGACGGGCAGATTCGATGGATGATGTCGTTCGTTCATGAAATGCACCACTTCACGACCGACGCGTCGTACTCTGGCACCACCTACGGCGAGCAGCGTGCGTATGTGGCGGGCTACGATTTCTTGACCGAGTCGCTCGGCCTGACCAGCGACGAAATACGCACCGTGCTTGGCCCGACCGACCCGACGTACATCATCGGAACCATGGTGCGCGAGTATCAGATTGACCCGGGCTCGAACGCCTTCCTGGACTTCATGCGCAACCTGGGCACGGGCGCGGGGCTTGGAGGTCTTCGTGACATCGCGGGCTCGAATCAGAGCGGCAACTCCGAGTCGCCGTTGGATCAGACGGGCGACGGCCTCGATGCCAACGAGTTGATGCAGATCGCCCAAGACATCGCGACACCGAATGCCGACATTCGCCACCTGTCTGACGACCCGGCCAGCGTGAGCGGGTAGCAATCACGGTGACGTCAGCCATTGGCCTTCAGCGTGCCATTGACCAACGTGACGCTGTCGCAGGCAACGGCCGAGCTGCGTCAGCGATCACCCGGCGCCCGGCACGCCTCGACCGCGCCCACCGCCGGCGCGAACAGCCGCCGCCTCACCAACGTCGCCACCCCCTCCGACCCGGCGTACGACACAGTCGGCAGCGGCAACTCGTACATCGTGCCGTAGCAGCTCGGCGTGAGTGTGCATGCGGGTGCTTGATCGGCCGTACATTCGTGGCTAATCGCCGATTGAGTCCCATGCCGAACCCGAACGACGCGCTGCTCGCGATGCTGTTCGAGCTCTCGTTCGAGCCGCAGTTCGTGTGGACGTTCGGGCTCGACCGCCGCATCGTGCTGTGGAACGCCGCCGCCGAGCGCCTCTATGGGGTTGCTCCGGTCGGCGCCGTCGGGCGTGACCCGCGCGCGCTGCTGGGCACCGAGGCGCCGGTCAGCTGGGCCGTGGTCGACGAAGCCCTGCACACCGGCGGTGAGTGGCGCGGGCAGCTGCGGCAGCGCACCGCCCGCGGCGAGCTGCGCGTCGTTCAGACGGCGATGCGCGTGCTGCGCGACCCGAGCGGCGAGCAGGTGGTGCTCGAGACGGGCCGCGATCTCACCGCAGAGAACGCGCGCGACATCGAGCTCTCTACCGTCATGGAGGCTGTCCCCGTCGCGGTGTGGATCGCTCGCGACCCCGAGTGCCGCGACATCATCGGCAACGCCGCAGGTCACGCGCTGCTGCGCGCGCCGCGTGGCGTGAACCTGTCGAAGACCGGCCCGACCCCCGAGGCCACCGCACACTTCACCGTGCTGCACCATGGCCGTGAGCTCGCGCCGCACGAGCTGCCGCTCCAGGTCGCCGCGCGCGACAACGTCGAGGTTCGCGACTTCGAAGAGGAGCTGCGGTTCGACGACGGACAGGTCGTGCACATTCTCGGGAGCGCCGTGCCGCTCCGCGACGAGGCCGGAGCCTCTCGCGGCGCCGTCGCGAGCTTCGTCGACATCACCGCCCTCAAGCAGGCAGAGACCGCGCTGCGCGAGGCCACCCGCCGCAAAGACGAGTTTCTCGCCGTGCTCTCACACGAGCTGCGCAACCCGCTCGCGCCCATCGTCACCGCCGCCGAGCTCATGAAGCTCCGTGGAGACGTCGCTTCGCCCACCACGCGTCAGGTCATCATGCGCCAGTCGCAGCACCTGCTGCGCCTCATCGACGACCTGCTCGACATCTCGCGCGTCACCAGCGGCAAGATTGCGCTCGAGAAGAAGCCCGTCGACCTCTCGCGCGTCGTCGCGAACGCCGTCGAGTCGACCGCGCCGCTGTTCGAGCAGCGGCAGCACCGGCTCACCGTCGACGTCGCCGACTCGGGAGCCATCGTGCTCGGTGACGAGGTGCGCCTCACCCAGGTCGTCTCGAATCTGCTGACGAACGCGGCCCGGTACACGCCGCCGGGCGGCCGCGTCTCGGTGTCCGTCGCTCGGGAGGCCCAGAAGCTCGTGCTGCGCGTCACCGATAACGGTCGCGGCATCGACCCTTCGCTGCTCACGCAGGTGTTCGAGATGTTCGCGCAGGGGTCGCAGGGGCCCGAGCGCTCCGAGGGAGGCCTCGGGCTCGGCCTCGCGCTCGTGCAGCAGCTCGTCACGCTGCACGGCGGCGCCGTGGAGGCCCACAGCGAGGGCAAGGGTCGAGGCAGCACGTTCACGGTGCGGCTGCCGGCGCTCGACGGCATCGAGGCCGAGGTCTCGGCGAAGCAGCCCGTCGCCCGGCAGGGGGCGAGCCCGAGTCGCAGGGTGCTGCTCGTCGACGACAACGCCGACGCCGTGGAGCTGCTGAGCGAGCTGCTCGCCGAGGTCGGGTACGAGGTGCTCGTCGCGCGTGGCCCCGTCGAGGCGCAGGAGGTCATCGATGACTTTGCGCCGCAGGTGGCCGTGCTCGATATCGGCATGCCCGTGATGGATGGGCATGCCCTCGCGCATGCCCTGAAAGAGAAGCTGGGGCCTCGCACGCCGGTGCTGGTGGCGTTGAGCGGGTACGGTCAGCCGCACGATCGGCGCAAGAGCGAGCAGTCGGGGTTTGCCGCGCACCTGGTCAAGCCGGTCGATACGGCTCGGCTCCTGGCCACCCTGGAGTCCCTTTTTCCAGCTTCAGCACCGCGAGCAGACTGAGCCTTCGGAAGACCGCTGGCGCGGTCGATGACCTTCGGCGAGAAGTCGAAGCTCATCACGTACCTCGAGTCGCTCTGACCCAAAGAGCCACGCACCCACGGCCACTGCGCCAGCCCCTCAGTGGCAGTTCCTGCCGGTCCAATCGGTGCCCGACCCGCCACCGAAGTTCAGGTGCTGCGGGTAGAGGCCACGAACGTCGACCTCCAGCGCTGGAGCCAGCCGGGCGAGGTAGGAGGAGCCCGAGCCGGTCGTCTCGTACCGCGACGCCTCGTGAACCGGGCGCGCGGCGGCCTCTCGTGCGGCGAGGCGCCGCTGGGAGTCGGCGGCCACGCTGGTGAAGTGGTCGGGCGCCACCTCGACCCCCGCGTCACGCGCCAGCCGGGTCAGGACCGCGGGTCGAGCCCCGCCTCGGGGCGCGAAGCTCCTCATGATCTGCACCGGCACCGGCGCCGCGCCGATGCGCGCGATGACCGAGCGCCGCAGGAGGCGGCTCGGCCTCGATGAGGGCGGCTCGATTCTGCTCTTCTTCGGCGCACGCAGCCCGAGCGAG
>JAEUJP010000589.1 GCA_016793725.1 Myxococcaceae bacterium | reverse complement strand
CCGCGTTCACCGCTTCCCCGCAGATTCGGGCGCGCTCGTCGGCGAGCTCATGCGCCTGCTCGCGAGGCCGCGCTCCCGCGACGAGCTCGTCGCCGCGCTCGCCGATCGCTTCGAAGACGTCGGCAAGAACGTCGCCACCATCGACGCGGCCATCGAGCACCTCACCCAGGCGGGCGCGGTGCAGGGCAGGGCGCACAGCCACTCGCACGCTCACGCGAAGTCGCCCGGCCGCCGCATCGTGCTCGGCGTCACCGGCGCCGTCTCGGCCGCGATGAGCCCGGCGCTCGCCGCGCAGCTCGTCGGCCAGGGCCACACCGTGCGCGTCGCGCTCACGAAGGCCGCCCAGAAGTTCGTCACCCCGTTCGCGCTCGAGGCCATCACCCACGAGCCCGTCGTGCGCGGGCTGTGGCACCGCTCGAGAGAGCTGCCGACGCCGCACATCAACCTCGCCGAGTGGGCCGAGGCCGTGCTCGTCTGCCCCGCGACGGCCACGACGCTCTCGCGCATCGCGCAGGGCGACTGCAGCGATCTCGTCTCGGCCACGGCCATCGCCACGCGCGCGCCCGTGCTGCTGATGCCGTCGATGAACGCCGCGATGTACGAGGCGCCCGCGGTGCAGCGAAACCTCGCGCACCTGCTCGAAGACGGCTTTCACGTCGCCCAGCCGTCGTACGGCCACGAGGTCGCGCACGCGCCGGGTCAGCGCGCCGTCGCGATGGGGCCGGCGCCGAGCGCCCGCGAGGTCGCCGCGCTGCTCGAGGCCGTGCTGCAGGCCGCCACCGTCACCCCGACCGAGCAGATGGCCGAGTGGGACAGGCACTTCACCGAGTGGAAGCCCGAGCAGATGACGTGGCACAGCGAGGCGCTCGACGGCGATCTCGTCGACGTGCTCTCGGTGCTGCCCAAGCCCACCGAGGTGCTCGACGTCGGCACGGGCCTCGGCACCGTCGCCCGCGAGCTCGCGCGAAGGGGCCTGAAAGTGACCGCCACCGATCTCTCGGCCGTCGCGCTCTCGCGCGCCCAGCGCACCTGCGCGGGTCTGCCCGTTCGGCTCGTGCACGACGACATCGCCCGCTCGCGCCTGCCCGGCGAGTTCGACCTCGTCGTCGATCGCGCCGTCATGCACCTGTTGCCCGACGGCCAGCAGGCCGGCTGGGCCGCTTCAGTCGCGCGGCTCACGAAGCCTGGCGGCCACCTGGTGGTGAAGGTGCACTCGGCCGAAGAGCCGCGCTTCGAGACCCACAAGTTCACCCCCGAGGGGCTCGAGCAGCTCTTGGCCCCCGCGTTCGAGCCCGTGCGCATCAGCGAGAGCTCGATTCCCGGGACGGTGACCCCCCCGGCGAAGGCGTGGCTCGGCATCTTCCGCCGGGCTTCGTGACGAGGGGCTTGCAATCTGTTGTAGATGTAGGTAGACGCGCCGTCCCTTTAGTCGTCCGGCTCTGTGACAGACCGCGTTGGTCGTTGAGTCCCACCCGGACGTTCGTATGGGGAAATTGAAGTCGCACCGGAAGGACAGAAACGATCAATGGCGACCCAGAAGATCAGAATCCGGCTGAAGGCCTACGACTCCAAGCTGCTCGACCAGAGCGCGGGTGAGATCGTCGAGACGGCCAAGCGCACCGGAGCCCGCGTCGCGGGCCCGATTCCGCTGCCCACGCGCATCAACAAGTTCACCGTGCTGCGTTCGCCGCACGTCGACAAGAAGAGCCGCGAGCAGTTCGAGATTCGCACCCACAAGCGCCTGCTCGACATTCTCGAGCCTACGCAACAGACGCTCGACGCGCTGATGAAGCTCGACCTTTCGGCCGGTGTCGACGTCGAGATCAAGAGCTGAGGACTACGTCATGGCCAAGTTCGACGTCATCGATTTGAAGAAGAAGAAGGTCGGCGAGATCGATCTCGACGACGCCATCTTCGCGGGCGAGCCCAACGCCCACCTCTTTTACGAGGTCTCGAAGATGCAGCAGATCAACCGGCGCGCGGGCACCGTCGCGGTCAAGAACAGCTCGCTCGTCTCGGGCGGCGGCAAGAAGCCGTGGCGCCAGAAGGGCACCGGCCGCGCTCGCCAGGGTTCGACCCGCGCTTCGCACTGGGTCGGTGGCGGCAAGGCCATGGGCCCGAAGCCCCGCGACTACACCTACCGCCCGCCCCGCCAGGTTCGCCGCGCCGCCGTCGCTTCGGCGCTCTCGCTGCGCGCGAAAGAGAAGAGCCTGTTCATCGTCGACGCGTTCCCCAGCGAGGGCAAGGCGAAGGCCGCCTTCGAGGCGCTCACCAAGGGCCTCGGCTTCACGTCGGCGCTCGTGGTCGACGAGAAGAAGAACGAGAAGCTCCACCGCGCGGTTCGCAACCTCGCCAACTTCGACGTGCTGCCGCCCGAGGGCGTGAACCTCGAGTCGGTGCTCCGCCGCAAGACGCTGGTGCTCACCAAGGCCGCTGCTCAGGCCCTCGAGACGGCGCTGAAGAAGACCCGCGGCCCCGCGAAGAAAGAGGCCAAATCGTGAACGTGAACAACGTCATCAAGGGCCCGCTGATCACCGAGAAGCTCGACAAGGCTCGTGAGAAGCAGCGCCAGTATTCGTTCATCGTCGACCGCCAGGCGAGCAAGCACGACGTCGCCGCTGCGGTCACGGCGATGTTCAAGGTCACGGTCGAAGACGTTCGTACGCTCGTGATGCGCGGCAAGATCAAGCGCGTGGGCCGCAACATGGGCCAGCGCTCGAACTTCAAGAAGGCGTTCGTCACCCTGAAAGAGGGCGACAAGATCGAGCTGTTCGAAGGAGGCGCCGCCTAAGCCATGGGTCTCAAAAAGTTCAAACCGACGAGCGCTGCTCGCCGCCTGATGACGGTCTCGGATTTCGCCGAGATCACCACCGACATTCCCGAGAAGAGCCTGACGACGGCGATGCGCCGCTCGGGCGGTCGCAACGTTCACGGCCACATCACCCGGCGGCACCAGGGTGGTGGTCACAAGCGCCGCTACCGCATCATCGACTTCAAGCGCCGCGACAAAGACGGCGTGCCGGCGAAGGTCGCGTCGGTGCAGTACGACCCGAACCGCACGGCGAACATCGCGCTGCTGCACTACGCCGACGGCGAGAAGCGCTACATTCTCGCGCCGACCGGCGTGAACGTGGGCGACACCCTGTTCGCCGGCGAGACGGCCGACATTCGGCCGGGCAACTCGCTGCCGCTGCAGAACATCCCCGTCGGCACGGTGATTCACAACGTCGAGCTCAAGCCGGGCCGCGGCTCGCAGATGATTCGCTCGGCGGGCAGCTGGGGCCAGCTGATGGCGAAAGAGGGCGACTACGCGCAGATTCGCCTGCCCTCGGGCGCCGTTCGCAAGGTGTTGATCGTCTGCCGCGCGACCATCGGGCAGCTGGGCAACATCGACCACGAGATCATTCGCGTCGGCAAGGCCGGCAAGTCGCGCTGGCTGGGCATTCGCCCGACGGTTCGCGGTCTCGCGATGAACCCGGTCGACCACCCGCACGGCGGCGGCGAAGGCAAGTCTGGCCAGGGCAACCCGCACCCCGTCTCGCCGTGGGGCAAGAAGACGAAGGGCCTCACCACGCGCACGAACAAGCGCACCAACAAGTTCATCGTCACGGGCCGCCGCCCTGGCGTGCGCAGCCAGTAAAGGAAACGGAGAAAAAGCCATGGCACGCTCAATTCGCAAAGGTCCTTTCGTCGACACGCATCTCGCGAAGAAGGTCGACGCGATGACGAAGGGCAACAAGAAGGCGGTCATCAAGACGTGGTCGCGCCGCTCGACGATCGTGCCCGAGTTCGTCGGGCACACGTTCGCGGTTCACAACGGCCGCAAGTTCATTCCCGTGTACGTGACCGAAAACATGGTCGGCCACAAGCTCGGCGAGTTCAGCCCCACCCGCACCTTCGTCGGCCACTCGGCCGAGAAGAAGGTCGCCAAGCCCGGAGCGCCCGCCGCGGCGCCGAAGTGAGGTCACGGAACATGGAAACCACTGCACACCTCAGGTTCCTGCGCATGGCGCCCCGCAAGGTCTCGGTCGTCGCGGCGCTGGTTCGCGGCAAGCCGGTCGGCCAGGCCGTCGGCATTCTGCAGTTCACGGCGCGCGCGGCTGCCAAGCCGGTGAAGAAGCTCATCGAGTCGGCGATCGCGAACGCGACCGACCGCTCGAAGGGCTCGGTCGACATCGACAAGCTGTACGTGAAGTCGATCAGCGTCGACCAGGGCCCGACGGCGCGGCGGTTCATGCCGCGCGCGATGGGTCGCGCCACCCCGATTCACAAGAAGACCAGCCACGTCCACGTCGTGCTGAGCGACGAAGCCACCAAGAAGAAGGCGAGCAACTAATGGGTCAAAAGGTTCATCCGGTCGGGTTTCGCCTTGGCGTCATCCGCACGTGGGACAGCAAGTGGTTCGAAGAGAAGAACTACGCGCAGTGGCTCCACGAAGACATCAAGATTCGCGACTTCGTGAAGAAGAGCCTGAACCACGCGGGCGTGTCGCGCGTCGAGATCGAGCGCGCGGCCAACAAGGTGAAGGTCAACGTTCACACGGCGCGGCCGGGCATCGTCATCGGCAAGCGCGGCGCGGGCATCGAGACGGTCAAGAAGGACCTGCAGAAGTACACGAAGAACGAAGTGTTCTTGAACATCGTCGAGGTCCGTAAGGCCGAGGTCGATGCGCAGCTGGTCGCCGAGAACATCGCGACGCAGCTCGAGCGGCGCATCGCGTTTCGCCGCGCGATGAAGAAGGCGATTCAGACGGCGATGAAGTTCGGCGCGAAGGGCATTCGTGTCGCGTGCTCGGGTCGCCTGGGTGGCGCCGAGATGGCGCGCTACGAGTGGTACCGCGAGGGCCGGGTGCCCTTGCACACGCTGCGTGCCGACATCGACTACGGCTACGCGATCGGCAAGACCACGTACGGCACCATCGGCTGCAAGGTGTGGATCTGCCGCGGTGAAGTGCTCCCGGGCAAGGCGAACAAGCCCCCCGAGCTCCGCTAACGAAGAGAGAGAACTGCCATGCTTCAGCCTGCACGAACCAAGTACCGCAAGATGCACAAGGGTCGGAACCCGGGTAAGGCCTTTCGGGGGTCGAACCTGTCGTTCGGCGAGTTCGGCCTGATGACCACGCAGCCGGGGTGGATCACGTCGCGTCAGATCGAGGCCGCGCGCATCGCGATGAGCCGCAAGATCAAGCGCGGCGGCAAGATCTGGATCCGCATCTTCCCCGACAAGCCGATCACCAAGAAGCCGGCCGAGACCCGCATGGGTACCGGCAAGGGCGGCGTCGAGTACTACGTCGCGGTCGTGAAGCCCGGCCGCATCTTGTACGAGATGGATGGCATGCCCGCCGATCTCGCGAAGGCCGCGATGCTGCTCGCCCAGGCGAAGCTCCCGGTGCTCTGCAAGATGGTCAAGCGCTCCGAGATGTCGATCTAAGAGGAACAAGAACCATGGCCACCACCGCCAAAGAGCTGCACGAGCTGACGCTGGAAGATCTGAACCGCCGCGCTGACGAGCTGCGCGCGACGCTGTTTCAAGATCAGCTGAAGCTGAAGACCGGCGCCCTCGACAACCCGTCGGAGCGCACCACGCACAAGCGCGATCTCGCCCGCGTGCTCACCGTCATCACCCAGAAGAACAAGAAGCAGACGAAAGAGAAGAAGAGCTAAGCCATGGCTGAAACCCCTGCACAGACGACTGGTCAAGCCGGTCACGACGAGAGCGGGCGCGGTCGCCCGAAGACGCGCATCGGCATCGTGACCTCGAACAAGATGCAGAAGACGGTGATCGTCACCGTGCGCCGCCGCGCGGCCCACGGCAAGTACGGCAAGATCCAGACGCTGCGCGTGAAGTACAAGGCGCACGTCGAAGATCACGACTACCCGAAGAAGCCGACGATCTCAGAGGGCGACAAGGTGCTCATCGCCGAGACCCGGCCCACGTCCAAAGACAAGCGGTGGCGCGTCGCCAAGGTCATCGAGAAAGCGGCAAAGGCCTAAGCCATGATTCAAATGACCTCCGTGCTGGACGTTGCAGACAACTCCGGCGCCAAAAAAGTGTTCTGCATCAAGGTGCTCGGCGGCTCGCGGCGCGAGTACGCCTCGGTGGGCGACACCATCATCGTGTCGATTCGTGAGGCGCTGCCGCAGTCGAAGGTGAAGAAGGGCGACGTCGCGCGCGCGGTCATCGTGCGCACGGCGCGTGAGGTTCGTCGCCCCGACGGCAGCTACATCAAGTTCGACGGCAACGGCGCCGTGCTCATCAACAAAGAGAACGAGCCGGTCGGCACCCGTATCTTCGGCCCGGTCGCCCGCGAGCTCCGCGCGAAGAAGTTCATGAAGATCATTTCGCTCGCCCCCGAGGTGCTCTGATGTCGCTCCAGAAACTGAAGGTCGGTGACACGGTGCAGGTCATGAGCGGCGCCGAGCGCTCGCTCAAGACGAACCGCGGCAAGATCTTGAGCATCGACACCGAGGCGAACCGGGTGCGCGTCGAGGGTCTGCGCCTGGTGAAGCGGCACATCAAGAAGGGCCGCGACCGCACGAACCCCGAGGGCGGCATCATCGAGAGCGCCGGCACCATCGCGCTGTCGGCGGTGAGCCTGGTGTGCCCTGCGTGCGACAAGCCGACCCGCGTCGGCGTGAAGGTCGAGGGCGAGAAGAAGGTTCGCGTCTGCAAGAAGTGCGAGAAGGCGATCGACTCGAAGTAACGAGACGGTGAGATATGGCTGACGACAAAGACGACAAGAAGGCTGCCCCCGACGCTGAGAAGCAGGCGAAAGCCGCTGCGGCGAAGAAAGAGGGCAAGAAGAAGGGCAAGAAGGAAGACTCGAAGAAGGCCGGTTTTGCGGCCAACATCGAAGAGGGTCTTCAGGTTCAGCCCGCGCGCCTGAAGCTGCGCTACCGCAAAGAGATCGTGCCGGCGCTGATGAAGGAGCTCGGCCTGAAGAACCCGAACGAGGTG
>JAEUJP010000564.1 GCA_016793725.1 Myxococcaceae bacterium | reverse complement strand
GCTGCGCGCGCTGCCGAAGAACGACTGAGCGGTCGGGACCATCACCGCTGGCGCTGAAACGGAGACGCGCAGCAGGAAGCAGTCGAAGCGGGCGGGAAGTTGGCAACACCGAGCGGAGTCGACGCGCGGCCCACTTCGAGTCGGTACGAGCTGAGAGGCGTGTTCAGGAGTCGTCGCTGGTGCGACGCGCGAGTGGGCGCGCCGGCGAGAGCTCACCCTCGCCTTTCGCGCGGCCAGCGTGGAAACGGCGGTCGTTCACGCTCTCCGCGCCACCACCACCGGGATCTCAGGCCCCGAGGGGCGAAGGGTCACTTTTTGAAACGGCGTTAGGTATAGAAATCTACCCTTAACTCCTCTCGAAAAAGTGACCCTTCCCCACTCGGCCAGAAGAGACGTCGAAGTCACCCGTCGACGTGGCCCGTCGTCGTCGGTCGGCGCCCGAGTTCGCCGGTGAGCGCGTCAGCCACCGCAGCGCAGCGCTTCACCCCAGCACACGTCGACCCTGATGCTCTCTTGCCGACCGAGCGCCACCGCCCACGCCGACCTCACCTCGCGCCCCTGTCGGCCGGCGCGCTCACGGCCCATCACCTCGTCGGCGCGCCGAGCGTCGTTCGCCTCAGCGCCCGCTGCGGTCGCGCGGCTGCACGAGCTCGACACCATTGGTCAGGTCGGGCACGGGCTTCTCTTGCACGGCATAGCCGAAGGCGAGCCAGGTGAGCAGACCGCCGGTGGCGACAGCGCCGAGAATCAACAGCCAGCGGCGCTGCGTCGGGCTCATCGCGTCTTGGCCTGGCGCACGTAGCGGTCCAGGTCTTCGCGATCGATGACCGAGAGAATTTCGACCGTGTCGTCGTCGTGGCGCTTGTAGATGAGGCGCACGTCGGTGGCGACGCGCACGCGGTAGTAGCCCTCGAGGCCCTGCAGCGGCAGCGCGCGCAGCGACGGGTGCCGATAGTTCTCAGAGAGCAGAAACGCCTGCTTGAACGCGGCGCGCTGAAGGCGCCGGTCCCACCCGCTCAGCGAGTCGTAGAACTCGTTCGAGAACTTCGGCAGGTGCCAGTCGCGCGGCGCCTCTTCGACCGGCTCGTCGTCTTCTTCGGCGGCCTGCTGCGCCGCGGGAGCGGCAGCTGCGGAAGGCTCGGCCTTCACCTCTTCGAGCTTCGTCTGCAGGGCGTCGCGCTCGGCGACGAGCTTCTGGGCCTGCTCTTTCGCGTGGTCGAGCTCGCGCAGCTGCTTCTCGCTCATCTTCGCCTTCGCGCGGGCGCGGGCCTTGTCGAGCTCGACCTTCAGCTGGCTGATCTCGTTGCCCTGGCGGTCGATGGTCTTGCGCGCCTTCGAGAGCTCTTTGTTGGCGTCGGCCTCGTCTTGCCGTGCGGCCTTGAGCTGCGCGGCGACCTCGTCGGCGCGGGTGCGCGCCTTCTCGGCGACGTCTCTCGCGCGCGCGAGCTCTTTTTCGAGGTCGGCGCCCTCGCGCGGCGCGTCGACCTTCTTCGGCGTGTTGGTGGGCGCGGGAGCGGCGCCGCCGCCGTAGTAGGCCTTGGCGAGCAGCTCGAGCGACGGGTGTGCGGTCTTGCGAACCTCGGCCTGCGGGTCGGCGAGCAGGCGCCACAACATCAGCACCCGAAAGTCTTCGAGCTCGGAGGCGACGGCGAGCTGCGCCGCGACCTCGGGCGTCAGCGTGACGTTGTCGAGCACGGGGAACTCGTAGATGCCGCGCAACAGCTCGATGACGGCGTGGGCGGCGTCGGGCCGCTCGCGAATTTCGTCGGCGAGGTGGTCGGCCTTCTGCACGCCCGACAGCTTGTCGATGCGGAACCCGGGAATGCTGAGGCGCAGCTTGCTGAACAGCTCGCTCAGCTCTTTGTCGGTGAACGAGAGGTAGAGGAACACCGAGAGGCCGTCGCGGCCGACCTCGTGCAGCGGGGCGTCGCCGTCTTCGCGCGGCAGCTTGAGCGCTTCGCGGTCGAGCGGGGGAGCTTCGGACATGCGGGGCCTATTACTTCCGTTTCGCTCCGGCGTGCTTCTTTCGCGCGGGCGCGGGCGGCTTCTTGCGCTTCGGCACCGGCCGATCGGGCGGCGGCTTCGGCTCGACCTGCTGTGCGACCGCGGGCGCCGGCGGCGGCGCGACCGGAGCCGGCGCGGGCTGCTCGGGCGGCGGCACCACCGGCGTGGGCTGGGTCGCCACGGGCGGCAGCGGCGCGAGCGGCTTGGGCCGCGTCAGCTTCCACACGACGCCGATGACGAGGCCGAGCAGCACGACGAGGCCGACGCCGATGGCCCACATGGGGACGCCGCCGCCGGCCGGGTGGCGTGGCACGGGCTCGGTGCGTGCGCGGCGAATGCGCGGCGCGGCTTCCGGCGGCTGCACCGCGGGCATCGACGGCTCGGTGACGGCGGGCGCGTCGCCGAGCTCACGCTTCGGCGGGCGCTGCGGCATCGGCACGACGGCGGTCGCCTCTTCGCGCTCGGGGCGCAGCGCCTTGACCTGGGTGGTCGCCGGGCCCCGGCCGCCCAGCTCCTTGGCCATCACCGACAGAATGCGCTCTTTCAGCGCGCGCGCGCTCGGGGGCCGGTCGGCGGGCGCCTTGTTCAACGTCCACGCGATGAGCTCGTCGATGCCCTTGGGAATCGTCTTCAGCCGGGTCGACGCGAGCGGAGCGGGCCGCTCGACGTGCATCAACATCATCTTCACCGAGCTCTCTTCTTCGAACGGGAGCTTGCCCGTCAGCATCTCGAACATCACGACGCCCAGCGCGTAGAGGTCGGCCGAGAACGTCACGTTCTCGCCGTTCACCTGCTCGGGGCTGATGTAGTCGGGCGTGCCGACGATGGCGCTCACCAGGGTCTGCGGCGCGCCGGCGCTGCTCTTGCCGGTGTGCTTCGCGATGCCGAAGTCGATGAGCTTCACCTGCGGCCCGACGTCGGTGCGCGCGAGCCAGAGGTTCGAGGGCTTGAGGTCGCGGTGAATGACGCCGGCGGCGTGCACGGCCTCGAGCGCGTCGAGCACCTCGACCATCCAGCTCATGACTTCGTGCGGGTCGAGCGGGGCGCCCTGCTTGATGACGTCTTCGAAGGTGCGGCCTTCGAGAAACTCCATCACCATGTAGTGGGTGCCGTCGCCGAGCTCGCCGATGCTCAAGATGTCGACCATGGCGCGGTGCGAGATGGCCTTGAGGGCGCGGGCTTCGCCGTGAAAGCGGCCCACGAGCTCTTTGTCGTTCGCGAAGACGGGCTTGAGCGTCTTGATGGCGACGCGGGTGCCGCGCTTGTCTTTCGCTTCGTACACGACGCCCATACCGCCTCCTCCGAGGCGGGAGATGACTTCGTAGTCGTCGATGCGTTGACCGACGAGATCAGCCGGAGGGCCGGCGGCCGTCACGTTTGCCCAAGCCTCGCCCTCAGGGCGCCGCCCTGTCCAGACGACGGCCCACTTCCGTGAGCACCCGCACCGCTTCGTCGAGCGCCGCGAAGTTGACGAGCGCCCGGTTGTCGGCCACCGAGTGCAGGCTGCGCGGCAGGGCGTGGCCCGGCAGCTCGCTCGCCAGGTTCATCGCCGGTATGCCGGCCTTCAAGAACGAGCGCGCGTCGGTCGTGCCCGGGTACCAGGCGCGGTACAGCGGGCTGACCGCGTCGACCGCGGCCACCAGCTTCGCGTCGGGCGAGTAGCTCTTCAGCATGCCGCCCTCGGCCTTGAAGAGGGTGAGCTCGGTCGAGAAGCCGACGCCGTCGAGGTTGATGACCTGGGTCGGCAGCGTCGTGTCGAGCGTCTTCACCCATGCCTGCGAGCCTTCGAGGCCGATCTCCTCTGCAGAGAAGAACACCACCTTCACCTCGGTGTGTTCCAACCTCAGTGTTCGTGCGAGCTCGAGCACGACGGCGCAGCCGGCTCCGTCGTCGATGGCGCCGTGGCTGCGGGCCGAGACGAAGGCGCCGCCGGTGAGCGAGAGAAAGAGGCCGAGGCCGTTGAGGGCACCGGCGACGACGGCGACCTTCGTGAGCCCGGGCCGCGGGCGGGCGGCGGCGAAGAGCATGAGCAGGGTGAGGGGGAGCCCGGCGGTCTGAATCGGGGTGCGCTCGACGTGGTCGAGCAGGTCGGTCTTGGTGTCGTAGTGCGCCGAGAAGACGAGGCGCTGCGTCGCGGGCCCAGCGGTGGGAGGGATGGTGGCGATGACGTGCTGCTGCGGCGAAGCGTGGAGCGCTCCGAGCAGCGGCACGAACTGGTCGAGCTCGGCGATGAGCAGCACGGGTATGGCGGCGGCGATGGCGAGGGCGACGCGGTGGCGCTGGCGCAGCATGGCGAGCACGTAGGCGATGCCACCGAGCAGGGCGACGGTGCCGGCGATGCGCAGGCGCCACGGGTGGGCGACGTATTCCCACCGCTCGGGGGTGAGGCCGTAACGGCCGAGCTCTTCGGCGAGCCACTGTGCGGCGGCGGCGAGCTCGGGCGTGCCATTCTCGCGGGGGCCGTTGGCGAGGTGGTCGAGCAGCGCGTTCCAGTCGGCCATGGTGCTCGCACCTACAGTAGGTTGTGCCGCCGTGCGAATCACCTTCGCGCTGCTGCTCGCAGCCTGCGCCACGACATCGCCTGCTCCCGCTCCGAAGCCTGTACCAACGCCGCCGCCGCCGCCGCGCGAGGCGGTGTGCCCCGCCAAGGCCCCGGCGATGAACGAAGAAGAAGGTGTCGTGCCCTTCGGCGTCGCGCGCATCGAGAAGGTCTGCATCTTCGGCGAGGGCGCGAAGCTGGCCGAGGTGGTCTCGAAGCGCGAGGGCGAGGTGCTGAAGCTGTCGTCGGTGCAGGAAGACCTGCGCGCGCTCTACGCGCTCGGCACGGTGCGCGACGTGCACATCAGCGCCGACGTGCTCGACGAGAAGCGGGTGGTGCTGAGCTACGTCGTCACCGACTTCCCGCTGATTCGGTCGGTGAAGTTCGAGGGGGCGACGGCCTTCCCCCACGGTGAGCTGCTCGCGCGGGCGCCGCCGGGTGAGCGCTCGAGCCCGCACGAGCTCGAGCGGCTGAAGCGCGTGCTGCTCGGCCACTACCTCACGAACGGCTGGGCCGACGTGCGCATCGACACGTCGGGGCTCGAAGAGGTGACGTACCGCATCACCGAGGGGCAGCGCCGCGTCGTGAAGGCGGTGCGGTTCGAGGGCAACAAGCGCGGCAAGACGGCCGAGCTGTCGAAGGTGGTGGGCGCGCGGGCGGCGACGCCGTATCGGGCGCAGCAGCTCGAGGCCGACCAGCAGGTGCTGGCGAGCTGGTACTACGACCGCGGCATGATCAACGCGGTCGTGCGCGCCGAGCCGAAGCCCGCGAAGGGCACGCCCGGCGCCGTCGACGTCGTCTACACGTGCGAAGAAGGCGACGTGTACAGCCTCGATCAGCTCGAGGTGACCGGCGGGCCCGACGGCCTCGCGCCGAAGCTGCGCGGCGAGCTGCAGCTGAAGCGCGGCGAGACGTTCAACCGCGGCAAGATTCGCGACGCAATGACGCGCATGCGCGACCGGGCGCACGCGCTCGGTTTTCTCATCGACCTGACGCCGCACACGTCGGTGAACCCCGAGGCGAAGACGGTGTCGCTGAACTTCGAGGTCTCGAAGGTTCCGGGCCTGCTGCCGTTCTAAAGTCGTCTCAGCGCGCTGGCGTCAAGCAGCAGCACCGCGCTTTCGCGTCGAACGGCGTGTGCCTCGCTGTGTCGCTCGAAGCTGGGTCCGTTGCGCTTCCGAGAACAGGCCGCGACCCTAGAGCGGAGCCAGCGAGTCGAGAAACTCGCCCAGCGTCTTCGCGGGCTGGTTCTCGAGCAGTCGCGCGACTGTGTCGCTGTAGCTC
>JAEUJP010000530.1 GCA_016793725.1 Myxococcaceae bacterium | reverse complement strand
GGACTCGCCGCCGGCGATGAGAAGTTTTTCCCGCGTCAGCCACCCTTGAGGGGTGGTTACCGGGTGACCCGGTCACCGGGGGCGAGGTACTCGCCGCCGGCGAGGAGAAGTTTTTCCCGCGTCAGGCACCCTTGAGGGGTGGTGACCGGGTGACCCGGTCACCGGGGGGCAGAGGTACTCGCGGCCGGCGAGGAGAAGTTCTTCCCGCGTCAGGCACCGGTCGAGGGGGGGTGACCGGGTGACCCGGTCACCGGGGGGCAAAGGCACGCGCCGAGTGAGCGCCGGAGGACTCGTCATCGCATTCGCGCATCTGCACGCGCCCCAGCTTCTGGAGGAGCGCACCGGCTGGTGCTGTCAGCGCGTTGCGCTGGACGTGCTCGACGTGCTCGGGGCGCGCGCGCCTGCGTGAGGGGTGTTGCCTGCAGGCAGCTCCCGAGAACCGGGGCCGCGCGTTGCTCTATCGGTCGAATCTCGTGGGCGTGGCTGCGGGGCCCGCCGCTTGCTGTTGCTACGGGCATGTCACTCCTCGAGAACCTCGCCCAGAAGCTCGCCGCGAAGGTGGTGCTCAATCTGCGGGTGCCCGACACGCGCACCTTCGGTGCTCCGATGGCCGGTCGCATTGACTGAAGACCCGCGAAGGCGGGCGGCTCGAACTTCCGCACGCACCGGCTCATCGAGACGGCCGACGGAGACCTCCGGTTTCGTCAGTCGGTCACGACCCTCGTCTTCGGCGGCATGCTCATCGCCACAGGCCTCGTCTTCTCGGTCGTCATGTTCCCGTGTGGGTTCATGGCCCTCGTCTTCACCGCCTTCGGCCACAAGATGGTGTGGCCGACGAAGCGCGGCTTCGAGCGTGCGCGGCGCGTCTGCCGGCTCGGCACGGTCGAGCTTTCGTTCGAGCAGATTCACGCGCTGCAGATTCTCGAAAGAGCGCCAGGGCGGTGGCGAGAGCAGTGAGTACACGTGCTACGAGCTGAACCTGATGCTGAAGGACGAGTCGCGATTCAACCTGCTCGACCACGCCGACTACCCGCAGCTCGCGGCCGACGCGGTGCTCATCTTGCGCCTGCTCGGCTGCCGCGTGTGGGAGGCGGTGAAGGCCCCGCAGCTGTCGGTGCACGAGGTGCAGGCGGTGCTCGAGGCGCAGCAGCGCCTGCGTCAGAGCTGAAATACGTAGCCCACCGCGACATCGCCCGCCGCCGTCGCGCGCTGGTTGTTCGCCTGCCACGCCGGCAGCGGCACGGTGTTGAACACGCCAGTGTGCAGCCTGATGCCCAGGAGCAGCTGATGCCGCCGCGAGCTGCTGCGAATGACGATGGGCAGCTCGAGCCCCGCACGCAGCGACCACGGCCCCAGGTACGCGAAGCCGCCGAACCCGATGGAGACACGCTCGGTGAGCGCGTGGTGAAAGCTCACGTTCGTCTCGCCGCCCCACATGTCGGGCCAGCCGCCGCTGAAGCCGAGCTGCACGCGCAGCTCTTCGTGCGCCCAGAGGCGAATGTTCAGCGACCCGAACACCTCGGTCTGCAGCAGGTAGAGCGGGTAGAGGCCCGACGCGAGCACGCCGCCGTGCACGCGCACCCCGGCGCCGAAGTGCACGCGCCGGTGCTCTTGCGGCCACTCGTCGGGTGCGGGCGCCGTCACCGTCGGCTCTTCGGCAGCCAACATCGTGATCACCAGCATCAGCGCGCCCATCGGTGCCGCGTGTGACCGCTCGAGGTCGCTCCATTCATGAATGCCGAGCGCCTCGCGGGCACGAAGCCGGGTGATGCGCTGGTGGTTGGCGGTGCAAACCTGCGTGGTCGTCGGGTGCGGCGGCATGCCCGAGCCCTGGCTCGCGCCCCTCGAGGCCGCTGAGTCGATACCGCGCGAGCCGCACCGCGAGGGCGACCCGGCGCGCGGGCGCCTGGCGCTCACGACCGGTGACTGGCAGGGCGTCGGCGTGCCGTGGCGCGGGTGGCAAGCGGCGGCGAGCCCGCTCGAGCCGAAAGACGTGCTGCCCGGCCGCACCGGCAAGAACGCGCGCGTGCCCTACGCGTACAACGTCTTCACGAACGTGCGCGGCGTCGAGGTGGTCGCGCCGACGTGCCTCACCTGCCACGCGTCGCACGTGAACGGCGAGCTCGTGCTGGGGCTCGGCAACCCCGACCCGGTGTGGAACCTGCCGACCGGCACGGCGCTCAACGGCTCGGCCATCAGCGCGGCGCTGTGGGACCCGAAAGAGAGCGTCGAGTACGATACGTACGTCGTTCGCATCATGCTCGCGCTCGAGGCCGGCCCGCTGTCGAGCTTCAGCAACTACGCCGCGCACCGCGACGTCGAGACGCTCGCCTGGTCTGAGCTTCGCAAGTTCGACGCCTCGACCGGCCTGCGCGGCCAGGTCGACGTGCCGCCGCTGTGGCGCGTGAAGAAGAAGACGGGCCTCTACGCGAACGGCATGGGGCGCGGCGACCCGGCGGCCCACCTGATGAACATGACGACGCTCTCGGTGGTCGACGTCGCCGACGCCGAACGCATCGACGCCGTGTTCGTCGACATCGGCGCGTACCTGCGGTCGCTCGAGCCGCCGCGCTTCCCCGGCACCATCGACGTGGCCCTCGCCCGTGAGGGTGAGGCGGTGTTCGTCGCGCAGTGCGCGCGCTGCCACGGCACGTACGGTGAGAACGGCGCGTACCCGAACCTGCTCGTGCCCGTCGCCGAGGTCGGCACCGACCCCGAGCTGGCGACGCGCTCGTGGGTGAACGCCCCCGCCGCCGAGTGGTTCAACACGTCGTTCTACGGGCGCCGCGCGCGCATGGAGCCGAAGGCGGGCTACGTGGCTCCGCCGCTCGACGGCATCTGGGCGACCGCGCCGTTTCTGCACAACGGCTCGGTGCCGACGCTGGCCGCGCTGCTCGACGCGTCACTGCGGCCCACGAAGTGGTCGAGCGCCTTCACGCGCGACGAGTACGACCTCGAGCGCGTCGGCTGGCGCGGCGACGTGCCTGGCCGCGGCTACGACACGACGGGGCTGGGCTTGTCGAACGTGGGCCACACGTTCGGCGACGCGCTGACGGCCGACGAGCGCCGCGCCGTGCTCGAGTACCTGAAGACGCTGTGAGCCCGCTTCACTTCTTCTTCGCGGGCGCCGGCGGCTTGCCGGTCGCCTTCACTCCGAGCTCGGGCACGTCGGTGATGAGCAGCGCCTCGAACGGCTCTTTCAGCGCGACTGACGGCGCCGTGTTGCCGCCCTCGCCGGCGAGCTGCGAGTTGAAGCCCATCGGCACCACGTTGCCGCCTGCAGCCGGCCCGCCGCCGCGCCCGTAGCGCGAGCACATGTTCGGGTCGAAGGGCTTCTTCACGATGTACCGGCCCTGAAAGCGGTTCGTCTTCGCCGGGCCGGTCTTCGCCTGCTCGGGAACGCCGCCCGCGAT
Organism: Myxococcaceae bacterium; assembly: GCA_016793725.1. Classification (GTDB taxonomy): domain Bacteria; phylum Myxococcota; class Myxococcia; order Myxococcales; family Myxococcaceae; genus Xiheicaenimonas; species Xiheicaenimonas phototrophica. The sequence goes on along the minus strand of JAEUJP010000530.1, from coordinate 3,060 downwards.
CGGCTCGACGGCCTTCAGCACGACGTCGTCGGTGAGGCTGTCTTTGCCATAGCGCAGATGCAGGCGCGTCATCGTGGCCTCGCGCGCCCACTTCGCGATGGCCTCGTCGTCTTTCAAGCCGGGCAGCACGTCGGCGCCGAGGTACTTCGCCATCGGGTCGTCCATCGGGTGGGGCGGAGGGCACGGGTCGCACGTCACGCCGTAGATGCCCTGTCGCGTCATGACTCGCGGCGGGGGCAGCGCGCCCTCCCAGGCGAACTCGGTGACGGCGGTGCCGGCGTTGGCCGAAAAGGTGCGCTTCAGCAGCTCGCTGTAGAAGCCGCCGAACTGCGACGGGGCCGTGGCGGTGAGCTGCAGGTTCGTCGGCACGGTGACGTTCTTCAGGTTCGCGGCCTCGTAGCGCGACTTCGCGATGACGGTGACGATGAGGTCTTGCGCGCCGCTCGAGTTCATCAGCCCGAGCCGCACAGGCAGCGTGAACGCCTCGGAGTCGTGGTGGAAGCGCAGCGGCGACAGCACCGCCTGGCCGTCTTTGAACGTGACCTTCTTCGCGTTGACCTTGGCGACGAAAAACTTCCAGCTGCCTTCGACGTACGGCTTGAGCAGCGGGGCGGCGCCACCGGGAATCTTGTACTTGTTCTCGCGCAGCCAGATGTCGAGGCCGAGCGCGTCTTTCGCCGAGAGAATCACGACCTCGTACTCGCCGACCTCGAACTTCGCCTCGACCTTGACGCCGAGGTCGCGCGCCATGCCACCCCCACCCGATTCCATTCGCGCGCTGGGCACTGGCGGCGGGCGCGGCGGGCACTCGCCCGCCTCGAAGTCTTCGACCAGCCGCGGGGACGCGAGCGTGTCGATGCGGCTGAAGACCTCTTTCGGCAGCGTCTTCACCATCTCTTCCTTCAGCACCACGGGCACCGGCACGACGAGCGCGAAGTTTTCGGTCGGCCCGCGGTAGTTGTTCTGCATCGACAGCACCGTGCGGGTGCCCTCGCGCATCAGCACCACCATCGAGGCGTCGTTGAACAGCTCGGCGCCTGCGCTCGACACGTAGAAGCCACAGAAGGCCTGAGCCCAGGCCGGCATCAACAGCGCTGCTGCGACGAGGGGTCTCATGCCTCGCGCCATAGCAGACTTCGAATTGATTCGGGTATCACCTTGGAACATCTACGCTCCATCGGTCAAGCGCGCCGATTGTCCAGTCAATGTAGCGGGTGTTGGCAGGGCCTTTGATTCAGATGTCAAACGCTTTGAGATCGTTGGTCGCCCGCCAACCACCAACCCTGGCACATGGCATGCGAACCGCGGCTCTTCGTGCCCTCGATTTCCCGGTTGGTGGTGGTGGTGTGCGCGGCGAGCGCGTGCACGGGAGACATCTTTCCCGGTGGCTTCATGCCGGGCTCGCCGTTCGGCCCGGGCTCGGGAGGTGAGGGGGGCGGGGCGGGGTCGGGCGCCGGTGCGGGCCAAGAAGCGCCCATCGTCGTCGGCATGACCGCCCCGCAGGTGCGCGCGCTCTCGGCGACCGAGTACCGCGCGACCGTGCGCGACCTGCTCGGGCTCGCCGTGCAGACCCCGCTCTCGCAGGCCGACTGGGCCGCGGGCTTCGACAACGGCGCCAACATTCACGTCGACGACAACCTGTTGTCGGCGCTGCTCGACGAGAGCGAGCGGCTCGGCGCCGAATACGTCGCGACGCGCGCGCGCGCCGACTTCGCGTGCTTCGACCCGGGCAACGTCACCGACGCGTGCATGCGCGAGCTCATCGCGAAGCTCGGCCGCCGCGCCCACCGCCGCCCGCTGACGGCCGAGCAGCGCGACGAGCTGTTCGCGTTCTTCGAAGGCGTCTCGAGCGCCGTGAATGACCGGCGCACCGGCGCGCAGCTGGTGGTGGCGCGGCTGGTGATGGCTCCCCAGTTTTTGTATCGCAGCGAGGTCGGCCGGCCGACGACGCCGACCGGTGACCTCTACGCGCTCGACGACTTCGAGCGGGCCTCGGTCGTCTCGTACACGCTGACGGGCACCATGCCCGACGAGGCCCTGCTCGCCGACGCCGAGGCGGGGCGGCTCGACGAGGCCGGCCTGCGCCGTCACATCAAGCGGCTGTGGGGCAGCCCGAACGCGCGCGCGCGGGTCGGCGACTTCTTTCGCCAGTGGCTCAAGCTCACGCGCGTCGACCACATGGCGCAGCGGCCCACCGACTACCCGAAGCTCACGTCGCCTTCGCTCGGCGCCTCGCTCAAGGCCGAGCTCGACGCGTTCGTCGCGGCCGTCGTCTTCGACGGGCCCGGCACGCTGCCCGCGCTCTTCACCGAGAGCTTCACCATCGCCGACGCGAACACCGCGCCGCTCTACGGCCTCACCGCGACCGCGCCGACTCGGCTGCAGCTCGACCCGACGCAGCGCAAGGGTGTGCTCACGCTCGCGAGCTCGATGGCCGCCATCGGCAAGGCCGACGACGCCGCGCGCGACCGCCCGGTGCTGCGCGGCCTCATGGTGAAGGAACAGCTGCTGTGCGAAGAGGTCGGCCCGCCTTCGAACGTGAACACGGCCGCCGCCGCCGCGACGGCCCAGTCGCTGCCGAACTTCGACCAGCTCACGACGCGCGAGCAGTACGAAGCGATGATGCAGCAGGGCGCCGAGTGCCGCGGCTGCCACCGGCAGTTCATGCCGATGGGCTTCACGCTCGGGAAGTACGACGCGCTCGGCCGGTATCGCACCGTGCACAACGGTCGCGCGGTCGACTCGGTCGTCACCGACGTGCCGTTCGGCGGCGGTAAGCCGCGCAGCTTCGGGGGCGGCGTCGAGCTCGCCGAGGCCGTCGCCGCGAGCCCGCGCACCGCGAGCTGCTTCAGCCAGAACTTCGTCAGCTTCGCGACCGGCGCGGCGCACACCGAGCACACCGACAGCTTGAGCGCGTCGCTGGTGCAGAAGGCCGGCAGCGGCCCGCTCGACCTCGCGCGCTTCGTCGAAGAGGCGCTCGTGAGCCCGAGCCTCTACCTGCGCAAGGGCGTGCCGTATGTCGCGCCGATGACTGGCGGTGCGGGCGGTGGTTCGGGGGGC
>JAEUJP010000525.1 GCA_016793725.1 Myxococcaceae bacterium | reverse complement strand
ATCTGCGACTGCGCTCCGCCGCCGTCGAGCTGCGGCAACGTGACGTGCGCGCCGGGTCTCGAGTGCTGCAACGCGAGCTGCGGCATCTGCGTGCCGCCGGGCAACGCGTGCATTCAGATCGCCTGCAACTGAACTGACTCGAATCCGTCGACCGAAGGGAGCTCTCGCGCGCTGCGAGGGCTCCCTTTTCGGTTTTTTCCAAGGTAGACGGCAGCGCGTGTTTCGGCAGGCACTGACGAAGGCGCGCCGCATCGTCGTGAAGGTGGGCACGAACGCGCTCACGAACGCGACGGGCCGTTTTCACCGCGCACACTTCGAGCAGCTCGCGGCCGAGATCGCCGAGGCCGCGGCGACGCGCGAGGTGGTGGTGGTGTCGTCGGGGGCGATCGCGCTGGGCGTCGAGCGGCTGAAGCTCGAGGCGCGGCCGAAAGACGTGCCGGGCAAGCAGGCGTGCGCGGCGGTCGGGCAGAGCCGGCTGATGCGCGCGTGGGAAGAGGCGCTGGCGCCGCGGCCGGTCGCGCAGGTGCTCTTGACGCACGACGACGTGCAGGCGCGGCACCGGTACCTGAACGCGCGGCACGCGCTCGAGCGGCTGCTCGAGCAGAACGTCATACCGGTGGTGAACGAGAACGACACGGTTTCGGCCGACGAGATCAAGTTCGGCGACAACGACACGCTCGCGGGGCTGGTGGCGGGCCTCGTCGACGCAGACCTGCTCGTCATCTTGAGTGACGTCGACGGGCTGTACGAAGAAGACCCGCGGTCGAACCCCGAGGCGAAGCGGGTGCCGTACGTGAGAGCGCTGACACGCGAGGTGCTGGCGAAGGCGGGGGCGTCGGGCTCGAAGGTCGGCACGGGCGGCATGGCGACGAAGGTGCGGGCGGCGGCGCGCGCGACCGAGCTGGGCATTCGGTGTGTGGTGTGTGCGGGGCTCAAGCCGGGGCGGCTCGGGCAGGTGCTGGCGGGCGAAGAGGTCGGCACGCTGTTCGACGCGACGGCGCAGAAGAAGGCGAGGTCGGGGTGGATCGCGCATGCCCTGAAACCGCGCGGCCGGCTGCGCGTCGACGAGGGCGCGGTGCGGGCGCTGGTCGAGCGGAACAAGAGCCTCTTGCCGAGCGGGGTGCGCAGCGTCGAGGGCCGGTTCGACAAGGGTGACCCGGTCGACATCGCGGGGCCGGGCGGCGAGGTGGTGGCGCGCGGGCTGGCGGCGTACGACAGCGACGAGCTCAAGCGCATCGCGGGCAAGAAGACGTCGCAGATCGAAGCCGAGCTCGGCTACCGCGGGCTCGACGAGGCGGTGCACAGAGACGACCTCGTGGTGCTGTAATTCTGGTCGGGCTCCGCTGCTCATCAGGCTGGCGAACGGTACTGCTGTTCGGCAGCCACATTCGCGGGCGCTGCGCCCTCCGCCATCCCGCGCGCGGCCTCTTCGACGAAGCCGAACAGCTCACGCGCGGCGGCCGAGAGCGGCACCCCGAACGCAGCCAGCGTCACGCGGTGATCGAACAGCACGGTGATCGCGGCCGCGTAGCCGATGGGCCGCCACAGCCAGCGGAACACCGCGGGCTGCCCGCGCAAGAAGTCACAGTGAAAGTCGAAGTGGGCCCGCTCGTCGCCGCAGATCTGGCGCAGCGCCGCCGCCATCGGCCCCGGCGGCAGCACGCGCGCCAGAACGCCGTAGAAGCCGATCGCGATGACCTCGGCCGCGAGCAGCACGAGCAGCTTGAAGCGCACGCCGACGAGGCCGCGGGCGAAGACGAAGAGGTGGTGTGTCCAGCTGTGGTGCAGCAGCTGGCCCCCGAGCGCCTTCACCATCAGCGCGAGCACGCGCGAGTGGCGGCCCTCTTCGGCGATGAACATCTTCAAGCTCGCGCGGTAGTCGTCGTCGACCAGCGGTAACTCGACCGAGTCGATCTGCTTCGCGATGCGGCCCTCGCCGGTCTCGCCGAGCTGAAACACCGACATCGAGCGTGCGAGCGGCGCGCGCTGGTGCTCGGGCAGCGTCGGCGCCTCGACCTCGGGCAGCGGGCGTGAACGGTTCGCTTCGAAGTGGGCTCGCCAGGTCTCGAACATGTCCCTGATGAGAACCGCGAGCCGGGCCGCCCCGAGCCCCCGGCCGGCGCGAGCGGTCGCGCCGCGCCTGCCACCGGTCGGCCCGCGAACTCAAGCCGCCGGCCGCGTGACGCGCGAAATCGACGGCGTCAAGCCGGTGAGGCCTTGTTTCAGCGCCACCTTAAGGAGTCTCCTTGGGGAGTCAGCAATCGACCTCGTCCGGGAGGAGCGCGATGCGCACAGCGATTTCGCAGAGCCAGACCATCGAAGAGGCGTCGGGGGCGCTCCTCGACTTCGCACTGCAGCCGCAGAACTGGCTGACCCCGGGCAAGCAGCGGGTGTCGCCCGCCTACTTCCGCCGGGTCGAGACGGTTCAAATCTGCGTCTCGGTCGACGTGATGCCGACGCTCGAGACGTACCTGCGGGTCTCGTTTCGCGGGCCGAACCTGACGCCGATGCAGGCCGCCGACCTGCTCGAGAGCTTCGTGCGCGGCCGGTTCACCTTCACCCCCAACATCGAGTGGGTGGTCGAGATCGACGCCCGAAATTGGATTCACTTCACTCGCCGCTACACGGGGCCGATGCTGCGCGCGTGAAGCCCTGGCTGATCGCGTTCGCGCTCACGCAGCTCGTCGAAGTACCCATCTACCTCGTCGCAGCTTCATCGACCGAGAGCGGCCGCAAGTGGGTCGCCGCGTTCGGCGCCTCGGCCATCACGCACCCCGTCGTCTGGTTCGTCTTTCCCCGCTATTGGCCCACGGGCCATTGGTGGCAGATGGTCGCCTGCGCCGAGCTGTTCGCGGTCGCCGTCGAAGCTGCGTGGCTCGCGTCGTTCGGCGTGAAGCGCCCCATCGAGTGGTCGTTCTTCGCCAACGCGACCTCGTTCGGCCTCGGGCTGGTGCTGCAGCACTTCAGAGTAATTTGAAGTGCCGCAGCGGCTTCTCGACGTTCTTCACCGGCGTCTCGGTGAGCGGCCCGTACTTCAGGGCCTTCAGGTCGGGCGCGTCGAGGGTCTCGATGGCCTGCTTCGCCGACTCCATCACCAGCGTCTCGCGGAAGCCGCCGAGCGACTGCAGCCGCGCGGTCTGGTTCATGCCGGTCGAGAAGCCGGTGTACTGGCGGTTCGGGCCGAACAGGCCGCAGAACGCCGGAGCGAGGTTCACGCCGATGGCGACGCCGAGGCCGGGCAGCTTCAGCAGCTCTGACAGGCGTGAGACCTCGGGGTGTGCGCTCATCTTCTCCCGGGTGAAGTTCTGAATGTCGATGGCCGCGCGAACGGCCTCGGCCGCGCGCACGCCGTTCGATGACTTGAAGAAGGGCGGGCCGAACAGGCCGATGACGCAGTCGCCGACCATCTTGTCGAACACGCCGCCGTGGCGGTGAAGAATGGCGACGGCCTCGTCGCTCCAGTCGTCGACGAACTTGCCGATGCGCTCGGGCCGCTCGAGCACCTGCTCACAGATGCGCGTGAAGCCGTTGATGTCGGCGAAGAGAATGCCCACCTCTTCGGCGCGCGGAGCGAGGTAGCGCCGCTCGTAGTCGGGGTCGCGCAACAGATCGTCCATCACCGCGGCCGAGAAGAACTGCGAGAGGTGAATGCGCTCGCGGTTGTAGTCGATGAGCCGCTGCGACAGCGTCGAGGCGAGCAGCCGCAGCAGATCCATCGTGAAGGCCGAGAAGCCCTCGCCGCCGCTCCACACCATGATCTTGCCGAGCGTGTTCGTCGAGTGCTCTGACACGCCGCTGATCAGCACGGCCTCGACCGCGCGCGCGCTGCCGAGCACGGTGCGCAGCGAGGTGTCGCTCGGCGCGATCAGCTTCGGGCCGTGCGCCCGAATCGCGTTGTCGAGCGCGGGGTGGCGCGTGCCGTTCGACGCGTGCTCGAGCTGCCCGTACTTGTAGATGCGGTAGTGCATCGAGCTCGAGACGACCGCGTCGCGGTACAGCAGCATGAAGCCGGGCAGCTTCACCTTCTCGCAGAGGGCGCGAACCGCCTGATCCATACCGGCCTCGAAGACGCGGTTCGAGAGCAGGTGGTTGATGGTGACGAGCAGCTGGTGCTTCTCGCTCGCCGTGTGAACGCTCGCCAGCACCGTGTCGAGCTCTTCGGCCACCGTCTCGACCATGCGCGACAGCCGCGCCGCCGTCTCGGGCGCCGTCTGGTCGCCGTCGAACACCAGGCCGATGGCCCCGACCTTCAGCCCCACGACGTCGAGCTGCTGGCTGACGATGGTGCCGGTCAAGAAGCGGCGCGCACCCCAGTTGGTTTCGCTGAGGGCCGTGCCGGGGAAGGTGTCGCCGAAGTCGCCGAGGCTCCAGGTCTGGGTCGAGAGCTCTTCGTCTTGGGTGGTGACGGCGGCGGCGACCGCGCCCGTGAGCCTGAGCAGCACGGGGAAGAGGCGCTTCATCGTCTGCTCGAGGTTCTCGCGGGCCTTCAGCGACTCTTCGAGGGCGTCGTCGATGGCGCGGCTCAGGTTGCGCAGCGCCTGAAGCTCCTCCCTCAACAGCTCGGGCTGGTCTTCCTTCATCGCTACCGCTTTGTAGCACCACCTTTTCGCGGCGTGTCGCGTCATCCGTTATCATTGCGACGCCATGGTCCTCGGAATCGTTGCTGCCGCGTGGTTGTCGAGCTCCGTCTCGGTGAAGCCCGAGACGTACAGTGAACGTTGGCTGTGCGACCTCTGGGCCGGCGCGGTGTGCCACGCCACGAGCTGCAAGCCCGACGCAAAAGAGCGCTGCCAGGCCGTCTCGAAGGCCTGCAAAGACACCTCGCGCAAAGACGCGGTGTCGCCGTCGAACGCCGACAAGAAGGCCGCCTGTGCCCGCGCGCTGCTCAAGAACAGCTGCGGCGACGCGAGCCCGGCCGAGTGCAGTGGCATGGGCGCGCCGTAAGAGCGGTCAGCCGACGCAGGTCGACGGCCGTACCTCCACGCGCGTCGACTCACGCCCCCGGCGTGTGCATCTCGCTGCCCGCAATCTTCCCGTCGCGCACGTCGATGAGCCAGTAGCCCTCGCGGCCCGCCTGCGTCGAGCTGCCCGCCCCGAAGATGTGCGGCCGGTCGCCGGTCGCCGGGTGGTGGTAGCGGTGGTGAATGTGCCCGTGCAGCACCGCGAACCGCGAGCCCGGCAGCCGCTGAAACAGCGCCTTCGCGTCGACGAGCCCGTGGTTCGGCTTGTCGGGCCTGCCGGCCTTCGTCAGCGGAGCGTGGTGCACCACCACCAGCACCGCTCGCCCGTCGAGGCGCTTGTCGGCGAGCGCGAGGTCCAACCCCTCGAGCTGCCGCTTGCCGATGACGCCGAACGACGCGCCCGGCACGAACGGCACGCGCGCCGAGCGCAGGCCGATGACGGCGGCGCCGTCGAGCAGGCGCACGAACGGGTAGGGCCCCTCGCGCGAGACCTCGGGCAGATCTGACTCGAGCAGGTGGCCGAAGCGCCGCTCGAAGCGGCGGTCGCGCATCGTGCCCGGCGTGTACGTGTCGTGGTTGCCGTGAATCACGGTGCAGCGCTGCTTGTCAGACGCCCACGGCTCGAACGCGGCGCGCGCGCCGTCGAACTCTTCTTCGAGCGCGTAGGCGGTGACGTCGCCCGACACGATGACGTGGCCGGCGCGGTGGCGCTCGGCGTCGCGCATGATCTGGCGCACCGTCTCGGGCGCCCGCTCGAAGTTGCGGTAGCGGCCCTTGATGAACAGCTCGCCCAGCGCCGGCAACCGCCGCCAGCCGAGCTCGAAGAGCCCTTTGCGCTTGTAGTCGCCGGTGATGTGAACGTCGGAGCAGTGCAGGAACCGCACGGGCCGTCTCTTAACCCAGGAGCCGCGCACACGCCCCAAGGCGTGCTATCTGGCTCGTCATGCGTTCCCTGCCGATCGCCGCCGTCGTCCTCTCTGCCGTCTCTGCTTTCGGGGCAGAAGAGGGTGCCCCCGCCACCCCGCAGAAGCTCGGCGTGCTGCCCTTCGCCTCGCTGTCGGGCGACGTGCCGGCCCGCGCCGGCCAGAAGGCGACCGGCATGCTCTCGACCGAGTTCAAGAACGCCGAGGGCCTGCAGTTCGTCGACCTCCGCAAGGCCGGCTCGACCGACTTCGGCGCCGCCGACGCCCTGAACGACGCCCGCAAAGACGTCGAAGAGGCGAAGGGCCTGCGCGCGAAGAAGAAGTTTCGCCTCGCCGGCGAGGCGCTGACGAAAGCCGTCACCGCCTACAAGGCGAACGCGGTCTCGGTCGCCGACATCGCCGAGGTCGTCGACGCGTACGCGCTGCTCGCCGCGGTTCAGTACAACACCGGCAGAGACGAAGAGGGCCTGCAGAGCCTCAAGACGGCGCTGGCGTTCGCGCCCGACCGCGAGCTGCCGCTCGCCGCGACGTCGCAGCTGTTCGCGCGCGTCGTCACCGACACGCGCAAGGCCGTGAAAGACGCACCGAAGGGTGTGCTGCAGCTCGAGACGACGCCTTCGGGCGCAGCGGTCGTCGTCGACGGGGTGCCGCTCGGCAACACGCCCCTGCAGGTGAAAGACGTGCCGCCGGGCCTGCACTTCTGGCGCGCGACGCTCGCGAACGGCGAGCAGCTCGGCGGGGTCGCCGAGGTGCAGTCGGGCAAGACCGCGAAGGTGAGCGGCGTGTCGACGTCGAAAGACCCCGAGTCGCGGCTGTTGTCGGCGGTGTCACAGAATCGCCTCGACGCCGAGGTGGTGAAGGCGGGGCAAGAGATCGCGACCGCGGCGGGGGTCGACCTGATCGTGTTCGGCACGCTGTCGAAAGAGGGCAAGAACCTCGCGCTCGATGCGTTCGTCTTCACGGCGAAGAGCTCCGAGGTGCGTCGGCTGAACCGGGCCGCGTTCGACACCGAGCTGCTCTCGGCCGGCGTCGAGTTCTTCAACATCGCCGGCACGCTGTCGGCGAAGGGCGCGAAGTCGGGTGACCCGGTGAAGGTGCCGTCGTCGGTGGCGCCGAACCTGGGCCCGTCGGGCGTGAAGGTCGCCGAGGCGAAGTACGGCGTTCAGCCGGGCCGCGGCGACGGGCTCGACATCGGCGAGCCCGATGCCCCGGCGAAAGACGAGGGCAACCGCAAGCCGCTCGGCGATGGCAAGCGGTCGCCGCTCAAGAAGAAGCCGTGAGCCGAGCACCGGGCACGTCTCGAACCCAGCCCCAGAAACACCGTTTCGCTCCGTCGCCCACGGGCCTCATGCATCTCGGCAACGCCCGCAGCGCGCTGCTCGGCTGGCTGTTCGCGAAGAGTCTGGGCGCCGAGTTTCACCTGCGCATCGAAGACCTCGACGCCACGCGCTGCAAGCCGCAGCACGTCGACGCGCTGTACCGAGACCTCGAGTGGCTGGGCCTCGGGTGGGACGGGCCCGTGCTGAAGCAGAGCGAGCGCTCCGACGTGTACCGCGAGGCGCTCGGCAGCCTGCAGGCGAAGGGGCTCACGTACTTCTGCACGTGCTCGCGCGCCGACCTCGCGCGGGCCGCGAGCGCTCCGCACGAGGGCGAAGACGGCCCGATCTACCCGGGCACCTGCCGCGCCGGAGTCACCCAGCCCGGCCGCCCCGCCTCGGTTCGCTTCAGGCCCGGCGGCGGGCCGACCTCGTTCGTCGACCTGATTCATGGGCCCTACACGCAAGACGTCGAGACGGCGGTCGGCGACTTCGTGGTGCGGCGCGCCGACGGCATCGCCGCGTACCAGCTCGCGGTGGTGGTCGACGACGCGGCGACGGGCATCACACACGTGCTGCGCGGCGATGACCTGCTCTCGTCGACTCCGCGCCAGCTGCAGCTGTACGCCGCACTCGGGCTCACGCCGCCACAGTTCGCGCACGTGCCGCTGTTGCTCGACGACCAGGGCCGCCGCATGGCCAAGCGCGACGGCTCGAGCACCGTCGCGTTCTTTCGCGACCGCGGCGATGACCCGCGCGCGCTGCTCGGGCGCCTCGCGAAGTGGAGCGGCCTGGGTTCGGGCGACCCCGTCACAGCCCTCGAGCTGAGCCGGGGCTTCACCCTCGAGGCGCTCCGGCGCGACGCGGTGATCGCCGCGTGAAGCGCCTCATGCTCATCGCGGCCGCCGTGTTGGTGCCGTTCGCCGTGCTCGTGGGGTGGGGGCTCTCGGCCCTGTCAGACACCCCCCCGCCGGTGCCCGTGTCGTCTCGACCCGCTCAGCCGCCGCCTTTGCCCACCGTCGTACAGGCCGAGCCTCCGCCGGCGCCTCGGGCGGGGCGCATCGAGCCGGCTGCTGAGGCGCCCGTCGAGCCCCCACCTCCGGTCGAGCCCACACCGCCCGAGCCGCGCGCCGTCGAACCGAAGGCCGCCGTCGTGAAGCAGCTCGAGCCGCTGGTGAACCTGTGCTTCATCGACGACAGCGCGCGCCTGCGGCAGGTGGTGCGGGTCTCGACGGTGTTCGAGCCGATGCCCGACGGCACGCTGTCGAGGGTGCAGGTGCGCATGATGGGCGCCGACCCCTACGTGACGGCGTGTGTGCAAGATGCGCTGGAAGGCGCACGCCTGTCGCTACCCCAGGGCATGTCGCAAGGCTCCATGCGGCACACGTTCATCTTCAACCCCCACCCGTCGAAATAGGCAGTACCGTTGAGGGCGCCCATGGCCGTCTCGGTGGAGCCGCTCCGACAGCCACACCTCGACACGACGCGCGCGCTGCTCGCCCGCGAGCCTGCGCACAACCTCTACCTGCTCGGCATTCTCGAAGACTTCGGCGTCGTGGCGAAGGCCGGCGCGCCGCCGTTCACGTTCCACGGCCGCTTCGTCGACGGCGAGCTGACGGCGGTGTTGTTCGTGGGCCTGGGCGGCAGCCTCGTCGTACCGAGCGCGAGCCCGTCGAACGCGATCGCCGACCTCGCGAAGGCGCTCGCCGCCACCGTGAAGCCGCTCTCGCTGATGGGCGACAAGGGGGCCATCGACGTGCTTGTTCAGCACCTGTGCCCGACCGCGAAGCCGCAGCTGAACCGCACGCAGCGGCTGTTCGCGTGCTCGGCCGATGACCTGGGCCCGTTCACGAACCCGACGTTGCGCCTCGCGGTCGAGACCGACCTCGCCGAGCTCGTGCCGATGGCCGCCGCCGCCGTCAGAGAGCAGATGGAGCGCGACCCGCTCGCCATAGACCCCAAGGGGTTCGCCGAGCGCGTGAAGCTGAAGGTGAAGGCGAAGCGCACCTACGTGCTCGAAGACAAAGACAAGCGCCTCGTCTTCAAGCTCGACATCGGCAGCCGCTGCCCGCACGGCGCCGAGCTCGAGGGGCTCTATACGATTCCCGAGCAGCGGCGGCTGCACCACGCGACCTTGTCGCTCGGGCAGATTTCACGGCACCTGCTGTCGTCGCTGCCCCGGCTCACGATGCGCGTCGACGACAACAACGCGCAGCTCGCCGGGCTCGCGCGCAAGGTCGGCTACCTCGCCGGCCGGGCGCAGCGCACCGTGGTGATCTAGTCTTTGAACAGCTTCGGCAGCACCTTCGCCTTCGGGTCGGGCATGACCGCCTGTGCCTGCTCGACGCTGCTGAGCCCGCTCACGAGCTTGTGCAGCGCGCCGTCGGCCACGTCGTACACGAGGCCCGCGAGGGTCGGGCGCCTGCCCTTCTTCCACGCGGTGCGCAGCACGGGGCACAGCGACAGGTTGACGACCTGCTGCAGCACCGAGAGCTCGACGAGGCGGTGGTGGCGCTCTTCTTCGCCGGTGCCGAGCAGCGCCTGGTAGCGCTCGCCGAGGTCACGAATTTCGCCGAGCCAGTGGTCGACGAGGCCGTAGCTGTGCAGCCCGTTCGCCGCCTTCACGCCGCCGCACCCGTAGTGCCCGACGACGATGATGCTCGACACGTCGAGCACGTCGACGGCGTACTGCACGACGGCGAGCGAGTTGAGGTCATGCAGGTGAAACTGGTTCGCGATGTTGCGGTGAACGAACATCTCGCCGGGCCCCGTGCCGGTCAGCGCGTTCGCCGGCACGCGCGAGTCGGAGCAGCCGATGAACAGGTACTCGGGCGTCTGACCGTGCGCGAGGCGCTCGAAGAACTGCGGGTCTTTTGCCGTCGCGCTCGCCACCCAGGTCTTGTTCTGCGCGAGAAGACGGTCGATGGGGTCTGTGCTCATGTGGGGGCTCCGGTCAGGCCTACGAGTCGAAAGTCGATCTGCTTCGCTCTCGCCGTGTCGGCGAAGTCTTTGAACACCGCGAGCACGTCGGGGTCGATGCGCCGGCAGCGCGTCGCGTCGACCTCGATGCGCTCGCCGGGCTTCACGGCCTCGAGAATCTTCACGATGCCGACGCGGTGCAGAAACGTCACCTGGTCGTCGAGCTCGTACCGCTTCACCACCGCGCCGGGCACCGTCGTGTTGCGCATGCCGTCAGACCGCGCGTACTCCCTCAAGATGAAGAAGGTGCCGGCGATGAGGCCGATGAGCACGCCGGTGAGCAGGTCGGTCGCCACGATCGCCACGATGGTCGCCACGAACGGCAGAAACGCGTCTTTGCCCGCGCGCCACGCCTCGAGAAACAGCGCCGGCTTCGCGAGCTTGTACCCGGTGAGCAGCAGCACCGCCGCGAGCGCCGCGAGGGGTATCAGGTTCAGCAGCTGGGGGACAGCGAAGACCGCGATCAGCAGGAACCCGCCGTGAAAGATGGCCGAGGCGCTGCTCTTGGCGCCTGCGTTGATGTTGGCCGAGCTGCGCACGATGACGCCGGTGAGCGGCAGGCCGCCGAGCAGGCCGCTGATCACGTTGCCGGCTCCCTGCGCCAGCAGCTCGCGGTCGGGCGAGGCGCGGCGCTTCTCGGGGTCGAGCCGCTCGGTCGCATCGAGGCTGAGCAGCGACTCGACGCTGGCGACGGCGCCGATGGTGAACGCAATCTTCCACACGGAGGGCCTCGTGAGCGCGGCGAAGTCGGGCAGGCGCACCCACTCGGCCGAGAGGCCGCTCGTCGGGAGCACGACGAGGTGTTCGCGCTGCAGCGCGAGGTCGGGTGCGACCGCGAGCAAGAGCTGGTTGATGCCGATGCCGGCGGCGACGGCGACGAGCGGGCCGGGCAGCACCTTCTGCTTCGCCAAGAACCGCACCTTCTCGAAGGCGACGAGCACGACGAGGCCGACGGCGGCGATGAGGGCGGCGCCGAG
>JAEUJP010000483.1 GCA_016793725.1 Myxococcaceae bacterium | reverse complement strand
CTTCGGGCCGCCTCGCAAAGCGCGCGATCCAGAACCCGAGCCAGTCGAGTGAAGCGGCGCTAAGGTACGCGGCACATTGACCCTGCTGGATGAAGAGACGCCGTCGCCCGACCCGCTGGCCGGTACACGCGTCGGCAGCTGCGAGGTTGTCGGCAGCCTGCTCCCCGGCAAGCCGAGCGCCCTGCTCGCGTTCAAGCTCGACCTCACCGGCAACAGCGAGACCGTGCTGCTGCACAAGCTCGACGACAAGAGCCAGCCGCCCCCGGCCGCCGTCGCCGACGCCGAAGAGGCGGTCGGCCTCAAAGACTCGCACCTCGAGAAGACGTTCGGCATCGAGTCGAGCGAGCTCGGCAGCTTCTGGGTGACCGAGTACGTCGCCGGCGCCACGCTCGACGAAATTCGCGCGACCGGCAAAGAGCGCGGCATGCCGATGCCGATGGGCTTCGGCCTCGGCGCGGTCGCCGACGCGGCGCTGGGGCTTCAGCAGCTGCACGCGAAGCAGAACGTCAAAGACCCGCTGCGCCCGCGCGCGCACGGCCTGCTTCGCCCGCAGCACATCGTCGCGACGTTCGGCGGCTCGGCGAAGCTGCTGAACCCGAGGTACCTGAAGCTGCCGCACAGCAGCACCTCGGCCGACGGCGAGTGGATGGCCGGCAACGCCGGCTACCTCTCGCCCGAGTCGATTCGCGGCGAGCCGGTCACGCCGCGGTCAGACGTGTTCTCGCTGGCGGTGCTCGCGCACGAGCTGCTCACGAACAAGGTGCTGTTCAGCGGCCGCAACCCGCGCGAGCGGGCCGACGCCACGCTGAAGGGCGCGCAGGTGCCGCCGTCGCGGCTGAACTTCTCGCTGAGCCCGCAGGTCGACGAAGCGATCATGAAGGCGCTGAGCCTCGACCCGATTCAGCGCTACGCGAACGCGGGCGACTTTCACCGCGCCCTGCGCAGCGCCGTCGGGCCGTACATCTGGAAAGAGGCGCAGCGCGCCGAATACATGGAGCGCATCTTCGCCACGCGCTCGCGCCGCACCAAAGAGCTGCTCGTGCGCATGAAGGAGCGCGAGGCCGCCGCGATCGCTCAGGCCGAAGCCGAACGTCAGGCCGCCGCCCAACGCGCCGCCGAAGAAGCCGCCGCCAGGGCCGCCGAAGAAGAGGCAGCCCGGGTCGCAGCGCAGCGGCAGGCCGACGCCGCAGCGAAGGCTGCCGCCGACGCCGCGGCTGCCGCCGCGAAGGCCGCGAAGGCCGCGAAGAAGGCGAAGCCGCTGCCCGTGGCGCTCATCGCGGCCGCCGGCGGTGGCGCGGTGCTGATCGTCGGCATCTTGGGCTTCGTGTTGCTCGGCGCCGACCCACCACCGCCGCCGCCCGACCCGAAGCCGATCGTCACGCCGCCGCCGGTCGTGGCGCCTGCAGAGGTCGCCGACGCCGGCGCCGATGAGGCTGACGCCGGCACCGAAGACGGCGGCACCGACGTGGCCGACGCGGGCGAGGTGCCCGACGCCGGCCCGCCGAAGAAGAAGAAGAAGAAGAACGAGGTGCCGCTCCCGCCCTGGCTGCGGAAGTAGGGCTCAGTCGGGCGCCGTCTGCGAGGCGACCTCCGAGAAGTTCGCGCGGAAGTCTTCGTACGTGAGGCGAAAGACACCGTCGCTCGGCCGCCCACCATCGAACGGCTCGCCACTGCCCAGCGGGTTTCGCAGATCGACGAAGCGGTGCCCGTTCACCTCGACCACGCCCGTCACCGTGTAGCAATGCGGCTGGCTGAGCCCCGGCATCAGCGTGCCGTCTTTCGGCGTCGCGGCCGACACCAGGCCGCCCTGGTTCACGCGCTGAAGCTCGCTCCACATCGTCTGCGCGTCGGTGTTCGCCGTCATGCGCACGCTCGTCGGGTTGCCGGTCAGCGCGCCCATCGCCTTGCTGATGAGATCGTTGTTCAGCGCCCCGTAGCCCATGCCCTCGGCTGGGAAGTTCGTCTGCATGTGCTGCACGAAGGCCTTCTCGATCAGCGCCACCCAGATCTCTTGCCGGCCGTCGTGGTCGCCGTCACCGGCGTCGGCGTACAGCTCGCGATCGCTCGGCATCAGCAGGCCGTGGCGCGGGAAGTCGTCGTCGACCGTCACCCAGCTCGCCGTGAAGCTGCCGCTGCCGGCCGGCGTCTCGGCGAACAGCCGTACGCCATACGTGCCGTCGCCGTTGTCGCGAATCATGTTCTTCACCGCCTGCGGGTCGGCGTGAACCAGCGAGCCGATCGACGCCATCAGCCAGCAGTCGTCGAGCTGCCCCTGCTTCACGTCCTCGAGCACCGGGCCGTTCACGCCGTACAGCTCCTGGTTCTTCGTGTCGGTGGTGAGGCCGACGTCGCCCGCGTCGAGCGCAGGGTCGGCGAGGTTCTGTTCGACGAAGTACGACCGAGCGGGTGAGCGCAGGTCGACGTCGACCGCGTACTTTCTGGCCTGCGACTCGAGCGCGGGGCTCCTGCGGGTCAGCGGCTCGAACGCGTCGGTGTATCGCGTGCCGGTGTTCTCGAGCGCCGCCCTCGCGGTGCTCACGACGGTGCTCGGGCTCGGGCTCGTCGCGACCTTCGTCAGTGCAGCGCTGCTCACGGTGAGTGCCTTGATTGTCATGGTTCCTTTTCGAGAGTGAGGTGCAAACGACGAGTGAATGTTCCGCGTGCACGCCGCCGCGTTCACCGCCGTCTGGCCGCACCGGCTGGCGCGCTGAAGACTGCGAGGTCACGCTTCAGAGGGTCGTGTCGCCCGGCCAGTCACACGTCAGCAGTCGGGCGCGTCGAGCTGTCGCCCCGCACGCTCACCTGCGCGCTCGACGTGCGGCTCGGGCGCGAGCACCAGCCGAAACACCTGCACCGTCTGCACGCACGGGCACCAGCCGGCGGTGAGGCCACACGCGACGGCGCTCTCCATCACGAGCAGCTCGTCGGTGCCGTCACCGTCGAGGTCTTCGAAGTCGAGCACCGCATGGTCGGCGCCGATGCTCGGGCTCGCGAGGGCGTGCCCGCTCGAGCAGCTCACCGCGTTGAAGACGCGAAAGCGGTCGGTCGCGCCCGGGAGGTCTTCTTCGAAGCAGACGTCGTGAGCGCGCCACGGGTTGTCGCGCCAGGCGAACGTCGCGGCGACAGCGGCGGCGACGAGGGCCGAGCTCGCGACCTGTGCCGCGACCCTCGCCCGCGCCGCCCCCAGCACCCCGAGGCTGACGCCGGCCGCGAGCAACGCGAGCGCGCCGTAGCCGAAACCGCTGCGCTCGTTGGCGAAGACGGCGGCGAGCGGCACGCCGGCCGCACAGCACACCGCCGTCGCGGTCGCGAGGCCACGCGATCGCGTCGCAAGAGCCGCGAGGCCGAGCGCCAGCCCGACGGCGATCAGCATGACGCACGAGAGCCCGAGCAGAAGCACGCGCCCTGCTCTGCACGCCGCCGGCCAGGCCGCTCAGTACACGTTGAACTTCGCCCGCAGCGCTTCGTGCTCGGCGGCGTTCTTCGACGGGTGCAGCTTCTTCTGCGCGTCGTGCAGGTAGTACCAGTACGGGTTGTCTTCGGGCCGCGCCGCAGCGAGCAGCGACTCGACGGTCGGCGCGCCGATCGGCCCCGGCGGCAGCCCGATGTTCAGCCGCGTGTTGTACGGGTCATTCGGGTCGCGCAGCTTCACGAGAAACGCCTTTCTGTCGTTCCAGTCTTCCAGCTCGTAGCGGCTCGTGGCGTCGACGCCGAGGCCCTGCTTCTTGTCGAACCGCTTCCACAGAATGCCGGCCACCGTGCGGCGCTGCTCGGGCACCGGCTCTTCGCGCTCGAGCATCGACGCCATCGTCACGAGCTCGTGCAGCGACCGCCCGCTCTTCTCGATCTCGGCCTTGTGCGGCGTGAAGAACCGCTCGGCGAACGTGTCGAGCTGCCGCTGCAGCAGCGCGTGCACGTCGACCCCCGCCGCCGGCACCTGGTACGTCTCGGGGTAGAGGTAGCCCTCGAGCGTCGTGGTCGGCAGCGGGAACGGCGCCTTGAACTTCGCCGGCTCGCTCGCGGCCTTGATGTACTCGCCGGCCTTGAGCAGCCCCTTCTCGGCCAGCGCCTTGTCGATGTCGCGCAGCCGCCAGCCTTCGATCACCACGAACGGCACGTCGTCGGGAATCGGTACGCCCTCGAGCGCCGTCGCGATCTCGCTCATCGTCATGCGCGCGCTCACGAGGTGACGGCCCGCCTTCGCGTTCAGCGCCCCCCGCTTCCACAAGAAGAAGCGCCACGCGTTGCCCTCGACGATGAGCCCCGCCTTCTCGAGCTGCGGGCCGAGGCCGCGCGCGGTCGTGCCCTTCGCGACGGTGAACTCGACGTCGGGTGCGGTGGCGGGCCCCTTCGGCTGCGCCACCGCCTGCTCGAGCATCAGGTACGCTGCGCCGGCGCCCGCGACCCCGAGCACCACCAGAACCGCCAGGGCGATCAAAACCTTCTTCATTCGCCAGAACGGAACCACAAATCGTGCCCCCACCCCAGCTCGAAACCGACTCCCTCGCTCGTCGACCGCCGCGACGCCGCCGGCGGCACGTATCGCGCGCCGACGCCGTCTGTTCTCGCCTACTTCGACGACGGTGTGTCCTCCGAAGACACGGCGCCTGGAACCAGATTCTCACGTTCTGCGACAAACAGTTCCCTTCTCTCGGAGAACCCAATGGCACCGAAAATTGGTCCCACGCCGTCTGCTCCGACTCCCATCGCCCCTCGGGAGTCCGCTCCGCCTCCCGCGAAGCCCGCCGACGCGCCCAAGCCGTCGGCGCCCACGCCGTCGAGCTTCGACCCCGGCACGTTCATTCGCGACACGATGAACAAGCTCGGCATCGGGCCGCACCCGACGGTGCCCGAGCTCGCGCGCAACGACCGCCAGCTCAAGCCCGAGCCCGAGGTCAAAGATCTTCAGACGCAGCTCAACGCGTGGCGCACCGAGCACGGCAAGAAGGGCATCAAAGAAGACGGCTATTTCGGCCCCAAGACCGAGGCCGCCGTGAAGGAGTTTCAGAAGGCCAACGGCCTGCCCCCCACCGGCCGCGCCGGCCCCGGCCTGCAGGCCCGCGTCGCGCTCGAGAACGACGCCGAGTTCAAAGGGCTGAACGACGACACCAAGAACGCGCTGCGCTCGCAGCTCACGGCCGCCGGCGACGATCAGGCGAAGCTCGACAACTTGAGCAGGCTCGGCACCACCAAAGGCCTGTCTGATCTGTCGCCCGCGCACCAGAAGCAGCTCGTCGACGCGCTCGGCCGCGCCGCAGACGACGACCAGCTCACCGCCGGCCTCGTGAAGCTCGCCGACAGCCCCGACTTCGCGAAGGCGAGCGACGCGACCAAGACGTCGATCATCGACACCGTTCGCACCAGCGCCCCCGTCACCGACGCGAAGGTCGACGGCGCGCTCGCGCTCATCAAGTCGCCCACGTTCGCCGCGCTCAGCGACGCCGACAAGGCGATCGCCTGCGAAGGCCTGCGCGCCGCGAAGTGCGACCCCGCCTACGCCGCGAGCCTCGAGAAGCTGATCGCCGACCCGAAGTTCCAGGCGATGAGCGCCGACGAGAAGACCGCCGTGCTCAGCCAGGCGAAGAACTACCCAGACGCGCGCGCCGTCGACAACATCAAGCTCGCGCTCAGCAAAGACTGGTTCACGAAGATGGACCTGGGCGACAAGCAGCGTTCGCTCAAGATGATCGGCCGCCTGTCGACGCACGCCGGCGACCGGGCCATCATCGACAACACGCTGAAGAAGTTCTTGTCGCCCACCGAAAACTTCAAGCTCGAGTGGAAGACGTACACCGACAACACGCACGGCGAGGCCGACGACGGCACCCTGTGGCTCGCCCGCAACATCGTGAACGACGGCAACGGCCCGATGGTCGAGAACGGCAAGACCGACCACCTCACGCTCTCGACCGTCGCGCACGAGGTCAACCACAACATCAACGACGACAAGGTCGCGAAGACGTACAAGTACTTCGAGGCCGAGTACCGGGCCTGGTACGTCGGCTTCAAGGCGCGCCACGGCCGCGAGCCGACGAACGCCGAGGCCATGTCGCAGCGCATCTC
Source organism: Myxococcaceae bacterium (assembly GCA_016793725.1). Lineage (GTDB taxonomy): Bacteria > Myxococcota > Myxococcia > Myxococcales > Myxococcaceae > Xiheicaenimonas > Xiheicaenimonas phototrophica. Next base: position 200 of record JAEUJP010000483.1, on the reverse strand, counting down.
GTGGCAGCTCGACGAGAGCAGCTTCTACGGCAAGTACGCGAAGGAAGCCCTGAAAGACCCCGAAGAGGCGAAGAAGTTCTATGCGCTGCTCAGCAAGATGAGCGGCAAGAAGGTCGACGCGTCGAACTTCGCGACCGTCATCGCCGAAGACCCGAGCACGTGGCCGGACGCGAACAAGCCGGCGCCGGTTCCCGCGGGTA
>JAEUJP010000481.1 GCA_016793725.1 Myxococcaceae bacterium | reverse complement strand
GGTGACGGTGACCGAGCTCACCGGCTGGGAGCACAGCTTGAAGAACGAGCTGATTCTCGGGCGGCGCATTCGTGGCGAAGACCGCGCGGCGAAGGCGAAGCTCGCGGCGCTGCTCGAGCAGACCGGCGTGCGGCCGAAGATCGTGCGAGTGCTCGAAGCCGCCGCCTAGCCATGTTCGTCACGTGCACCCCGGGTCTGGAGCCTGCGCTGGAGGCCGAGCTGCGCGAGCTCGGCTTCAGCGGCAAGAGCACGGCGGGTGGCTTCGAGACCCCCGGCAGCGACGTCGCGCGCGTGAAGCTGCACTCGCGCATCGCGAGCGAGGTGAAGCAGAACGGCAGAGATCTCACCGGCCCGCTGTACCGTCGCGGCTACCGCGAAGAGGTCGGCCGCGCGCCGATGCGCGAGACGCTCGCCGCCGGCATCTTGAGGCTCGCCGGGTACCGCGGCGAAGAGCCCCTGTGGGACCCGATGTGTGGCGCCGGCACGCTGCTCATCGAGGCGGCGCTGATCGCCCACGCGATACCACCCGGCGACGTGGCGGGTGGTCCGAGGCGGGCTGCTCCGCACCTCTTGAAGGGCACCGACTTGAACGCCGGCGCGCTCGGGGTCACGCGACGCAACGCGCGCCGCGCCGGAGTCAAGCTGCAGCTCGAGCGCGCCGACGCCGCGAAGATTCGCCCGCCCCCCGGGGCCCCCGGCCTGCTCGCCGCGAACTTCCCGTACGGCAAGCGCGTCGAGAAGGGCGACCTGACCCCCGTGCTCGAGAACTTCGCCACCCACTTCAAGGGCTGGCGCTTCGCGTTCTTGATGCAGGGTCGGCTCACGGTGCTGAAGGCGAGCGACGAGCACGCGGTGTCGAACGGGGGCCTTCGTTGCCGCCTGTGTGTCGGAGTCTGCACCTGAGCGACCCAGCCACCGAAGTGGGGCGCGAAGTGCTAAGCAGCGCCGCCATGTCCTCCGAGAAGGCGCTGACTCACTACTCCGCGAAGAAGACCGAATACCTCGAAGACCTGAAGACGCTGGTGCGCATACCCAGCGTGTCGTTCGCCGGGTTCGACCCTGCGAACGTTCGCAAGAGCGCCGAGGCGACGGCGGCGCTGCTGAAGAAGCGCGGCTTCGACAACGTGCAGCTGCTCGAGGTCGAGGGCGCCCACCCGTACGCGTACGGCGAGATCTTGAAGGCGCCGGGCAAGCCGACGCTGCTGCTCTACGCGCACCACGACGTGCAGCCGGCAGGCGACGAGACGTTGTGGAAGAGCCCTCCGTTCGAGCCGACCGAGCGCGACGGCCGCCTCTGGGCGCGCGGCGCGGCCGACGACAAGGCCGGCGTGGTCGTTCACACCAGCGCGGTCGACGCGTGGCTGAAGGGCGCGGGCGCGCTGCCGCTGAACGTGAAGGTCATCATCGAGGGCGAAGAAGAGATCGGCTCGGAGCACCTCGAGGCGTTTCTGCAGAAGCACAAGGCGCTCGTGAAGGCCGACGCGATCGTGCTGACCGACACCGGCAACTTCGAGACGGGCCTGCCGTCGATCACGACCGCGCTGCGCGGCCTCGTGACGGTCGACGTCGAGGTGCGTTCGCTCAAGCAGTCGGTGCACTCGGGCATGTGGGGCGGCCCGATTCCCGACCCGACCATGGCGCTGTGCCGCATGATCGCGGCGCTCTCGAACGCCGACGGCTCGGTGAACCTGCCGGGCATCGCCGACAAGATTCGCCCGCTCACCGCCGAAGAGAAGAAGAGCATCGCGGCGCTGCCGACCGACGAGGCCACCTTTCGCCGGCAGTCGGGCATGTTGCCGGGCACCCAGCTGCTCGGGGGCCGGCCGCCGTGGGAACAGAACTGGCGCCAGCCGTCGATCTCGGTGAACGCCTTTCAGGCGAGCAACCGCAAAGACGCGCGCAACATCATCAACGAGTCGGCGTGGGCGCGCGTCGGCATTCGGCTGGTACCCGACCTCGACCCGCTCACCGTGCGCAAGGCGCTCGCCGATGCGCTGCGCAACTCGGTGCCGTGGGGCCTCGAGGTGACCGTCAACGAAGAGCAGGCCGCGAAGTGGTGGTACACCGACCCGTCGGGCCCGGCGTTTCAGGCGGCGTTCAAGGCGCTGAAGAAGGGCTACGGCGTCGACGCGGTCGCGATGGGCTGCGGCGGCTCGATTCCCTTCGTCGAGCCGTTCGCAAAAGAGCTCGGCGGCGTGCCCGCGCTGCTCATCGGCGTCGAAGACCCGTACACGAACGCGCACTCGGAAAACGAGAGCCTGCACCTCGGCGACTTCGACAAGGCGATCAAGAGCGCGATCTACCTCTACGAAGAGCTGGCCGCGGTCATCAGCGCGCGGTGAGCGACGACACGCGCGTCACGCTGCTCGTGCGCGACGACCGCGGCTGACTACCGCGGCGTCACCGTCACCTTGAAGACGGCACGCATCGCCGTCGCTGCGCCGCCGGCCGCGCTGCACTTCGTCGTGCCGGGCGAGACCCCGCGCCACACCAGCTCGCCCTTGCCGTTCGCGTCGGGCTTCGCGACGTTCGGGTCGTCGCAGATGGGGTTCTGCGCCGGGCAGACCAGGTAGACGCCGCAGGCCGGGTAGTCTTGCCCGACCTTGATCTTCACCTCGGTCGGTTCGGCGGCGAGCAGCAGCAGCAGCGCGAGTGAGCTCATGTACCCCTCAAATAAACGAAACGGGTGAGAAGCGCATGGCCTCTCACCCGCTTCGAGTCGCGCGCTACCGTCACGGGCGGTAGCGCGCTGTCGGGGAAGTTACGGGGCGCAGCTGCCGTTGAGGCAGCGCTCACCCGTCGGGCAGTCGCAGTTCGTCGCGCAGACCGTCGTGGTGGGCGGCAGGCAGTAGCCGATGCGGCACGTCAGGCCACTCGCGCAGGTCTGACCGGCGCTGCACGAGCTGCGGCACTGGCCGTCGACGCAGTCTTGACCCATGGTGCAGTGCGCCGACTGCGTGCACGTACCGGCCGGGCGCGGCTTGCAGAGGCCACCCTGGCACGACTGGGTGCTCGAGCAGTCGATGTCGGCGCTGCAGCCCACGACGCACGCGTTGTTGATGCACCACGCGCCCGCGCCGCAGTCAGCGTTGAACGTGCAGCTCGAGGGCACGGTGCCGCCGCCCGCGGTGCCACCAGTGCCGCCGCTGTGCCCGCCCGCACCACCCGAGCCGCCCGTGCCGCCGTCGCTGCCGTTGCCGCCGCCCGTGCCGCCGCTCGGCTTCGGAGCGCAATAGCCGTTCTGGCACGAGTCGCCGGTCGCGCAGTCTTGATCGCGCGAGCAGGCGCGGTTGCAGTAGCCGTTGATGCACGTGTCCATGCCGCACTGCGCGCTGGTCGAGCACGGCTTCGGGTTGTTCGGAATCGGCTGGCAGCTGCCCTGGCGGCAGTACTCACCCGTGTGGCAGTCGGCGTTCGCCGAGCAGCTCTCGCTGCAGGTGCCGTTCACGCAGGCCTTGCCAGCCGAGCAGTCGTTCGACGTGTTGCACGTCGGCAGGGGCTGGCACGTGCCGGCCTTGCAGCCGCACGACTTGTGGCAATCGGAGGTCTCGGTACACGCCGAGCCGGGGCACCCCTCGGTACAGTCTCCCCAGGGCCCTTCGGCATCCCAGTGTTCGACGAAGCAGGCGGACATCGCGAGGACAGGCAAGGCAAGAAGGGCTCTGGAAGTCATGTGTTTTGGCTCTCGGTTCTGATGCGGAGGCGAAAAATCGCCGCATTCGGAAGGGGTTCGTTGCCACCCCCCAAAAAAGCGATCAGGCGATTTTCGCGGCCTTTCGACCGCGATCTTTTTGCGATCACTTTTCAGGGGTGCGGCAACTGAATTGACACACCGCCTGTTGCGTCAGGGCGGCCGTCAGGAGAGCCCGTGTCAGCTGGTGCCCTTTCGTTTTCCCACGTCATACCGACGCCGCCGCCCCCGACCGCGGCCGAGCTCAAGCTCATGCGGCTGGTCGAGCGCATCCAGAATGACGATCTGTCGGCGTTCGAGGAGCTGTACCGCCTCACCCGCGACGACGTCGCCCGCACGCTCTACCACCTGGTCGGCCGTCGAAACGATCTCGAAGACCTCATTCAAGAGACGTACCTCAAGCTCCTGAAGGCGGTGCCCCGCTACAAGGGCCAGTCGCGGTTTCGCACCTTCCTCTACGGCGTCACCGCGAACGTCGCGCTGATGCACCTGCGCTGGTGGCGCCGCCGCCGCGAAGACATCACGGCTGACGTGCCCGAAGGTGTGGCGCAGGGCCAGGACCCCGAAGCCGTCGCCCAGGCCGCCGAGGCCGCCCGCCTCGTGCAGCTCGCGCTGCAGGGCATGTCGGCCAAGAAGAGAATCGTGTTCGTGTACCACGAGCTCTGCGACATGGGCCCCGAAGAGATCGCCGAGGCCACCGACACTCCGTACAACACCGTTCGCTCGCGGCTGCACCACGCCCGCATGGAGTTCACCGCCGCCATGCGAACCCTCACCGGGGCGGGGGTGCCGGCATGATGCGCCACGACGAAGCCCTGCTGTGGGAGTACGCCGCGCGGGAGCTGCCCAGCGAAGATGCCCGCCTCGTTCAGCACCACCTGACCGAGTGCCCCGAGTGCCAAGAGAAGCTGACCGACGTTCGCACCGCCCGCGGCGCCCTCGAGGCCGTGAAGGGCACGGCGATGTCGTTCACCTACACCAAGGCCGACGCCGCCATCGCCAGCGCGGTCGAGAAGCGCATGACGAAGGCCGTGTTCGGCCGCCGCTGGGTGCTCGCGTTCAGCGGGTCGATGGTGGCCGCGGGCCTCGCGCTGGTGGCGTACGGCGTGGCGACGCGGCTGCCGTCGGCTGAGCCCGCCCCCGTCGCGGTCGTCTCGCCGGTCGAGGTGAAGAAGGTGCCGGCGGTCGAGAAGGCGGCGGGGCTCACCCTCATCGGCGCGCAGACCAAGGCGTTGGGCGACGGTGAGAAGCTGGCCAGCGGCGACGTGCTGCGCACCGACTGGAAGGGTGAGGGCACGCTGAAGCTGCCCGAAGGCACGCGCCTGCGGCTGGGTTCGAGCTCGCAGCTCGCGCTGGCCCGCGCCGAGGCCGACGACGTGACGCTGGCGCTCGACCACGGCCGCGTGGCGATCGCGGCGTCGAAGGCGCGCCGCAAGGGCTTCGTGGTGCACACGAACGGGCTGATGGTGACGGTGGTCGGCACGCAGTTCTCGGTGCAGTCGAGCCGCGACGGCGTCGAGATCGCGGTCGCCGAGGGCAAGGTGTCGCTCGAGCCGCCGACCGGGCTGCCGATGTTCGTGACGGCGGGGCAGCGCGTGCGGTTCGACGCGCGGTGGCGCTCGACGCGCAGCACCATCACCGCTGCGCAGAAGAGAGAGCTCGCGGCGCTGGCCGACGAGCCGAAGCCCGCGACCGTGCGCCCGGCGGTGGTGCCGGCGAGCGGCGGGGTGGCTCCGGTTGCGGCGCCGCCGACGTCGGCGTCGCGGGAAGAGATGACGTCGCTGGTGGGGGCGTCGATCGACGAGCTGGCGCCGCTGCCGGCGCCGGCTCCCGCTGCGGCCCCCGTGCAGGTGGCGGCGGTCGCGCCGGCCCCGCCCGCCGCGCCGGTGGCGTCGAAGCCCGACATGAGCGGGCTCGAAGTGCCCCTCTTGGTGTCGCCTTTGGAAGACGTCAAGCCGCAGGGGTTCATCGAGTGGCCGACGCTGCCGAAGCAGGCGCCGGCCGGCGCTGCGGCTGCGGCGGGCACGAAGCTGAGCGACAAAGACGAGCCGGCGATCGACCACGAAGGCATCTTCATCATTCGGGCCGAGCGGGCGCTGAACAACGGCGGGTGCGAGAAGCACCTGCTGGGCCTCGAAGAGATCGCGACCGACCCGAGCCGGGGCCCGCGGGCCGAAAAAGCGCGCGTGCTGCGAGCGCGCTGCTTCGACGCCAGAGGCAAGGCGAAGGAGGCCGAAAACGAGTACCGCAAGTACGTGAACGAGTACCCGACGGGCACCTTCCTCGACGAGGCGCGCTCGGTGCTGAGCGGCAGGTAACCCGATTCGAACCGGCGCCGGCAGCTCCAGCAAAAAACGGTCGCGAACCAAGACTCTCTACAAGTCGAGGAGCCACTGCCAGCCGACCGCCGCGCCGACCCCGGCGCTGAACGTGCCGAAGAAGTCGGTGCCCAGGGTCACGTGCAGGTCGACGACCTTCAGCACCCGCGCGCCGAGCGCGAAGCTCAGCATGCGGTCGGTGATGCCGGGCCGCATGTTCTTCGTCAGCGTCCACCCGGCGGTCACGCGCCCGAACAGCACCAGCAGGTCGTGCGTGACGAGGTCACCCTCGGCGCCGATGCCGAGCACGAGGCCGTCTTGCCCGGTGTTCATCTCGAGCCGCGCCGCCGCGTAGGCGAGCTCGAGCACGAGCAGCCCGCGCAACAGCGACTTGTGCTGGTAGCCGCCCGTCAGCCGCACGCCGGTCAAGAGCGACTGCGGGTACTGGTTCGCGCGGTTCGGCCCCGAGCTCGACGCGTACGGCCACCAGTCGACGAACGCGTCGGTGCCGAGCACCACGCCCGAGCGCGGGCCCCGCTGAATCGGGCGGGGCCGCTCGGGCTTCGGCACCGCGCCCTCGGGCGCGGGCGCGGGGTTCTGCTCATCGACCGCAGCGGGGGTGAGCTCCGCCGGGGCCGGCGTCGCCTGGCCCAGCACCGCGCTCACCACGATCGCGACCAGCATGCCGGGGGAGCTTAACGCTCAGGTCACCGGCTTACCCGCCGGAGCGATGACTTTCACCGCGCCACCTTCGCTCACCGCGAGGCCGTCGCCCTTGGCCTCGGTGCCCGTCAGCTCGACGACGTCGCCGCGCTGCAGCCGCATGAACGCCTCGGTCTGCGGGTTCGCGTGCTTGTGCTGCATCGCGAGCCCGATGCGCCCGGTCGGCCCACAGCCCATGTAGCGCTGGCGACCCTTGCCCTCGAGGGGCTCCGAGACGATGCGAAACACCTGGCCCGGCGGAGGCTCGCGCCACGCCTCGCCCTTCGGCGCGAGCACGAGGTAGCTCATCTTCAGCGCCTCTTTGTGCAGCTGCGCGACGCGCGCGAGGTTCTCGACCAGCGCCGGCATGCGCCACGTGCGCTCGGCGTGGCACCAGTCGCTCTCTTTGACCAGGGCGGGGCAGGCACCGCGGAACAGGCACGGCGCGCGCACCGCATAGCCCTTCGCGACGAGCGCGTCGCGCAGGCGCAAGAGGCCGCGCGACGTGTCGCGCAGGGCGGGCTCGATGATGACGACGCTGCCGCGGGGCCTCAGCTTCGCGAGGGCCGCCTCGACGAGCGGCACGCGCTTCGGCTCGGGCAGCTCGTTGAGCAGGTGGCCCATCGAGATGAGATCGAACTGCCCGTCGGGCAGGGGCTTGTCGGGGTTCCACTCCCGCGTCGCGAGCCCGGTCTCGGCCTCGAGCGCGAGCCTCTTGGCGAGGTCGAGCGCGCGGGTGCTGCGATCGGCGGCGGTGACGTCGGCGGCGCCGGCGTCGAGCGCGGCGAAGGCCATCGGGCCGGGGCCCGAGCCCAGGTCGAGCACCTCGCGCGGGCGGGTGCCGAGCTCGCCCAGCACCTCGCGGGCCTGGGCGTACGAGACCGGCCAGTAGAAGAGCAGGTACGCGGCGAGCAGCTTCGGGTCGTCCATGTACTTCGCCCCGGCGAGCTCGCGGTCGCGGGTGAGGCCGAGCGACAGGGTGCGAACGGCCTGGCCGACGGCCTTGACGTCGAACATCGCCCCCCCAGGGGGACGGGCGAGGGTAGAGCCGGCGGTGCGCTCCAAACGGGTGATCCAGCGGTCGAGATCCTTGTGGTAGTCGGCTGGCATCGTGATCTCGGTTCGCGGGCTGAAGAAGCACTATCGCGTACACAAAAGGCCGCCAGGTTTGAAGGCCGCGCTGAAGTCGCTCTTCAAGCGCGAGTACACCACCGTGCCGGCCGTCGACGGCATCGACTTCGAGATCAAGCCCGGCGAGCGCGTCGGCTTTCTCGGCCCCAATGGCGCCGGCAAGACCACGACCCTGCAGGTGCTCGCGGGGCTCTTGTACCCGAGCGACGGCGAGGTGCGCGTCGACGGCCACCTGCCGCAAAAGCGTGAGGTCGCCTTCCTCAAGAAGATCATGCTGGTGATGGGGCAGAAACAGCAGCTCTTGTGGGACCTGCCGCCCTCAGACACGTTCGAGCTGAACCGCGCCATCTACGACGTGCCCCGCGACGAGGCGAAGAAGCGCGTCGACGGCCTCATCGAGCTCTTGCAGATCGGCGACGTCGTGAACAAGCCGACGCGCCAGCTGTCGCTCGGCGAGCGCATGAAGTGTGAGCTGGCGGCGGCGCTGGTGCACGGGCCGAAGGTGCTCTTCCTCGACGAGCCCACCATCGGCCTCGACGTCTCGATGCAGGTCGTGATGCGCGACTTCATTCGCACCTACAACGAGCAGTTCGGCGCCACGCTGATCCTCACGAGCCACTACATGGACGACGTGGCCGCGCTCTGCCCGCGCGTCATCGTCATCGACAAGGGCCAGCTCTCGTACGACGGCGGCCTCGACGAGCTCGTACAGCGCGTGCGGCCCGAGAAGCGCGTCGCGTTTCGGCTCTCGGCCGCCGTGCCGCTCTCGGCGCTCGAGGGGCTCGGCAAGGTGGTGAAGAACGACGGCGCCGAGGCCGTGCTGCAGGTGCCGGTCGAGCAGGTGAACGCGGTCGTCGGCAAGGCGCTGCAGTCGCTGCCCGTGAAAGACCTCACCGTCGAGAACCCGCCGCTCGAAGAGGTGATGAGCGAGCTGTTCTCGCGGAGCCGGGCAGAGAAGGGCAAGGCCGCGTGACGCGCACCCTGCGAGCCCTGCCCACGCTCCTTCGCATCGGCCTCGCCGAGGCCGTCGCCTACCGCGCCGAGATGTTCGTGTGGGTGCTCTCGACGACGATGCCGTTCGTCATGTGGGTCATGTGGAGCTCGGTCGCCGAGCGAACGCCCGTCGTCGGCCAGAGCGGCAAGGCGTACAGCGCCAGCGCGTTTTCGGCGTACTTCTTCTGCGCCTTCATCGTGCGGCAGATCGTCTCGAGCTGGGCCAGCTGGGAAATGAACTTCGAGGTACGGCAGGGCACGCTCGCGATGCGGCTCTTGCGCCCGATTCACCCGATGATCTCGTACGCGATGGGGCACATCGCAGCGCTGCCGCTGCGCTTCTTCGTCGTGACCCCGGTCACCGTCGCGCTGTTGCTCACCTGCCTCGACGAGCTGCCGAAAGACCCACGCATCTGGGCGCTCTGGGTGCCGTGCATGGTCGGCGCGTGGCTCGTCGCTTTTCTCTCGAACATCGCGGTCGGCACGCTGTGCTTCTTCATGGAGTCGAGCCTCAAGGTCATGGAGGTCTGGCTCGCCTGCCTGATGGTGTTCTCGGGCTACCTCATACCCCTCGACCTCTTTCCCCCGGCGCTGCGCGCGGTCGCCGACGTGCTGCCGTTTCACTACCAGATCGGCGTGCCCATCGAGGTCATGACGGGCCGCCACACGTTCGAGCAGACCGCCCGCCTCGTCGCCACCCAGTGGGCCTGGGCGTTCGCGCTGCTCATGCTCTCACTCGTGGCGTGGCGCTCGGGCGTGAAGCGCTTTCAGGCGTTCGGGGGCTGAGTGGGCCGGTATCTGCAGCTCCTCAAGCTCCAGCTGCGCACCTCGGCGCTGCTCGCCGCGCAGTACCGGTGGGACTTTCTCATCGACGGCCTCATCTCGCTGGTGTGGGCGGCCACCGCCATCGCGCCGCTGCTGATCGTCTATTCGGGTCGCTCACAGACCATGATCCCCGGCTGGTCGATGAACGAGGCGCTCGTCGTCACCGGCTGGTTCATCTTGCTGCAGGCGATTCTCGAGGGCGCCATCAACCCCGGCCTGCAGGCCGTCGTCGATCACATTCGTAAGGGCACGCTCGACTTCGTGCTGCTGAAGCCCGCCGACGCCCAGTTCCTCGTCTCGACGTCGCGCTTTCAGCTCTGGCGCGTCGTCAGCGTCGGCACGGGCATCGCGGTGTTCTTCATCGCGTTCGGCCGCATGGGCCGCGCGCCGTCGCCGGCCGGCCTCGCTCAGGCCACGGTGCTGCTCTGCACGGCGACGCTGGTGCTCTACTCGATGTGGATTCTCATCGTCAGCACCGCCTTCTACGTCGTGAAGGTCGACAACCTCACCTACATGTTCAGCAGCATCTTCGACGCCGCGCGCTGGCCGTCGTCGGTGTTTCGTGGCGTGCTGAAGGCGGTGTTCACGTTCGTGATTCCGCTCGCGCTGATGACCACCTGGCCCGCCGAAGCGCTGCTCGGCCGGCTCGAGCCCGTCACGCTCGTGTACGCGATCGCCGCGAGCCTCGGGTTCGCCGCGGCGTCACGCACCGTCTGGCTGCTCTCGCTGCGCCGCTACGCCTCGGCGGGGGGCTGACGTGAAGATCGCCACGTGGAACATCAACTCCGTGCGCGCCCGCATCGACCGCCTCGTCGGGTGGCTGAAGTCGGCCCAGCCCGACGTGCTCTTCCTGCAAGAGCTCAAGTGCACCGACGCCGAGTTCCCCCGCGAGGCCGTCGAGGCCGCCGGCTACCGCGCCGAGACCTTCGGGCAGAAGACCTACAACGGCGTCGCCATCATCTCGAGACACCCCGTCGCAGACGTCGTGCGCGGCATGAACGACGGCGTCGACGATGATCACGCCCGCGTCATCTGGTGCACCGTCGGCGGCGTGCGCATGTGTGGCCTCTACGCGCCCAACGGCCAGGCCGTCGGCTCGCCGGCCTACGCGTACAAGCTCGAGTGGTACGCGCGCCTCACCAAGCTGCTCGTGAAACAGCAGCACGCCGAGCTGCTCTTGTGCGGCGACTTCAACGTCGCCCCCGAAGAGCTCGACGTGTGGGACCCGCGGTATTTCGCCGACAAGACCCTGTTCACGCCGCCCGAGCGCGCCGCCTTCAAGACGCTGCGCGACTCGCTCGGCCTCGTCGACGCCTACCGCAAGCACCACAGCGAGGGCGGCAAGTTCAGCTGGTGGGACTATCGGCTGCTCGCGTTTCCCAAGAACACCGGGCTGCGCATCGACCACTTCCTGCTCTCGAGGGGCGTCGCCGACCGCTGCACGGCCGCCGACATCGATCGCGAGGCGCGCAAGGGCAAGCTGCCGTCTGATCATGCGCCCGTCTGGGTTCAGCTGGCCTGAAGCCGGCACACCTCGTGAAATGGCCCTTGCGCCATGGCCGTTTCACGACGACGCTTCAGGCAGGCGCAGCGCGGTGTCTCATGACGTGCGCGAGACTGTCGCAAACCCCGCGTAGTTCTTGACGGCGCAACGCGTCGTTCACAAAGGAAGGGTAAATGGACGAGATCGGCTTCTCTCTCGCAGGGTTCATCATCGGCGGCGGGCTCTGGTTCGGGCTGCGCTACGTGCTGGGCGGCTTCTTCACCGTCAACCAGAACGAGCGCGCCGTCATCACCGACTTCGGCCGCGCCCAGCGCCTGCACGGCACCACCCTCGACAACCCGATGGCCGAGCACCTGCGGCCCGACGAGCGCGATCGGTACAAGTACCCCCAGGTTCGCGTGCTCGGGCCCGGCTTCTATTTCAAGTGGCCCTGGCAGAAGTACAAGAAGGTCTCGGTCGCCGTCGAGACGGCCAACATGGCGTTCGACCCCGAAGACCGCAACGCGAACCGCGGCGGCACGATGCTCGAGGCCGTCACGAAAGATCAGCTCAACACCGGCCTCGTCGGTCAGCTCCGCTTCCGCGTCAGCGACCAGAACCTCTACGCGTACATGTTCGGCGTGAAGCGCCCCATCGTTCACATCATGGGCTACTTCATCTCGGTGCTGCGCCAGCGCATCGCGAGCTTCACGCCTCCGCAGGCCGAGCGCGTCGCAGGTGACGAGAGCGCCCACGCCTTCGCCGGCGTCTCGATCAACGAGCTGCGCAAGAACCTGCGCCAGCTCAACGAAGCGATGGACAAAGACTGTCTCTCGAGCGCCGCCCGCTACGGCATCGTGCTCGACGCGTCGCTCATCACCGGCATCGACCCGCCGGGCGAGGTCGAGAGCGCCCTCGCCGCCATCAACACCGCGCACAACCAGGTCGCCGCCGACGTCTCGCTCGCCCAGGCCTCGGCCGACCAGAAGCTCGTGCAGTCGAAGCGCGCCGTCGAGATCGAGACGCTCAACGCACAGGGCGAGGTCGAGCCCCTCGTGCAGCTGTCTGATCAGCTCATGTCGCTGAAGAAGATGGGAGGTGGCGTGTTGAAGGCCTACCTCCGCAACGTTCGACTTGCCCTGTACGGCAAGGCGAGCACCGCAATGCTGGAGGTGGAAAAGTGAGCTTCCTC
>JAEUJP010000468.1 GCA_016793725.1 Myxococcaceae bacterium | reverse complement strand
AGATGTGGTTGTACTGCGTGAGCGGCCACTCGCCGCCGCGCCCGTCATGGCAGGTGGTGCACCAGGTGGCGAAGATGGGCCCGACGTCGGCGTAGGTCGGCGGGTTCATCTGGCAGACGGTCGGCTCGGTGGTCTCGCAGACGGGGGGCACGACCCTACCGGCGTCGACGCCCGCGTCAGGCGGATTCGAGCTTGGACTGCACGAAAGAGTCACGGTAAGGACCGCGGCCATGAACCGGTTCATCGTCGCAGCGGCCTTGTTTATCGCGGCTCTCGCGGTGGCGCACGTCGGCACGAACGCCCCCATCTTCGCGAACGCCACGCAGGAGATTTTTTTCACGGTGGGCCACGGCAAAGACAACGCCGATACGTCGAGCGTGCGAATTCAGATTCCCGCCGGGGTGACGGCGGTGCGCGCGGCGAACAGCGACTTCGGCAAGCCGGTCATCGAGCGTGGAGCGAACGGCGAGGTGAGCGCCGTGACGTGGACGAAGCCCGACGCCGACCTGCTGGAAACCGACTACGGGTACTACAAGCTGGCGCTGCGCGTGCGCACGCCGAACGCGCCGTTCACGACGCTGAACTTCCTGACGACTCAGACGGCGAAGTTCACCGACGGCGGCACGACGCAGTACAAGTGGTTCGCGACGACGCCGGCTGAGATTGACCTCGACGCGGGCATCGAAGAGGCGCCCGCGGTGCGGCTGCTGCCCGCGCGCCGCCCGGGGTGGAACAAGTACACCGTGCCGGCGGCCATCACGAACCTGTCGCAGTGGTTCGGTGACGCGGCCATCGTGTGGAAGGGCACGGCGGCGTACTCGGCGAACGCCGAGACCATGAATCAGATCAACATGACGTCGGGCGTGAGCGCGCTGTCGATGCTCTCGGCGAACGACGAAATCTGGGTGAAGTACTGATGCGTCGAGTCGTTCTTCTCTTCGCGGCGCTCGCGCTCATGGGGTGCCCGAACAACCCCTCGCCGCCAGGCGATGCGGGGGTCGACGCGGGCCCGATGACGCTGAGGCCGTGCCTCGATCGACCGGGCAACGAGCCGCCGGGGGCTCCGGGTGCGGCGCTGCCCTGCGATTTGTTGCCGCCGAGCTTCGGGCAGTAGAACGGTGGGCGTGCTTCGCGCCGCCCTGCTGACTCTGCTGCTGAGCCCTGCCGCCGCGCTGGCGTGCAAGATTGCGCCAGAGCGCAAGCCGTCGCTGTTCTCGCCTCCGAACGGCTCGGCGAACGTGCCGCTCAACGTCGAGCTGAAGGTGGTGCCCGGGTCGGGCTCGGTGACCGACGCGACGCTGATTGCGAACGGCTCGGAGTCGCACCTGGTACTGGCCGCGAACCAGCGCGGTCGCACCGCGGTGTTTCGCCCCGACGTGCGGCTCGAGCCGATGACGCAGTACGTTTTTCGTGTCGTCGTCGAGAGCGTGCCGGTCGAGCTGAGCTTCACGACCGGCACCGGGGTCGACGAGACACCGCCGGTGCTGTCGGGTGAGCCGTCGGCGCGCGCCGAAGGTGGGCCGACGCCGCCGGCCCCGCTGTTGCCGTGCAACCCTTCATCGGCGAAGAACCGCAACAACGACCAGACGACGTTCACGTGGCCGACGGTGAGCGACGACCTGACACCCGATGGCGAAGTGTGGCTCGAGGGCTTCGTGGGTGAGACGGTCGAGACGCTGGGCGCCGAGCCCGCTGCCGTGGGCGTTGCGCCGACGCTGGTGGTGGGCGACCTCGAGACGATGAACCGCGCGTTCGTGCGTGCTCGCGCCGTCGACTGGGCCGGCAACGTGTCAGAGCTGAGCGAGCTTCAGTCAGCGAAGAACGACTGCGGATGCAGCAGCGGAGCGCCGGGAGCCCTCGCGGGTCTCGCGCTGCTGCTGTTCGGGCGCAGGCGAGCCCGCCGATGATTCGCGCGCTGCGAGTCGCCCTGCTCGTGCTGCCGGCAGTGGCCTGGCCGTGCAGGTTCGGTGGCTCGAGTCCTGATGTCGGCTTGTCCCCTCCGGACGGCGCGACCGGTGTGCCGCTGAACGTCGAGCTGCGCTTCATCAACTGTTCTCGCCAGCCGCGCTGGAATGTGGCGCACGAAGACTCCGGTGCGTGGGTCTCTGCCGTCGAGTCGCGCCGCGGCCCGACGACTGCAGTCCGACCTGCGACACCTCTCGAGCCCGACACGCGGTACCGATTCAGCGTCACGTTCGTCGACACCGACGAGACGAAGACCGCTGCGTTCACGACAGGCTCCGAGGCCGACACCACGCCACCCGTGCTGGTCGGCGAGCCGACGCCGCGCGCGTTCGGCGGGCGCTCATACGGATTTGTGATCTCGACCCGCCCGACTCCGCCTCGTTCACGTGGTCTGCGGTCACCGACGACGCGACACCCGCCGAAGCCATCGTGCTCGAGGGCTTTCTCGGGACGTCGCCCGAGAGCCTCGGCATGACACCATCGGCGACGAGCCCGGCGCCCACGCTCTGGGTCGGGGGTCTCAGCTGCACCTCGACGTTTCGCCTCGAGGAGATCGACCGCGCTTTCGTGCGTGCTCGCGCCGTCGACTGGGCCGGCAATGTGTCAGAGCTGAGTGAGCTGCAGTCAGCGAAGAACGGCTGCGGCTGCAACAGCGGAGGCGCGAGCGCAGTCACCGCGCTGGCGCTGTTCGTTGCGGCTCGGCGCCCCAGGCGACCGACGTGACCGTGACCGACTTTTGAACTGCTTCGAAGGGGTAAGGTTTTACCCTTTCGCAGCACCTGAAAAGTCAGCCTTCCACGTCGCTCGCAACCGGGGGAGCGCCGACGCGGCGGACGTGAGCGGCGCAGACGCAGCGGCTCCGCAATGCGTGCGCACGCCCCGAACCACACGGGGAGAGCATCGAACTGCAAGCGACGGTGAAAGATCGCCGTGCGAACGAGGGCGGCACGGGGTGCGAATGAGCGGAGCTCACGCAAGAGACCGCGCCGTTCTCTGTCGGCCGTCTTGTCGGTCGCGCAGCGGACGCTCAGGCGTGTCGGGCGTGTCGGCCGCTGACAGCACCGCGCTCAGCCACAGCACCGCCAGCGGAGCCCCCACCAGCTCCAGCACCCCGAACCCGATGAACGGCGCGGGCGGCAGGCCCATCGAAAGAGCCCCGACGATGCGCCCGAGCCCGCCCACGAAGATGCCGGCCCAGAGCAGCCGCACCACGCCGGCGCGCGCGCGCAGGTCGAGCAGCGCCCAGAGCAGCACCAGCCCCGCGACCAGCCAGAACCCGCCGAAGAAGCGCAGGTTGCTGTCGAGCGCCCTCGAGCCGTCGAGCGCAGGGTCCAGCCCCGGCGCGAGCAGCGTCGTGCCGGTCACCATGTCGAGAATGCCCGTCGAGATCGGCACGAGGGCGAGCACCACATGCGCTGCGATGAACTTTTTCATGTCATCAGCCTCAATGACGCGGGGCATGCATCCATTGCGGTCTGAAATGTGAAGACGCGTTAAGAGCGCACATGGCGTCGCTCAACGAGACCGTCGACCTGCTCGGCCGCTGCCTCGGCACCGTGCTGCGAGAACAGGAAGGTGACACCTTCTTCCAGCTCGAAGAACGCATTCGCCTCGAGACCAAGCGGCTGCGCGAGGCGAGGGCCGACACCGGGCCGATGCAGCGCGAGCTCGCCGCCGTCTCGCTCGACGACGCCGAGAAGCTGGTTCGCGCGTTCTCGACCTACTTCCTGCTCATCAACCTCGCCGAAGAGCACGCGCGCGTGCACCGCGTGCTCGAGCCGGGCACGTCGCAGCGCCGCGAGGGCTTCGAGCAGGCGCTCGCGGCGCTGAAGGCCGAAGGCTTCGACGCCGACCGTGCGCGCAAGCTCATCTGCGGCCTCGACCTCGGGCTCACCTTCACCGCGCACCCCACCGAGATGCGGCGCCGCACCGTTCGCGCGCACCTCGAGCAGATTTCGCAGCTGCTCGAGAACGCCGAGCCCGCCGAGCCCATCACCGCCCACGTCGAGGCCCTCTGGTCGACGCCGTGGCTCAAAGACCGGCACCCCACCGTGCGCGACGAGGTCAACGGAGGCCTCGCCTACCTCGACGTCATCTCTGCGGTGCTGCCGCGCCTCGAGCGCGACCTCGAGGCCCGCTTCGAGAAGGTGTTCGGCGAGAAGGCCGTGCTGCACCTGCCCCTGTCGCTCCATTCGTGGATGGGGGGTGACCGTGACGGCAACCCGAACGTCACGCCGAAGGCGACCGAAGAGACGTTCGTGCTGCACTTCGAGCGCGCCTCGAGCGAGCTGCGCGCGAGGCTCGACGACGCCTATGCGCGGCTCAGCCAGAACGCCGGCACCGAGGTCGAGCCGTTTCGCGCCGAGCTGCGCGAAGTGCAGCAGGCCCTCAGCCACCAGCACGTCGACGAGCTCCAGCGCGGCATCGAAGACCTGCTGCCGCAGCTGCGCGGCAAGAAGCAGTCGCGCACCGCCGACGTGCTCGCCCGGCCCCTCGCCGTGCAGGCGCGCATCTTCGGCCTGCACCTCGCCTCGCTCGACGTGCGCGAGCACAGCTCGCTCACCGGCGCCGCCGTCGAAGAGCTGCTCACCCGCGCGGGCGTGAAGGGTTACGCCTCACTCGACGAGGCGAAGAAGGTCGAGGTGCTGCGCCGGGAGCTCGCGACCCGCCGCCCCCTGCTCGCCGTCGGCGAGACCGCCCCCGACGCCGTCGAGAAGGTCGTGGGCCCCTTGCGCGCCGTTCGCGCCGCCCGCGCCCGCGCCGGTGAGCGCGCGTTCGGCCGCTACGTCGTCTCGATGAGCGAGCAGCCGTCAGACCTGCTCGAGGTGCTGCTGCTCGCGCGCGAGGCCGGCGTCGACGCGCAGCCGGTGCCGCTGTTCGAGACGCTCGATGACCTCGAGCGCGCCCCGCAGGTGATGCGCGCCGTGCTCGAGCTGCCCGAGTACCGCGCCCATCTCGGTGAGCGGCTGCAAGAGGTGATGATCGGCTACTCCGACTCCAACAAAGACGGCGGGTTCGTCGCGGCGAACTGGGCGCTGCATGAGGCCCAGCGCCGGCTCGCGAAGGTGTTCGACGACGCGAAGGTGCGCTACCGCTTCTTTCACGGCCGCGGCACCAGCATCGGCCGCGGCGGCGGCCCGATGGCGCGCGCGCTGTTCGGCCAGCCCGCGGGCACCGTCGGCAACGGCATGCGCATCACCGAGCAGGGCGAAGCGTTGTAAGACAAGTACAGCCACCCCGCCCTCGCGTACCGCAACCTCGAGCAGGCGCTGTACGGCCTCATCGCCGCGGCGGGCCGCCCCGCGCGCGACCTCGACCCGAAGTGGCTCGACGCCATGACGAGGGCCGCGCAGGCCTCGTCGCGCGACTACCGCGCGCTCGTGCACGACGAGCGCTTCATACCCTTCTTCGAGGCGGTCACGCCCATTCGCGAAATTTCGCGCCTGCGCATCGCGTCGCGCCCGGTGCGCCGCCCGGGCCCCTCGAAGCTCTCGAACCTGCGCGCGATACCCTGGGTGATGTCGTGGACGCAGTGTCGCGCCGTGCTGCCCGGCTGGTACGGGCTCGACGCAGGCCTCGACGCCATCGGCGTCGACCTCGCGCGCACGCTGTACCGCGAGTGGCCGTTCTTTCGCTCGATGCTCGACAACGCCCAGATGGCGCTCGCGAAGAGCGACATGCTCGTCTTTCGCGCCTACCGGCAGCTGAGCGCCGACGACGCGCTCGGCGCCCAGCTCGAGGCACGGTTCGACGCATGTGTTCAGCGCGTGAAGGCGGTGGTCGAAGGCGAGCTGCTCGCCGGCGAGCCGCGGCTGCAGCGCTCGATTCTGCTCCGCAACCCGTACATCGAGCCGATTCACCGGCTGCAGGTCGAGCTCTTGAAGCAGGCGCGCAAGTCACCCGACGCCGACGAGCTCGAGCCCAAGCTCGAGCAGGCGCTGCTCATGTCGCTGCACGGCATCGCGGCCGGCATGCGCAACACGGGCTAAAGCTCACCCCGAAGGCAGCGTGACGGTGAACGTCGTGCCCCCGCCCCTCGCGCGGCGCACCGAAATTTCACCATGGTGCGCATCGACGATGCGCTTCACCACCGCGAGCCCCAGCCCGGTGCCGGTCGCCTTCGTCGTGAAGAACGGCTGAAAGATGTGCTTCTCGGTCTGCGGCGAGATGCCGACGCCCTCGTCTTCGACCTCGATGCGCGCGGCGGCAGAGCCGTTCTTCTGCTGCGCCGACACCTTCACCGTCACCGTGCCGCCCTTCGGCATCGCCTGAATCGCGTTCACCACCAGGTTCAACACCGCCTGCCGCACCAGGTGCCCGTCGACCACGAAGCGCGGCAGCTCGCGAGCGACCTGCGTCACCACCTTCACCTGGGCGTTCGTCGCCGCGAACGCCGCCTCGACCGCCGACGCCACGATGGGCTCTATCTCGATCGGCGAGCGTTCGGCCTCGTACGGCCGCGCGAAGTCGAGCAGGTCACCGACGATGCGGTTCAGCCGATCAGCCTCTTCACCCACGATGCCGAGCAGCAGCGCCGACTCGGGGTCGGCCGCCGCCCGCCGCTTCAGGCTCGTCAGCGAGTTGAAGATGACGCCCAGCGGGTTGCGCACCTCGTGCGCCATCACCGCCGCCAGCTCACCGAGCGCCGCCAGCCGCTCGTGCCGCACCACCTCGGCCTGCGCCTTCTCGAGGCTCGAGTAGCTCTGCCGCAGGTCGTCGAACAGCTGCATGTGCTCGACGAGCACCGACGCCTGCGCCGAGCAGCTCTCGAGCAGCTCGAGGTCGGCGTTCGTGAACGCCAGGTCGGTGAGCCGCGTCACCAGCAGCGCGCCGTAGTGCCGCTCGCCCACCACGATCGGCGCCGCCATCATGTGCCGAGTGCCGTACGCCAACATCTGCCGGCGCGACCGCTCGGGCGCGTCGTCGATCGTGCACTTCATCGCCTTCTGGTACCGCAGCGCCTGCCCCGTCACCGTGCTGTCATCGAACGGAGTCTTCGGCAGCGACGGGTTCAAAGGCTGACCGCTGCCCGCCCGCTGCCGAAACGACCCGAGCAGCAGCTCGGTGCCGTGCGCGTGCATCAGCGCGGCCGCGTCGCACGGCAGGTTGTCGACCAACAGGCTGAGCAGCCGGTCGAACAGCGGGCCCGCCTCGCGCGCCGACACACCCGAACGCGCCAGCTCGAACAGCAGCGTCAGCTGGCGCACGCGCTGCGAGAGCTGGGCGTACAGCCGCGCCCGCTCGACCGCCGCGTTCACCTGCACCCCGAGCAGCGCCGCCGTCGCGAGCTCGGCCTTCGTGTAACCGGTGAGCCGCTTGCGTGCGAGGCCGAGCCACGCGCTCGCCCGGCCCTCGGCCTTCAGCGGCACGTACCCGAACCAGGTGAAGCCCGCGGCCTCGATGACCTCACGCCCGTACGACAGGTCGGTGAGGTGAAGCACGCCGGCCTCGCTGTCGTCGGGCGGCGTGAAGCGCCGAAACGTCGCCTGCACGTCGGTCGACGTGCCGAACGCCGGCTCGACCATCACGTACTCGTTCGCGGTCGCGTCGTAGGTGTAGAACGCCGCCGCATCGCTGCCCGTCGCGATCGCAACCTGCTCGAGCAGCTTGCGCGCGTCGATCGACCCCTCGAGCCGCGTCGTGGCGATCGCGTTCACCGCCTCGAGCTCGCGGCGCCGCTGCTCGAGCTGCTGCAGCGTGATGACCCGCTGCAGCGCTGCGTTGAGCTGCACACCGAACAGCGTCACCGCGGGCACGTCGGCCTCGGCGAGGTCGGGCGAGCCGAGCGTGAACCCTCCCCACAGCTCGCCGTCGACGAACAGGGTCTGCATCGCGACGCGCTGAAACGACGCCTGGTCGATGAACTTCGGCACCTCGCCGACGAGCCCGGGCTGGTAGCGCTCGTAGAACTTCTCGGTCTCTTGCCGCACGTCACCGATCAGCAGCGCTCCGCGGCCCGCCTGCGCAACGCGCTCGAGCTGCGACATCGGCACGGACATGCCCTCGAACGGCGACGCACCTCTCAGCCGAACCTCGGGCGGTATGTTCGCGTGGCGAATGCGCGTCAGCTCACCGTCGCGCTCGAGCACCGCGAACGAGAGCCCGAACCTTCGCAAGCCATCGCCGGCCGCGTTGACGACGCCGTCGACCGTCTGCGCGGGCTGCAGCGCGAGGCCGACTTCAGCCAGGGCCTTCAGCAGTGCGTCGCCGTGAAGGGGTGAGGACACTCGGGGCCCTCATATACTCCGACTTTCCGATGTTCCGAGCCGCCGCCTTCGCCGTGCCGATTCTGCTGGTCGTGTTCGTGGTGCTCTACGCCGCGGCCGCCGTCGCCTACCCCGGCGGCACGTGGGAAGAGCCCCAGCGCTCAGGCCACAGCTTCTTCTTCAACTACTACTGCGACCTGATGCGGCCGACCGCGCTCAACGGCCAGCCGAACCCGGTGGGCTCGCAGCTCGCCGAGCTCGGCCAGCTCGTGCTGGCGCTCTCGTTCGGCCCGTTCTTCTGGGTCGCGCCGGCGCTGTTCGACGGCCGGCCCAAGCTCACGGCCGCGGTGCGCGCGCTCGGCCTGGTCGCGTGCGTCGCTGGCGTCGGCGTCGTGCTGATGCCGTCGTGGCGCTTCGGCCAGACGGTGCACGGCATCATGCTGCTCCTGTGCGGCTTCCCTGCGGTCGCGGCGCTCGTCTGCGTGATGGTGGGCACGTGGCAGGTGCCGACGCTGCGCGCGCTGGCGGCCGCGCTGGTGGTGACGATGCTCGCGACCATCGGCATCTTCGTTCGCCAGATGATCATCGGGGTCGAGTCGTCGCCGGGTCTCGCCCCGCTGCAGCGCATCGACTTCGCGCTGGCCCTGGGGTGGATGGCGACTACGTCGCGAAGGGCCGAGAGAGCCCGGCGCGCAGGTAGCGCCGCTCTTTGAGGTCGGCGCGGTTGTACGCGGTGGCCGCAGACGCGAGGTGGCAGACCCAGCCGAGCAGGCCGCCCGAGCCGACCCACAGCCCCGGCGTGACGACGAGCCAGAACAGGCCGCGCCAGATTTCGCCGTTGTAGATCTGCCCCACCCCGGGAATGACGAACGACAGCAGTGCCGCAACTCCAGGTCGTGACATGCGTGGAATACGTGTGTCGCCCCCTCCCATTGCATCCCGCCTCCAGCGCGGAAACGGGAGCGCAGCGACCCGGAGCATCGCACCGGGGGGTAACGGCCTCACGGCGCAACCCCGCGTAATCTGCCGCGCTCGGCGTGGCGCGGCGCTCGCAGACCCGAAGGCGCCATGTCGACGCTCATCTCCGAACGCGCTGCCTTCAGAGCCCACCACCGCGCCTGCCGCGCCTGGGTCGGCGGCCTCCGCTGGGAATATGAAGCCACCGGTGCCGGGCCCCGCGGCCTGCTCCTGCTCGAGGCCGCGAACGACCAGCTCGACCGCCACTCGCGCGAGTCGTCGCTGCTCCACTTGAAGCTCCAGGCCGGGCTCCACCGCGCCACACTCGCGCCGCAGATGGCGAGCGATGCCTCGCACCGCACCCTGCTCTTCTTCGCGAACGACGAGCTGCAGTTCACGCGCGGCGAACAAGACGCGCTGGCCGCCACCTACTCCGATGCCACGGTGGTGCGGCACCTGAACGCCGGCCGCTCGTTCACGCTCGGCAGCGCGTGGGACCTCGAGAAGAAGCTCGAGGTGTTCTTCAAGGCAGAGGCGATGCCCACCGCGGCGCCGGCGCAGGCGCAGCGCGCCGCCTGACGCTCAGCCGAAGCGCGCGAGCTGTCTCTGGGTCTCTTTCTTCACGCCCTGACTGACTCCGCGGTTGAAGGCGTTGATGAGGTCTTTCACGGTGCCCTTTGCCGACGTGCTTTGGGTGAACTCGTCCGACGCGCTGTAGCCAGGGCTCGCGCTCGGCTGCGCTGCCGTCGCTTGCGTCGTCTTCGCGGGCTCGGTGCTCGACAACTGCTTCACTGCAACAGTGACACTGCTTCCAATCGGTTTGGGCATGGTGACCCGACGAATTGCAACGCGCAGGCCCGCGCTCAACCCACCGAATCTCGAACACGAGCGCCGACGAACACCCCGTCGCGGTCTCGAGACAGCATGTGCTCTCGCCTACAGCAGCGCGTTCATGATGCGGTCGAGCGCGCCCTCGCCCTCTTCGACCGAGATGGTCGGCGTGGGAAAGCCGAGGTGCACGCACAGCCGACCGCCCACCGTCGCGGCCACCAGAATGTACGTGTTGCCGAACGCCGGCATCGAGCCCGTCACGAACATCGTCTTCGCGCGGAAGTTGCCATGGTCGAGGTTGTCGAGCCGGCCGACGTTCGAGATGAGCAGCGAGCAGTCGGGCACGCGGCCCTGGTTTTCGCTCTCGAGCCACGCCGCGATGCGCGCGCCGAACAGCGTGTGCATGATGGCCATGTCGCGGTGCTCGTTGCGCTTGAAGGCGCGCTGCAGCTGCGCCTTCGCGTGGTCGGCGACCGACCACAACTTCTGCGCCCCATCGACGGGGAAGAACGAGTGCACCGCCGACGAGAACAGCCCCATCTGCAGCGGGTCGAGGTGCGGTATCAGCCGGCGCAGGTCGACCGACGTGCACAGCGCCACCGAAAACGGCCGCTTCGACTGAACGCGCCCTGCGAGCTCGAGCGTCGCCGACGCCGACAGCGCGTGCGTGAGCGTGAGCCCCTTCTCGCGGCACTTGGCCAGCAGCTTCTCGACCACCGGCCCGTCGTACGTGCGAAACGCCGAGTACCAGCGGCGCGCCCGCGGCTCGGCCTCGATGAACGGCCCCGTCTGCAGGTTGCCGAACGCGCGCGCCATGCCGATGCGCGTCATCGCCCGAACCGGCCAACGAGACCCGACCAGCACGTGCATCGGCGGCGTCATCGACCGCGACGGGCCAATCTCGAACACGCCCTGCGCCGTGCGCGACATCGTCTCGAGCAGCCGGTCGAAGAACACCGACAGCGACATCGCGTCGGTCACCGCGTGGTGAAACAGCACGACCAGGTGCCCCGGAGCCCAGATGACCCGCCACGGCAGCCCGTCGATCACCTCTTCGGTCAGGAGCTCCCACACGGCCCGCCAGTCGTCTTGCGTCACCTCGAGCCGCGGCTTCGCGTCGGTGTGGCGAAACACGTAGTGGTCGCGCGTGCCGAGCTCGCGCACCACCTCGACGCGCAGGCACTCGTTGTGGCGCTGCACCTCTTCGAGCGCGCGCACCAGCAGCGCGTGCGTCACCGGCCCTTCGAGTTCGATCGCGCCGATGACGTTGAAGTTGCCGTCGTGCACCGCGTTGCCGATGGCCGTGAACCGCTCGGTGCCCGCGAGGCGGCGAACGACCGTGCCGGGCTGCAGCGCCGGGTCGCTGGGGCGAAGCGCGAGCTCCTGCTGTGGGGCGAGTGCGAGTGGCATCAGATGGCCTGCCCGCCGCGCTCGCCGGTGCGAATGCGCACCACCTCTTCGAGAGGCGTCACGAAAATCTTCCCGTCACCCACCTGGCCCTCCCGCGCGCCTTTGATGATCGCGTCGATGGTCTTCTCGACGTACGCGTCGTTGACGGCAATCGTCACACGCGTCTTCTGAACCATGCGCACCTTCACGGCCCTCCCGCGCACGTATTCAACCTCACCCGACTGCCTGCCGCGACCTTCTACCGTGTCGACGGTGATGCGGTAGTTGTCGCCTTCGTCGAGCACCTTCGCGAGCGCCTCTTCGACGGCTTCGAGCCGTTCGGGGCGGATCAGTGCGGTGATCATCTTCATCGGTTGCCGTTGCCCCTCAGACCTGATCGAAGTGGTACCCGCGCTCGCCGTGCACATGCAAGTCGAGGCCTTCGCGCTCCTGGCCCTCGACCACCCGCAGCCCATAGACCGCGTTCACCAGCTTCGCGATGACGAACGTGCCCAGCCCCGCGAACACGATGGCGACGGCCACGCCCAGCGCCTGCTTGCCGAGCTGCGTGAGCCCGCCCTCGACCGGCGTGAACGCGAACAGCCCGACGGCGAGCGCGCCGAAGATGCCGCCCACGCCGTGCACACCGA
>JAEUJP010000465.1 GCA_016793725.1 Myxococcaceae bacterium | reverse complement strand
TGCCGAGCTGATCGCGGCCGGCCTCGCCCGCGGGGCGCTTCAAGTCGGCGTCGATGATGACGCCGCCGTAGGGGCTGGGCCCGAGCACGCGCTTCGGGGCCTGAATGACGACGCGCACCTGGCCGTTCTCGAGCACGAAGTCGCCGACCTGGCCGTGCGCCATCTCACCGCCGATGAGCTGCGACGCGTCGGTGATCGCGCTGGCCTTCGAGCCGGTGCCGACCTTGGCGAACAGGCCGGTCTCGTCGAGGTCGACCTCGCAGTGGGTCGGCGGGGGCGGGGGAGGTATGACCTTCTGGGGGCACGCGGTGAGACACAGCGCGCACAGCACGAGGAGCCGGGGCATCACAGGCGACGAGTACCGCACTCGCGCGCGTCGCTCCAAGCCTCGCTGGTGTAAGAATGTTCGCGTGGCGACGGTACCCCAGCGCACGGCCAACGAGCTGAAAGCCGCGATCGACACCATGTTCCGCATTCGTGCGGTCGAGTCGCCGCCCGACGAGCAGGGCGCGCGCACCATCTGGCACCGCGGCGCGAAGGGCGCCGACCTCGTCACCACCGTCGACAAAGACGGCAAGGTCGCCCGGCAAGAGCTGTACCTCTTCGAGCACTACTTCCTCTTCGACCGGCAGGGCGGCCTGCGCACGGGCGTGAACCTCGAGAAGGTCGGCTCGTCGGCCGCGCGCGCGAGCGGCGACATCGCGTTCGACCAAGACGCGCAGCTGGGTAAGAAGCGCCTCGAAGACGCCGCGCAGGCGCTCTCGCCGTACTCGGGCGCCGACAAGCTCATCGGCCACGCGAAGCGCGTGTTCACCTCCGCGGCCACCGGCGGCAGCTACTCGAGCGACGAGCCGATGACGCGCAATCAAGATGCGCTGAAGCTCGAAGACCTGAAGGCCGCCAGCCAGGAGCTGCAGCGCCGCGAGCTCGACGCCCGCCTCTCGCAGCAGCGCCGCAACCTCTTGCTCGCCATCGGCGCCGTGCTGCTCGCCGCGGGCAGCGTGCTGACGTACCTGTTGCTCAAATGAGCACGAGAGAGGCACAGCGCGTCGCCCGCTTCGGCACCACCGTGTTCAGCGAGTTTTCGGCGCTCGCGCGGGCAGCGAACGCCGTGAACCTGGGCCAGGGCTTCCCCGACTTCGACGGGCCCGACGAGATCAAGCAGGCCGCGATCGACGCCATCAGGGGCGGCGTGAACCAGTACGCCATCACCACCGGCGCGGCGGCGCTGCGCAAGGCCGTCGCCGAGCACGCGGCGCGGTTCTACGGGCAGAAGGTCGACCCCGACGCCGAGGTCAGCGTCGCGAGCGGGGCGACCGAGGTGATCTTCGACGCCGTCATGGCGCTCGTGAACCCGGGCGACGACGTCGTCGTCTTCGAGCCGTTCTACGACTCGTACGTCGCGAGCGTCGAGATGGCCGGCGGCCGCTGCCGCTACGTGCGCCTGAAGGCCCCGACGTGGCGCTTCGACGAGGCCGAGCTCGCCGCCGCCTTCACCGACCGCACGAAGCTCGTCATCGTCAACACGCCGCACAACCCGACGGGCAAGTGCTTCACGCGCGACGAGCTCGAGCTCATCGGCCGGCTCGCCGCGGAGCACGACGCCGTGATCTTGAGCGACGAGGTGTACGAGCACCTGGTCTACGCGCCGGCGAGGCACCTGCGCCCGGCGACGATCCCCTCGCTCGCTCCGCGCACGCTCACCGTCAGCTCGGGCGGCAAGAGCTTCTCGTTCACCGGGTGGAAGATCGGCTGGGCCTTGGGGCCCGCCGACCTCGTGAAGGCCACCCAGAAGGCCCACCAGTTCGTCACCTTCGCCACGGCCTCGCCGTTTCAAGAGGCCATCGCGAAGGCGCTGCTGCTGCCCGACTCGTACTTCACCGGCTTCGAGCAGCTCTACCGGGCGAAGCGCGACTTCCTGATCGAGGGCCTGAAGGCCGCCGGGTTCGAGCCGTACACGCCCCAGGGCACGTACTTCGTCGTCGCCGACGCCGGGCGCCACGCGAAGGCCGACGACTTCGAGACGTGCCGCTGGCTCACGAGAGAGGTCGGCGTCGCCGCGATACCGCCGTCGGCGTTCTATTCGGCAGAGCACAAGGCCGAGGCGAAGCGCCTGGTTCGGTTCGCGTTCTGCAAGGGCGACGCGACGCTCGCCGAGGCCGTGCAGCGGCTCAAGCGCCTCGCTTGAAGCGCAGGGCGACGAGCTGCGCTCCGAGCCCGCTCGCGACGTAGACGGCGCGACGGTTCGCCTTGAGCTTCTGCAGCCAGTCGAACGAGCCGCCGTCGACGAGCGGCACACCCCCGACGCTGAGCTGATACCGCAGCCCCGCGTAGTACGGGTGCTCGAGCGGCCCGCGAGCTCCGCCCACCGCGGCCGCCACGCGATCGGCGACCGACGCGCGCTCGGGGGTCGCCAGCACTTCGAGCTTGCGGTCGCCGAACGCGTAGCCGCGCTGCTCGAGCCGGTCGAGCGCGGCCACCATCGTGCGAATGTGCAGCGTGAGCGCCTCGACCGTGAACCCATGGTCTTTCGTCTCGATGCCGCCGCTCGCGAGGGCGAACAGGCGAAAGTGGGGCGCGTAGCCAGGCTCGCCCTTCGGCACCGGCTGGGCGCGCACGACGCGATGGGACGTCGCCAGGTGCGACACGCCCGGCAGCCGCGACGCGCAGAGCAGGGCGAGCACGTTCGTCGGGTCTGACGACACCTCGGTCGACCTCGCGGCCGAGAGCACGCGGTTCTGGTCGGTCGGCGCGATGGAGGAGCACACCCCGAGCGGCGCGACCGGTGAGAGCTCGACGGCCTCGAACGCGGCCGCGGCCGCCAGCAGGTCACGGTCGATCTCGACCGACTCGCGCAGGTCGACGGCGGCCGGCTGCACGAAGGCGTCGCGCTGCCACTGGGCCAGCACGTCTGCCGGCGAGCGGGCGTGCGCCCGGGCCTGTAGCACCTCGAGCAGCACCGACTGGAGCTGCGACGGTTCGAGCCCTCCTGCCAGCTTTTCGAACGCCTCCTGCCCGACGAGGTCGATGATCCACTGGCGCTTCATGCGGTCTCTCCTAGAATCGGGTCGCCTTGCCCCTGCTGAGCAGCTTCTTCGCGATCTACACCCATGGGCGCACCTCTCCGCGGGCCGACGTGGGGGTGCCGCGCGGCGTCGAGCTCTCGCTCACGCAGCTCGACGAGGTGGTGATGCCCGACACGTCGCTGTTTGGGCCGCACGCCGCCGAGATGGCGCGCTACAGGCCCCACGCGGTCTATCTGCTCGCGCTCGTGCGCGACACGAAGGGCAGCGCCGGCAGCTTCTTCGCCGACTGCCAGCAGATTCTCGCCGAGGCCGTCGAGGGGCTCGAGGGCTGGGGCCTCGACGTGCTGCGCATGTACCCGTTTCCCCTCTCGGGCGCGAGAGATCTGCCCGAAGACCCGTTCGCCGAAGATCTCATCTCGGTCGGCTTTCACGAGCAGGGTGACCATGGCTTCCGCGCCGAGACGTTCGGCCTCAGCAAGTTGGGACAGCGAGAGATCTCTTTCACCTTCAAGGGCGGCGAGCTGCTCGAAGACGCCGCCATTCTCTGCAGCCACCTCGCCGACTACGCGATGAGCCAGGGCCGCCGCGTCGAGAACAAGCAGACCATGTCGTTCGGCTTCGACAAGCTGCTGTTTCTGGCCGCCGAGGGCGAGCACTACAACGGCACCTTCCGCGGGTGGCACCCGCCGTTCATGTCGCGGCTGTTGCCCGAGCGGCTCTTCACCGGCGTCGGGGCGCTGAAGGTGATGGGCTACGCGCGGCCGACCGCGCCGCCGCAGCTCGATCTCACGCCCGTGCTGCACCGCGCCCTCGAGCAGCGCCTGGTGCTCGAAGAGTATGATCTCACCGGCGAGTCACCGCATCAGAGCGCCACCGCCCGCATGTGCAGCTGCATCACCGGCATCTTGGGCCTGCGCGCCGAGCGCAAAGAGCCGCAGTCGCAGAAAGAGAGCGGCTGGTCGTTCACCTGCGGAAAAGAGCACCAGCCGTCGGAGCTCCAGAACCGCACGCTCGAAGAGGCCGCGCTCAAGGTGCCCGAGATCATGAAGTACCTCGCGCTGCCGCCCGGCTGCGTTCTCAAGTTCAACGAGCAGGGCGTTCACGTCGACACCCACCGCGCCCGCCGCGACGAGCCCGACGAGCTGGGCGACTGATCACCGTCCCCCAAAGGTCAGCGCTGCCCCACGGCACAAACGGCGTCAGACCCGGCACGGGCCCGGCCGACCCGCGGCCCCCCCGTACGCCAGGTCGGCCTAGGTCGCCGGCCCGCCGCCGCTCGGGTTGTTCTTGTTCGCCTGAATGATGCGGAAGACGCCGATGCCGAGCACGATGCCCCCGACCAGCGCCAGCGCTCCGCCGCTCTCGGTGCCGCGCATGACCAGCTTGCCCGAGAGGCCGCCGATCACCATGACCACGCCGATGATGATGCTGATGAGACCTCGCGCCATGTGACTACCTCCGTCTCCACGTCAACAGCCGCCCCAAGACCAGGGTTCCGAACGTCACCACCGTAAACGCCGCCGTATAGATGAGGAAGATCTTCCAGCCGCCGGTCACCCACGGCAAGCCGAGTCGAAGATCCATCTCGTTGAACTGCGCGCCCGAGAAGAACCCGCACACGATCGTGATCGGCAGAAACACGAACACGAGAATGCCCACCATGCTCTCGAACCGCTCTTTGCGATACTCGTCGAGCTCTTGCGTCTGGCTGCGCAGCGAGTCGACCGTCTCGTGCATGCCGTGCAGCTCGCGCCAGGCGTCATAGCGCGCGTCGAGATCGGGGTCATCGCTCACCCGCGCGTGCCACAGCGAGTTGATGAACAGCATCACGTCGCCCCGCACGTCGCCCGGCGGCCGCAGCGCCGCCAGCGCCGAGGTGCGCGACTTGCGCTCGAGCTCACCCATGCGCCGCGTGATCTCGAACGCCGCGTAGCGCTGCCCGAGCGTGATCAGGAACAGCGCGAAGTCTTCGTCGAGCGGCGGCGGCTCGGTCGCGTCTTCGAGCTCGAGGTGCACGCGCGCGCCGCCCGTCGAGGTGAACCAGTGCTCGAGATCACGCTCGCGCTGCACCGTGCGCGCCTGCACCGCCGCTTCGCTCGGCAGGTTCGCCAGCGTCGGAGCCACCCCCGACGCCAGGCAGTGAAACAGCCCCAGCACGCACCGCGACTCGTCGAGCATCGAAGATCTCGCCCGGTTGATGCGGTACGCGCCGTACACCAGCCAGCGCGCCAGCCCCACCGGCTCGATGAACGCGGCGAGCTCTCGAAGGGCGGGCAGGGCGTCGAGCGTCGTGCCCAGCGCGAGCCGGCTCTGCTCGTGGCACAGCTGCAGCAGCGTCGACGCCTCGGACGTTCGCTCGACCCAGACCAGCGCGAGGTCCGACGGGTAGATCGACAGCTTCAGCTCGCCCTTCACCCAGTGCGTGATGTCGGCCCCACGCTCGTCGCCGTGAAACGAGCCCACCACCGAGGGCAGAAAGCCGCGCTTCGCCGAGCCCAGCTGCGTCGGCTCGAAGCCCAGCGCCTTCAGCTGCGCCGCGCTCGGCTCGCTGCGCACCCGAAACGGCTTCGCGTACACCGTGCGCGAGCGCGTCACGTGAACGTTGCGCCCGAGGTTGTAGCGCTGCCACACGGTTTCCCAGATCTGCTCGCGGCTCAGCCGCGTGCCCGCGAACGGCGGTGCGACCAGCGTCGACCGGCCCTTCGCCCACGCGTACCCGTCGGAGTACCAGGGGTCTGCCAGCCCCTCGAGCTGCGGCGGCTGGTAGCTGAAGCGCGGGCGCCCCTTCACGCGCGGCGTGCCGTCGGGTGCGTTCGGCCCCTCGAGCTCGTCGAGCGCCACGCCCAGCTCGCCCAGCGTGCCCGCCGACTCGGGCGCCAGCGTGATGGTGTGCCGGCTGTACGCGTTCGCCTCGTTCGGCGCGTGCACCGCCATCAGCTCGAAGCCGCGGCGGTAGCTCGACTGCTCGTGATCGTGCCGCGCGAGCAGCTTCAGCACCGTCACGTCTTGCGGCGAGCTCAAGAACAGCGCGTCGATGCGCCGCGAGCCCACGTTGTCGTCGAGCGGCAGGTCGAGCTGCAGCTTCCACCCGCGGCTCAGCTCGGCGCGGTAGAGGTCGGTGTCGGCCTTCAGTCGGCGCGAGACCCGCGAGGGGATCAGGTGGGGCGGCAGCGCGTCGAGCGGCGCGCCTTCGCCGAGCGCGCCCGCGATCAGCGAGGCGAGCAGCTTGAGATCGTTCTTCGCGAGGCTCAGCGACGCGTAGAACACCGAGGCGAGCGCCGACTCGTACCGGCCCGCGCGCTCGGTGCGGCCCTGCTCCCAGTCGCTGACGTAGGCGATCAGGGCGCCTGCGTTCTCGGGCCACTGCTTGTGAATGATGCGGTGCATCGCCAGCACCGCGGCGGCGATGGTGTCGAGCGTCGGCTCGTGCGCCCGGAGCTCGAGGGGGAAGGTGAGCGCGTCGAGCGCGGCCCCCGAGCGCATCACCGTCTCGCACGTCGATCTCAGGTTCAGCGCCCGCCACTGCGGCAGCTTCCACGACAGCATGCGCGGGTGGGGCTCGAGGCCCTTGTCGCGCGTGCCGACCCCGAGCCAGATTTCCTGCACCTTCGGCTCGGCTCCGGGGTCAGGCCGCGTGAGGTTCCAGGTGACGCGCGCAGGGTCGAACAGGGCTTCGACGGTCTCGGCCAGGGGCATTGGAGCGCGCGCAGCATAGAGGTAGAAACGTGCCATGACACGCGCGCTCGCACTGTCTTCGCTGCTCGCCGTTTCGAGCTGGGCTGCTGCGCCCGAAAGAGAGAAGCCGCGCGTCGCGATGCTCTACTTCGACATCGAGTCGCCGACGGCCGAGCACGCGGTCTTGAAGAAGGGCCTCGCCGAGATGCTCATCGCCGATCTCGGCAACGACCCCGCGATCACCATCGTCGAGCGCGGCCGCCTCGAAGAGATCGTCGCCGAGCTCAACCTTCAGGCGTCGAAGAAGATCGACCAGAGCACCGCGCTGCAGATGGGCAAGCTGCTCGGCGCGCAGTACCTCGTCATGGGTACGCTCATCTCGCAGTCGTTCGGCACGCGGCTGTCGGCGAAGCTCATCAACGGCGAGACCGGCGTGGTGCTCGGCACCGCCGCCGAGATCGTGAACGGCGGCGACATCTTCGAGGCCGAAGCGAAGATCTCGGACAAGCTGACCGGCCTCATCGCGAAGGCCGGCGCGCGCGACACGCCGCCTGCGAAGAAGAAGCAGGGCAAGCTCACGATCGACAACGCGGTGAAGTACTCGCAGGCGCTCGACGCGATCGACAAGAAAGACAAGAAGGTCGCGAAAGAGAAGCTCGAGGCGGTCGTGAAGGCGCAGCCCGACTTCATGCTCGCGTCGCTCGAGCTCGACCGGCTGATGAAGTGACCTGATGGAGATCGAGCCCCTCTTCAACCAGATCGACTCGCTCGCCGGCCACTTCGGGCGGGTGTCGGGCGACCTGCAGGCCATCGCCGCGCGAGGCCGCGCGTCGGACTATCGCGGCGTGATGCAGAACACGCGGCTCGTGCTCGAGGCGATCTTGAGAGATCTCGTCACGCGCGAGCTCAAGCAGACCGTCGGCAAGGCCATGCTCGACGAGCTCATCACCAAGTTCCGCCAGCAGGCGAACGCCGGCATCATTCCCACGAACATTCTCGCGCACATGGGCACCGTGCAGGCGTGGGGCAACCTGAGCGCGCACGATCACGCCGGCAGCCTCGCCGACGAGGGCGTGCAGGTCGGCAAACAAGAGGTGATCGCCAGCCTCAACTCGATGGTCGCGATTCTCACCTGGTACGCCGGCAAGCTCGGCGTGCAGCTCGGCGGGCCTGCACCTTCTTCGGCCGTCACGGTGAAGACGGGGCCCCACCCGGTGCCCACGCCGGTCGCGGCTCCACCGCCGAAGAGCCGGGCGCCGGTGTTCTTTGGGGGCGTCGTGCTGCTCGGCGTCGCCGGCGCCGCCGCGTGGTTCGTGACGCGACCGCCGGCGGTGGCGCCGGCCGCGGCGTCGTTCGATGCGCTCGACGCGCTGTACCGCACGCGCAACGAGCCGGTGCCTCCGGGGTCGTGCCGCAACCTCGACGAGGCCGCGAAGCTCGTCGCCGCGAAAGACGAAGCGGCGCTCGCCGGCCTCACCAGCGCCGAGGCGGCCTACGTGCTCGCCCGCCTCAAGCACGAGGGGGGCACGAAGCCGGGCGCCGAGCTCGACAAGGCGTCGTCGTGCGCCGGGTTCGCGGCGGCGCTGTCGCTGCACGGCAAGGTGCAGGTGCGAGAGGCCGAGGCGGCGGCGAAGGGCGGCGACGCCGACGCGGCGGCGGCGCTGTACGGCAAGGCCGCGCGCAACTTCGACGCGGCCCTCGCGGCGGCGCCGGCGTACAAGGCGGCGCGGTTCAACCGGGCGCTGGTGCTGCTGAAGCAGAACCAGGTCGACGATGGGGTCAAAGATCTGAGCGAGCTCGTCGCGGGCGACCCGACGTTCGGCGAGGCCCACTTCTACCTGGGCGTCGCCTACGAGGCGCTCGCGCGCGGCGGTGACGAGGGCCTGAAGAAGAAGGCGAAAGACGCGTTTTGCGCGGCGTCGAAGAACGGCGTGGCCGCCGCGAAGAACCGCTGCGAGGCACCGTGATGCTGGTCGGGCTGCTCGCGGCCGTCACCGTGCTCGGCGCCTCCGACGCTCCGACCCGGCTGGCCATCGTCGCCGGCCACAACCGCGGCGCCGAGGGCCAGAAGCCGCTGCGCTACGCCGAGGCCGACGCCGCGCAGGTGAAGCGCGCGCTGGTCGAGGTCGCCTCGGTCGCCGAGCGCGACGTCAAGCTGGTGAAGGCGCCGACGCTGGCCCAGCTCGACGCGGCGTTCGCGTGGGCGAAGGGGCGCGCGGCCGAGGTGCACGCGGCGCCGGGCAAGAAGGTGGTGCTCTACGTGTACGTCTCGGCGCACGGCCACGAGGGCAGGGGGCTCGAGCTGGGCCCCGAGGTGCTCGAGTGGGAAAGGCTGAAGGCCCACATTCGTGCGACGGGCGCCGACGCCAAGGTGACGATCATCGACTCGTGCCGCTCGAGCGGGCTCTTGAAGGCAGGCGGCAGGGCCGCCGACGACTTCGCGCTGCAGGCCGAAGACCGGCTGACGGTCGAGGGCGAAGCGTGGATCACGTCGAGCGCCGAAGACGAGCCGTCGGTCGAGGCGGGCGCGTGGCGCGGCAGCGTGTTCACGCACCACCTCATCGCGGGTCTGCGCGGGGCAGCCGACCGCAGCGCCGATCGCCGGGTTTCGCTCGAAGAGCTCTATCGGTACGCGTTCGAGCGCACGAGCGCCGGCGAGAGCGGCCAGCACCCCGGCTACGCGTTCGAGCTGAAAGGGTACGGCGAGCTCGACGTCAGCGATCTCTCGAAGGCGGCGGCACAGGTCACGCTGCCGGCCTCGATCGACGCGGTCACCATCACCGATCAGGGCACGGGTGACAGCCTCGCCGAGGCGCGAAGGCCGGTCGGCCGGGTGCTCGGGTTCGGGGTGGGGCGGGTCGACGTGCGGCTGTTGCGCGGCGCCGACGGGTTCGCGACGAGGCTCATGCTGGCGGCGGGCGACCGGGTGACGCTCGACGAGGCGAAGCTCGAGCGGGTGGCTCCGAATACGGCGCTCCTGGTGCGCCTGAGGGCGACCTGCTGGGAGGTCACGGTGCCGCGGCCCAGCCCGCGCCTCGACGCGCTGAAAGAGCGGCTGCAGGGCAGGTGTGAGCAGCCGGTGAGGGCGACGCTCACCCATGAGAACGGGCTGCTCAAGCTCACGGCGGGCGAGCGGGTGCTCGAGGCGGCCGACGACGATGCGCTGGTCGGCGCGGCGCTGCGCTGAAAAGGCGATGCCCCGTCGGGCGCGTGTTAAGTCGTGCGGGCAGAAATGGCCGCAATCGACCCCGTCGCCGCCCTCAAGGCGAGCCCGCTCTTCGCGGGCTTCACCGACACGGGTCTGACGATTCTGGCCGGCATCACGGCGACCAAGACGTACCCGCAGGGCATACCGCTGTTCATCGAGAACATGGTCAGCGACTGCATGCTGATCATCGTCGACGGCAGGGTCGGCCTCTCGACGAAGAACGCAGCGGGAGCCGAGGTGCAGCTGGGCGAGCTCGGCAGGGGCGACTGGCTCGGCGAGATCTCGCTCATCTCGACGGGGCAGCGCATGTGTACGGCGACCGCGCTGACACCCGTGCACGCGCTCGAGATTCGCCAGGCCGACTTTCAGAAGACGTTGGCCCTGAAGCCACAAGCCTGCATCAAGCTGATGATGGCGATCGTGACCCGCTTCGGTCAGAAGGTCGTCGACAACAAGGATGCGCTGAGATCGCTGCTGAAGCCGTGATTGCCGTATAGGGTAACAGCCATGATCCTCGTCAGCCTCCTCCTCGCCGCAGCCCCCGCCAAGGCGGCCCCCGCGCCTGCCGCTGCGCCCGCTGCGGCACACCAGCAGGGCGACTGGTTCGCCAGCCTCTACACGGGTGAGGGCATCGAGCTGCGCGCCGATGAGCGCGTCTTCGCCCTCTTCGCGATGCTGAACGCCGTCGGCTACGACGGCGGCCCCATCACCCGAAAAGAACCGGTGCCGAAGGTGCTGTACCACCCGGTGCGCCAGCAGGTTCGCCAGCGCGTCATCGGCGGCGACGCCGAGGTGAAGAAGGTGGCCGACGCGTTTCTCGACGCGCACCCCGTCGCGCTGCGCCGGTACCTGGCGTACGCGGCGAGCGCCGCGCCCCCGCCGTTCTCGACCGGGGCGACCGCGAAAGATCTTCAAGACCTGAAGGGCCTCGAGGCCGTGCTCGCGCGGGCGTGGTCGGGGTGGAAGCTCGACGAGCTGATGGGCACGGTTCAGGGCGAATACCGCAAGGTGCTGAAGAGTTACCTGAGCGCGATCGACACGCCGATGCAGAAGGCCCGCGACCTCTTGAAGGTGCCCGAAGGGGGCTCGGCGTCGGTGCTGGTCGTGAACCTGCTCGACGCCCAGAACGAGGTGCGGGGCGTTCAGACCGACAGCGAGATCGTTCTCGTCGTCGGGCCGGCCGACAAGCCGAACGTCGAGGGCCTCTTGAAAGAGTACGCGCGGGTGATGGTCGACCCCGTGGTCTCGAAGAAGGTTTCGGGCTGGGCGAACGGCGCCGCGGTGCTGCGCGAGGCGCAGGTCGCCGGGGCGACCGAGCAGACGCTGCAAGACTACGCATCGGGCCTGGTGGCGACGGCCGTCGCGCTGCGCGCCATGGAGGCCAACGACGCCGCGTACGAGGCCGCCAACGCGCGCGGCTACTTCGGAGCGAAAGACATCGCGGCGCTGTTCGACGGCGGCAAGACCGTCGACGCGGTCGTCGCCGACGCGTTTGTGAAGGCCGAGGCGAAGCGGCCGACGGCGGCTCCTCCGAAGAAGTGACGTGACGTGGAACAGCACCTGATCAACCTACTCGATGGCGCGAGCGGGCCCGTCGCGTACGGGCTCGTGTTCGGCATCTTGCTGCTGTGCGGGTTGGGGCTGCCGATTCCCGAAGATGTGTCGCTGATTCTGGGCGGCTTTCTGGTCTACGAGGGCCGAGCCGAGCTGGCCCTGATGATGGTGACCGGCTACGTCGGCATCATCGTCGGCGACTCGGTGATGTTCTTCTTGGGTCGCCGAATCGGCGCTCGCGTGACGAGCAACCCGTTCTTTTCGCGGCTGTTCACGGCCGAGCGGCGGGCTCGGGTCGAGGGCCTGTTTCAGAAGCACGGCGACAAGGTGGTGATGATCGCGCGGTTTTTGCCCGGCGTGCGCGCGGTCACGTACTTCACGGCCGGGTCGGCGCGCATGAAGTACCGGCGCTTCGTGTTCTTCGACTCGGTCGCCGCGCTGGTATCGGCGCCGGTGTTCATCTACCTGGGCTACGCGTTCGGCGGCGAGCTCGAGAAGCTCATCAACGCGGTGCGAACCGGGCAGATTCGGGTGCTGTCGGCGGTGGTCGCGGTGGTGGTCACGTACCTGGTGGCGCGAAGGTTGTGGGCGAAGTGGCGCGCGAGCAAGAACCCGCCGCGGGGACAGGCTGATTTTTCGCCGCCGGCCCGCTCGAACTGACTGACGGCGCTCGGGCGAAAAAACTGCCTGTCCCCTGGGCAGAGCGCGGCACGAAGAGAGGCGCAGCGA
>JAEUJP010000460.1 GCA_016793725.1 Myxococcaceae bacterium | reverse complement strand
GCAGGGTGGCCTTGCGCTCGCGGCCGAGGGCGTCGCGGGTGGTTTCTCGGCGCACGCCGCGCACGTCGACGTGGGCGGTGCGGTTGCCGGCGCCGTCGTAGGCGAAAATTTCGCTGTACCCCAGCGGCAGCTCGCGGCGGGCGAGGCGCTGAAGGCCATCGAAGAGCTCTGTGGTGACGTGGCCGCGGGCGTCGCGCGTCTGCAGGCGTGCGCCGTTGCCGTCGAAAGAGAAGGCCGTGCGCAGCTGCAGGGGAGCGGGCGCGCCCGAGGGCCGGCTGAGGCCCAAGGAGGGGGCGTCGTCGACGACGCGCAGGTAGGGCCTGCCCAAGTCGTCGAGGGGTGTGGTGGTGAGGAAGCCGCGGGCGTCGCGCGTCACCTTCAGGTGCTGGGCGACCACGTCGGAGTACCGCGTCGAGGTGAGGTACTGCACCGTGGCGCCGCCGAGCTGGGCCACCGTCTCGCGGGAGTCCAAGGCCCTGTTGAGGGCGTCGTACGTCGTCTCGCGCAGGCGGTGCGTCTTGGCGGTGGAGCCTGAGCCGGTGGTGAAGGCCTCGCGGGTGAGGTTGCCGTTGGCGTCGAAGGTGCGCTCCTGGCTGCGGCCGACGGCGTCGGTGAGGCGGCGGGGCCGGCCGAAGCCGTCGTAGTCGGTGGAGCTGGAGTGGCCGTTGCCGTCTACCTCTCGAGCGAGCTGCCCGGTGAGCTCGTAGGAGCGCTGTGTCACCCAGGTGGCCGGCGGCGCCGTCAGCGCAGGCCCGGGCACGAGGGGCGAGGTGACGGACACCACCCGGTAGAGGGCGTCGACGGTCCCGAAATCTGCGGATTTTGGCGACCCGCTACAGTCATCAGGTTCGGCGGCAGGGCGAGCCGGTTGGGGGCGTTCGGCTGCGGCGCCAGCTCGCGCAGCCGGCGGAGCAGAATACGGGCATGCGACTGCTCCTTGCTGCGCATGAGGCGATGTGTGTCGCCATCATCCGAGTGCTGCTTCGCCTTGCAGAGGAGCTCGACGCTCACGAGCGCCGCGTTGGGCGGGCTCTTCACCGCCTGCGCGGCTCGGTTCAGCGCCTGCGGCGAAAGTGGCTCGGCGCTCGCGGGTTGCTGGTTGCCCGAGACTTCGCTCATCACCGTCGCGCGTGGAACAAGACGCCCGCGCACATGGAGGAGCAGGTGGTGCGGCTCCACGTCGAGCAGCCGCAGCTCGGGGCGGGGCAGCTTGCGCGCCTCGCCGAGCGGGTGTCGGGCGTCAAGGCGACGCGAGAGACGTTCCGCCGCATTCTCGCGCGCAGAGCCGAGCTCGTCGTTCAGCAGCGCGGAGCGCCGGCGAAGTCGCCGACGCATCAAGGTGCGCGGCCGGCTCGAGCTGTGGGGCGTCGACTTGACGCTGGTGTGGGTGCTGGGCGTGTTTCCGGTGTGGCTCGTCGGCGTCGTCGACTACCACGGCAGTCGGCTCGTGGCGCTCGAGAGCGTCGTCTGGCCGCGGGCTGCCGGCGTGGTCTCCGTCATCGAGAAGGCCGTCGCTGTGCACGGTGCTCCGGCTCGGGTGCTCACCGACAACGGCCCACAATTCACCGGGGCACAGTTCGCGGCGGCGCTGGAGCGCCACGGTATTCGGCACTCGAGGACGCGGCCGGCCCACCCTTGGACGAACGGCCGCATCGAGCGCGTCTTCAGCACCTTCAAGCAGGCGGTGCGGCACGTCATCTGGCTGTTCTCGGGCGTCGCGCAGGTGGACCGGTTCTGTGGCGACTTCCTGTGCTTCTACAATCGCGACCGGCCCCACTCGGCCTGGGGTGGGCGCACGCCCGACGAGGTGTGGCTCGGTCGCAACAAGCGGCTCCGGCCTCTCGGCCGCGTCACGTACTTCGACGGGGCGTTGGAGTGGTGGTGCTTCGGGTGACTCCGGGCGCCGGGGAGGAGGTCGGCCCGGCGTCGGCTCTTTGACATCGTCTCCGCGCTTCGGGTGCACGTCGGGCCCTTCGTGTGTCTTGCGTCGTGGTGCGCCAAGACTACTTCGGCGCTCGTGGGCCTCGGTTGCGGCATGCGACATCGCGTAGGCACCACACCTTGTCTCGTGGTTCGCCAAGAATACTTCGGCGCTCATGGGCCTCGGTTGCGGCGTGCGACATCGCGTAGGCAGCACACTCAACCTGGAAACGGTCCAGTTTTTTTGGGGGGTGACCTCAGTGACACCCCTACTTGGTTCGAAAGGTGCCCACAAAATCGGATCAAGCCCAAAGTGGACTTCGGCGCCCAATACTCGACCTCTGACGCGGTGTGCACCATCGTTCTGTAGGCGCCAACTCAACATGCGGCGATCAAGGGCCATGCTCAACTGCATCGAAGAGGTCGTCGCTGAAGCGCGCTTCCCAGGCAAGTCTGATGACCCCTCGGAGTGCTTCGCGTTCAAGAGCGCTCCAAGTCGAACGTTCGGGCAGTTCACCCGTGCCGTCCCGTACAGATTCGTAGACGTCACGACCGCGACGGATCACAGCCTCAGCGACATCATCGAGGATGTCTTCCGAAGCACCCTGTGCCCTGCCACTCTCCTGGATCGCGAACGCGACATCCGCCCGCGACTGGAAATAGTCCACACAGGTCGAGCGAAGATCTTCATTCGATAGCTCCGTGAGCTTCGCAGCGAACTCTTTGTTGGAAATGCCCGGTGAGAGCACGCGCCATAGCGGGGAGTGGGTCATTGCGATTTCTCGATGAGCGTCTCAGTTGAGTACTCCCATTCGTACTTGTCGCGCAGCGCTCTCGGAATCGGTGCCCCAGGTACACCAGGACCAGGTCGGCCCAAGCGGTTGCCGGTATTGTCCCAAGGGAGTTTGTGGCCCTGGCCTTCAAGGTGAGCGCGTACCTCCTTCTCGATCGACTCCGCAGTGCGTCCCTCGGACTTCACGGTGAAGACATCAACGGCGAGTTCCCGTTCTGTTCGCTCGCCGGCTCTTACGTACGGCTTGAACCGTTCGCCCATCGTCTGGACTTCACTCTTTCCGACCTTCAACAATTCGCCAGAGTTCGTATCGCGCAGAACATAGATGACATCGTCGCCACTCCCACCGACCCCCGAGATGTCGGCATCTCTCGTCAGATTTAAGGTCTTCGAATCCGTGGCCTTCACCAATGG
This sequence comes from Myxococcaceae bacterium, assembly GCA_016793725.1. Lineage (GTDB taxonomy): Bacteria > Myxococcota > Myxococcia > Myxococcales > Myxococcaceae > Xiheicaenimonas > Xiheicaenimonas phototrophica. The sequence continues at coordinate 1,047 of JAEUJP010000460.1, read as the reverse complement.
GCCGCCAGGCACACCCTGCCCTGGTGGAACTGCACCGCCTCCTCCGGGCGGCACCTTGCCGCCCCCGACTCCGCCCGGCACCTCGACCTTCGGTCTTAGAACTGCCCCCGCGGCGCCTTCGCCTTCCTCGACGACGGCGCGACCTCCGGCAGCGAGGTCCCGCTCGAGCGCAGTGCCGAGCGGGCGCAACACGCCGCCCACCATGATGCCGACGACTTCGCCGCCGAGGTAGACGACAGCACCTTCGACCGCGAGCTTGGAGCCCTCCATGGTGACGCCCAAGAGGAACTCCAACTGCCGCGCCTGCTCCTGCTGTTGCCGAATGTGCCGCGGTGCCTTGCTCAGGTCCGCGTTCAGGAACTCAATGTGCTTGGCCTTCCAGTTTCGCTGCTCCGCCTCCTTGGCGTCGAATTCCGGCAGCCCACCCGTCTCTCTCTGTCGCCGAGCTTCGTCAGCCGCGACCTTCTCAGCGCGCTGCTGCCGAAGGTCTTCGCCGACCTCGGCAGCGAAGTCGGTGCGGTTCCCGCTGAAGTCGGTGAATCGGACTGGCCCTCCGCGCGCCCACGCGTAGCGATGCAGGCTGGGCGCGTCGTTGAGCGCCCCCTCGACCGCGTCTCTCGAGAGCAGCACACCGTAGCGGTTGTCGAGGTACCGAGCCCGCGCGTACGTCAGCGACGTCTCGTTGTCGTACTGATGGCCCTCGTAGCCGAGCTTCGGCTCATTCAGTGCCGGCGCCGTCGAGTTCCGGTATTCGCCCCAAGCGTTGTACTGCCGCTGTTTGAAGAGCCCGCCCGACGGCGTCACCTCGTCACTCACGCTGCCCAGGCCGTCGTTCAGCAGCCACCGCGGCCCGGCGGAGTCGGACACGCCGAGAGGACTGAGCGCCCCGAAGTGGTAGCGCCGCGTCGAGGCGTGCGAGCCGTCGAGCTCCTGCAGCACCAGCTTGTCGTCGAGCACGTACTCGACGGTGCTGCCGCCCGCCGTGCGAGACACGCGCTGCAGCTGCCAGTCGTACGAGTACCGGCCCACCTCGACGCCGTCGATGAG
>JAEUJP010000458.1 GCA_016793725.1 Myxococcaceae bacterium | reverse complement strand
GCGCGTTCGTGAGCCTGCGGCAGTTCGTCATCGACCACCGCGAGCTCGCGCGCCAGGTCGCCGAGCTTCTGGTCGCTGCGCTCCCGTTTCCGCGCCGGAGGCGCGAGCTGAAGCGCACGACCGAAGGGCAGTTCAGGTGGTGTTCGACGTGCTCGAGCACCTGACGGCCGAGCCGAAGCCTCCGCTCCGGAAACCGATCGGGTTCGCACGGTAGCGGGCGCCTTTTCGTCGCACGGCGTCAGGAGCGCTTGACGCCGTGCGACGTTGCGAGGCAGAAAGGTCGTCGCAGTCGCGGTGGTAGCTCAGTTGGTAGAGCACGAGCTTCCCAAGCTCGGGGTCGAGGGTTCGAATCCCTTCCGCCGCTTCCCCAGGAACTGGTTCTGACGAACCAGTTCGCTTGCGGGCTTTACCTTCGCCGGGTGCGCGAGAACATCAGCACCCGGCTCGAAGGCCCGGTCGTGACGAGCACGGTCTTGCCCTTCGCCGAGAGCTTCAGCGCCTCGGCGAACCAGGGCTCCTTCTTCAGGTCGTCGTCGCCCTCGACGTACTCGGGCACGAGCAGATCGAGCTCGACGTACGAGCCCTTCGTCTCGCGCATGAGCGACGGGCCGAAGGTGACGGCCTCGAAGCCTTCGGCGGGGCTCAAGTCGTTGTGCAGCGCGCCGCCGTAGATGACGAGCGGCCACTCGCCCTTCTCTTTCACCTCGAGCGCCTTGTCTTCGAGCTTGTGGCGCACGAGCGTGAGGCTCTTCTCGCCGTCGAGCTCGCCGTCGTCGCCGAGCATCGATTTGTACTCGTCGCAGCTCATCAACAAGATGTGGTTCGCGAGGCCGAGATCGTAGGCCTTGCCGAGCAGCGTGGTGAGCTCGTCTTCGGTCGTGGCCGGCCGCTTCGTCGTCTCTTGCACGGCCTTCGTCGCCTGCTTCTCGACCTCGCCACACTTGCCCGTCGTCATCCACGTCTCGAGCACGAGCGAGCCCGCCCGGCCTTTCAGCGACGGCAAGAGCTCGAGCGTGAAGCGCTTCACGGCGCTCTTCACCTTCGGGGCGCCTTCGATCTCGTGGTACTCGCCGACCGCGAGCACGGCGGGCTTCACCTCGAGCACGCGCGCGAACGCGGCCTTCGCGTCGACGAACGTCTCGATGCCGGCGTCGCTCGCCGCGAGCACCACGCTGAGCGCCGCGGCGATCACACCGCGTACTCGGCGATCTTCTGCGCGAGCCGCGCCTCGAGCCACGCGCAGCGCCCCTGCAGCGCGTCGAGAATCTGCTTCGCCTCTTCGCGGTAGGCGGCGCGCTTCTCGGCGCTCCACTGGGGCGGGGCGGGCTCGAGGTTCGTGATGCGGTCGGCGAGCTTCACGATCGCGATCTCGCGCGGCTGGGCCGCGATGCGCGCGAGGCTGTCGAGCATGCGTTCGGGCTTCGGCACCGACTCGCGCTTCGTGAGCGCCTCGACGCCGTCGGCGACCTTCGCCCCGAACGCCCCCACCAGCTGCTCGCGGCTGACCCCGGCGTCTTCGACGCTGTCGTGCAACAGCGCGCAGGTGACGGCGAGCGTCGCGTCGAGGCCCTCGTCTTCGGCGCACGCGCGCATCACCTCGGCCGCCACCTTGGTGAGGTGCACGACGTAGGGGAAGCCGCCGCCCGGGACCGTCTGCGCGCCGTGCGCCTTCGCCGCGAAGTCGAGCGCCCGCTTGTAGGCGTCAGGGTCCCACATGCGCGTGAAACGTAGCTGAACGCACGTTCGGTTCCCACGAATTGCGGTTCGGGGAACCAACGTGAGTCGTGAGAGATCGATACCTGGTGGCCTCGTCTTGCCCCTCCACTCTGGCGCTGGAGCGCCTGGCCGCAGGTGACGCCCCGCGCGCCGACCTGAAGGCTCACGTCGCTGCGTGCCCGAAGTGCACGGCGCGGCTCGAAGCGATGTGGAGCCAGCACCGCGAGTTCTCGGAGTCGAGCTCTTCGTACGACGCCCGCTCGGCGTTTCGCCGGGCAGACCAGCGCTGGAAGAGGAACGCCATGTTCGTCGCGCTCGCACCGATCGCCGCCGCCGCCGCCGTGCTCGTCGCCGCCACCCTGCCCTCGCGGGCGCCTGCGCCGGTCGTGGCGACGCTGCAACCGGGGACGAAGCCGGCACCCGCCCCGGTGCAGGCGAGAGCGGCGCAGGGCGATCTGCTCGAGCCGCGCGGGTCGGCTCGGGCGCCGCGCGTGAAGACGGTGAGCCTGCGCGGGCAGAACGTCGACGTCGGCACGGGGGCGCTCGAGGGCGCGAAGGCAGACGGGCCGACCCAGCCGTTCGTGCTGCGGCGCACCGACGTTCGCGCCGACGTGACCGGCTTCGTGTCGCAGGTCACGGTGACGCAAGAGTTCGAGAACCCGTTCTCGTCGCCCGTCGAGGCCATCTACGTCTTCCCCCTGCCTGAGGACGCGGCGGTCGACGAAATGACGCTGGTGGCGGGCACGCGGGTGATTCGCGCGAAGATCCAGAAGCGCGACGACGCCCGCCGCAGCTACGAGCAGGCGAAGGCCGAGGGCCGCCGCGCCGCGCTGCTCGATCAAGAGCGCCCCAACCTCTTCACACAGTCGATCGCGAACCTGCTGCCGGGCGAGCCCATCAAGGTGTCGCTGAGGTACGTCGCGCCGCTCGGGTACGACGACGGGCTGTACACCTTCAACTTCCCCATGACGGTCGGGCCGCGGTTCGTGCCGGGCACCATCGAAGACGCGGCGCGCCTGGGCACGCCGACCGAGCGCTCGGGCCGCGACATCACGGTGGCGGTGCACCTGTTCGCCGGCGCCCAGGTCGAAGAGCTGACGTCGGTGTCGCACCGCCTGCGCGTGGTGCGCGGCGACGGCGCACAAGACGTGACGCTCGACCCGGCCGACCGCGTGCCGAACCGAGACTTCATCTTGCGCTGGCGCGTGGCGGGCCCGGCGATGCGCGCGGCGGTGCTGTCGACGGGCGGCGCGGGCGGCACCTTCGCGCTGATGGTGATGCCGCAGGCGCGCGAGGCGCACGTGGCGCCGGTGCCGAAAGAGCTCGTCTTCGTGATCGACACGTCGTGCTCGATGGCGGGCGCGCCGCTCGACGCAGCGAAGCGCGCGATGCGCTCGGCGCTCGAGCAGCTGAACCCCGACGACACGTTCATGCTGATCGACTTCGCCGACCGGGCGTCGTCGTTTCACGACACGCCGCTGCCGAACACGCCCGCGAACGTGGGTCGCGCCATCGCGTACCTCGGCGGCCTGCCCGCCTCGGGCGGTACGAACCAGCTGGCCGGGCTGATGCGCGCGCTGCGGCTGCCGCGCGACGACGGCCGGCTGCGCGAGGTGCTGCTGATGACCGACGGGTTCATCGGCAACGAGAGCGAGATCTTCGCCGCGGCCGAGCAGAACCTGGGCGCGGCGCGCGTGTTCGGCTTCGGCGTGGGCAACAGCGTGAACCACTACCTCTTGTCGCGGCTGTCGCAGGTGGGGCGCGGCTTCTATCAGTACGTGCGCACCGACGAAGACCCCGAGGCCGCGGTCGAGCGGTTCGTGCGTCGCATCGAGAGGCCGCTCTTGACCGACCTCACGGTCGACTGGGCCGGCGTCGAGGTGCTCGACGTGCTGCCGCGCAAGGTGCCCGACCTCTTCGACGCACAGCCGGTGGTGCTGGTGGGCCGCTACCGGCAGCCGGGCCACGGCACCGTCACCCTGCGCGGCCTGCGCAACGGCGTGGCCGAGGAGCTGAAGGTCGCGTTCGAGCTGCCGCGTGACGCGGGCGCTGCGCCGGGGCTGTCGTCGCTGTGGGCGCGCGCGCGAATCGAGGAGCTCGACATGATGCAGCACGGGGCCGAGCTCACCGAGATCGCCACGCAGATTCAGGTGCTCGGGCTCGAGCACAAGCTGGTCACGCGCTACACGTCGTTCGTCGCGGTCGACTCGGAGCGCGTGACCGCGCCCTCGTTCAGGGTGATGAACGTCGCGAACGAGCCGGTCGACGGCACGCGGGCGGCGAAGGGCAAGGTCGCGACCGGGCTCTTCGAGGCTCCGACTCCGGCTGGCCCGGTGACCGGCGACGACGAGTTCGCAGCGGCGTTCGGAGGCCAGACGAGGCCGCCGCCCGTCGAGCAGCCGCCGCCGAAGAAGACGGTCTACGTGCCGCCGCCGCCGGGCGCGCTCGGTCAGGCCGACATCATGGAGGTCGTGAAGGCGAACATTCACGACATCAAGCGGTGCGTCGACCGGCAGCGGGCGAAAGACCCGAGCGTGCACGGCAAGCTGGTCATGAAGTGGGTGGTGCGCACCGACGGCACGGTGAGCCTGGTCGAGGTCGAGTCGATCGAGCTCGCGAACACCGAGGTCGCCACCTGCCTCACCGAGCTCATCAAGACCTGGCGCTTCCCGCAGACGCTGACCCCGCGGTCTGAACCCGTTCTCTTCCCGTTCAAGTTCTGATGCTCGACGCCGGCGAGCTCTTCGAGCGGTACCACGGCACCGTCTATCGACGGTGCCTCGCGCTGCTGCGCGACCGCGACGACGCCGCCGAGGCCTTACAAGAGGTGTTCGAGAAGGCGATCTCGGGGCTGGGCCGGTTTCGGCTGCAGGCGGCTCCGCTGACGTGGCTGTATGCGATCGCGACGCGGCACTGCCTGCAGACCCTGCGCAACCGGTCGAGCCACGAGCTGAAGGCGGTGCTGCTGGTCGAGCCGGGCACGTTCGTGCTCGACGAGACGCGCGGCGATGTGCAGCGCACGCTCGAGCAGCTGTCGCTCGCCGAGCTCGAGCTGGTGGCGCACGCGTACCGCGACGGGCTGACGCAAGACGAGATCGCCGAGGTGACGCGGCAGTCGCGCAAGACGGTGGGCAAGAAGCTGAAGGCGCTGTCTGACAAGCTCCGCCTGCAGCTCAAGGCGGACGCCGAGACACCCCAACTCGAGAAGGTGACGGCGTAGACTTCTGCCGACATGGCAGACGAGTACGACTTCATCGATGACGAGGCCGGCGGCCGGTTCGTGCCCATCGGCGGCCCGCTGGTGCAGCTGCGCAACCTGGTTCACGCGGGCGACACCGACACCGCGGTGAAGCTCTATGAAGAGACGGGCGGCTTGGCGCGCGACTCGATTCTCGACGAGGCGAGAGAGGCGTCGTTCGAGACGAAGAAGGCATGGGCGAACGTGCTGAAGCGGGCGCGCGACTTCGCGGCGGCGGGCAGCGTCTACGAGATGGCGAAGCTCGAGAGCGAAGCGGCGTGGTGCCACGAGCAGGCGCACGACTATGCGGCGGCGGGCGGCGCGTATGCGCGATCGGGCGATCTGCTCAAGGCCGCGGCCTCGTACGAGCGCGCGGGCAAGGGCGCCGAGGCGGTCGATCTCTACAAGAGCGCGGGCGCCAGAGAGGCGCTGGCCGAGTGCCTCGCGCGGCAGTTTCGCTACGAAGAGGCGGCCGAGGTGTTCCGCGCGCTCAACAACACGCACGCCGAGGTCGAGGTGCTGCGCGCGTCGCTGCGCGAGCGGCCGGGCAACGTTCAGTCGGCGTGCCGGCTGGTCGAGATCATGGTGCTGTACGGGCACGCGCGGCAGGCGGCCGATCTGTTGATGGAGACCGCCCGGCGCTCGCCGGCGGCGCGGTCAGACGCGAAGCTGCTCGACTACCTGGCGCGGCTGCTCGAGGGCATCGGCTCGCACGGCGCGGCCGAAAAAGTGCGGGCGCGGCTGAAGGTGCTCGGCAAACCTCAGGCGCAAGGCGCGATGGCGGCGGGGGCCGACGCGAAGCCACCACCGCCCGATGGGTACGGCTTCTTGAAGGCGCTGCCGATGTTCGAGGGGCTGTCGCTGCCCGAGATGAAGGCGCTGTACCGCATCTGCAGCGGCGTGAGCTTCACGCCGGGCCAGAACGTGATCGAGCCGGGGCAGCCGGGGCGCGGCCTGTACGTGGTGATCGACGGGCAGGTCGAGGTGTTCGGCGGGGCCGACCCGAGCTCGCGGCTGCTGAACACGCTGGGGCCGGGCTCCTACGTGGGTGAAATTTCGCTGGTGCGCGACTCGCCGACGACGGCGCGGGTGACGGCGCGCACGGCGGTGAAGGCGCTGTTCGTGGCGCGCGACTCGTTCGAGAAGTACCTCTACGGCAACCCGGGAGCTGCGCTTGCGATCTACCGGCTGTTCACGCTGAACCTCGCAGAGCGCGTTCGCGTCTTGAGCGCGGCGCGATAGGGTGTGACGCGTTTGGCAGACAACTACGACGAGCTCGGCGAGACCCTGTCGATGACAGAGATCGTGCGCCTTCAAGACACGCTGTCGAAGGCGCTGGTGCGGCGGTTCGAGAAGAAGCTGGCGCTGGCGTTCAGCGACGTGGCGGGCTCGACCGCGTACTTCTCGAAGTACGGCGACGAAGCCGGCCGCAAGCTGCAGCAGCGGCACACCGACCTCATCGGGCGGGTGCTGCCCGCGGCGTCGGGGCGCATCGTCGACACGGCGGGCGACGGCGCGTTCTTGTGCTTCCCCACGCTGAACGGCGCCCTGAAGTCGCTGGTCGAGCTGCAGCGGCAGATCTCGATCGACAACGACAGCCGGCCGCCCGAGCACCGGCTGCAGGTGCGCATCGGCGTGCACTTCGGGCCGGTGCTCACCGACGGCGCGCTGGTGTCGGGTGACGCGGTGAACTTCAGCGCGCGCGTGGCGTCGGCCGCGGGGCTGTCTGAAATTCGGCTCAGCGTGGCGGCGTACAACGAGCTGTCTGACGTCGCGCTGCGCCTGCGCTGCCGAAAGCAGAAGGCCGTGAGCCTGAAGGGCATCGACCAGCCGGTCGAGCTGCTGCTGCTCGACTGGCTCGACCCGACGATCTTCCCCTCGAGCGTGCGCATCGACGATCAGGGCGAGGTGAAGCTGCCGGCCCGCGACGTCGTTCGCTTCGGGCGGCTGCGCGAGCAAGACGGCGAGGCGGCGAACGACATCGTGCTCGAGCCGAAAGACCCGGCGGCGCTCAACCGCATCAGCCGCTGGCACTTCGAGCTGCACCGCAAGTCGACGGGCTTCACGCTGCGGTCGGTCTCGAGCTCGCTGACCGACGTCGACGGCGCGGCGGTTCAGAAGGGCGGCGAGGCGCCGATTCGGCCGGGCTCGAAGGTGAAGGTCGGCGGCGTGATGACGCTCGAGTTTCTCGGCGACAGGTGGGCGTCGCACGACGCCACGCTGATGCCCGACTCGTGATCAGAAGTCGTGGTGGTCGAGGAGCACCGGGAAGGTGACCTCCGACGGGCCCGGCGCCCTGGGGAACTTCCACGTCTTCAAGCGCTCGAGCACGCACGAGCCGAACGCGGCGTTCTTCACGTCGGTCTGCTTGATGCGCGCGACCGTGACGTCGCCCGCGGGCGCGATGCGCCACTCGAGCATCATGCGGCCACCGAAGCCGCCCGACCTCGCCATCGCGCGCTCGTAGCAGCCCTGAACGTCAGACAGGTGCGCGTTGATGACCTTCGAGATCTCGTCTCGGCTCAGCGACGACGCACCCACGTTCAGGGGCCGCGCGCGATCGACGGCGACGGTGCCCTTCACCCCACCCTTGCCGATGTCGCGGGTCTTCATGCTGCCGGCGTCGCGGGCGCCGGTGGCGCCGATGCCCCAGGCGAACGCATCGCCGTGGAAGGCGGGGCTCGCCGACGGCGCCGGCAGCCCTGCGCCGATGCCCGCGAGCAGCGGAGGCCTCTTGCCGGGGCGGCCTGCCGCCTTGCCGGCGTCGACCTTCGCGAACAGATCGCGCACCAGGTTCGGCTGCACGAGCGCGGGCGGCAACGGCAGTCGTGGGGGCTGGCGCTTCGGAGGAGCGTGTGCGGTCGCCGGCTTCGACGGTGTTTTGGGCGCCGCGGGAGCCTTCGGCGCGGGCTTCGGCTTCATCACGACGTGCACGATCGCCGGGTCGACGGGCTTCGGCACGAAGTCGGCCGGCTCGAGGCGCTCGCCGTAGAGGCCGAGCCCGATGACGGCGCTGAACAGCACGGTCGCGAGCGCCACGACCGGCCACGGCCACTCGCGCGGCGAGCGCGCGGCGACGGGCGCCTCGAGCGGCACCGGGGTGGCGACACACACGAGGTGCCCGACGTGAAAGCGGGCCGACTCGCCGTGGGCGACGCGCAGGCCGTCGAGCGCCCAGCCGCCGTCGATGCGCTCGACGCTGGTGACGCCGAGCTCGTCGAGCTCGGCGGTCGAGTCGACCACCTGAACGTCGAGCCGCGTGTCGCCCCAGAAGAGCTCGAGCTTCAGCGCATACGCGACGGGCGCCGCGGCGGGCACGACGGGCGGCTCGTCGTGAACGACCTCGAGCGCCGGGCGCTGCCAGCGCTCAGAGATGACGCGCGCGCGAAGCACGTAGGGCCCGACCGCGACCTCGTCGATCGGCCGCAGCTCACACGCGGTGGCGCGAAAGCCGTTCACGAAGACCGGGCCGCCAGCGGCCTCGAGGGCGACGCGCGCGCCGCTCAGCGAGACGGCGGCGTGCAGCGGCACGAGATCGTCGAGGCGCAGGGCGCAGCTCGCGTCGCCGCCGACGGTGTAGCGCCCGGCGGTGAAGACCTCGGTGCCCACGAGCAGGCCGTCGCGCAAGATCACGACCTGCAGCACGGCCGCGTGCTCGGGTGGCAGCACGGGCGGCGGGGCCGAGAGCGGCGGCAGCGGGGCCTCGGCCTTCGGCGCGGGCCGGTTGCCATAGAGGCTGCGCAGGGCCTGAAAGCGGGCGGCGCAGCCGGGGCACGCGCGCACGTGACGCTCGAGCCTGCGCCCTTCGTCGGAGCCGGGGATCTCGCCGAGGAGCCACCTGTCCATCGCGAGGTCCGACGCACAGCCTTCGTCGCGGCGGGCGAGCGCGGCGCTCATCGGGCGGCCACCCCGAGCTCGGCGGCCGCGTCGCGCGCCGCTGCGTGAAACTCGACGAGCCGGTTGCCGACCGTGCGGCGCGAGACGCCGGTGAGCTTCGCGATCTCGTCGTGGCTCAGCTGATCGAGGTAGTAGTACACGGCGATCTCGCGCAGCGGCGCCGGCACCCGATCGAGCACCGCGCGCAGCGTGAGGCGCTCGTCGAGGCCCACCGAAGTGTGGCCCCCCGCCGTGTGCCCGACCAGCGTGTGCCCGACCAGCGTGCGCCCCAGCAGGTCGAGCGCGGCGCTGTGGCGCGCCCCGTTGCGCAGCAGGTTCAGGCAGTGGTTCGTCGTCGCGCGGTACAGCCAGGTGACCGGCGAGCTGTCGGCGCGAAACGCGGCCCACGCGCTGAACACCTTCAAGAAGATCTCTTGGGTCGCGTCGCGCGCCGCCTGCTCGTCACCCAGCATCGCGCGGGCTCGGCGGAGCACCATCGGGCCGTATTGCGAGTACAGCTCCTCGACCGACGGTGGCGGCGTCACGGCCCTTGGACACCACGTTTTCGAAAACGGGTATCACCAGTTGTTTCGAATGCTTGCGTCGGCCGATTTTCCCTGCTTTTTCTCGGGTGGATTCTCGCGATGGCACTCTTCCCCACACTGGTTGCTCTGACGCTCACCCAGCTCGACGGCGGCGGCGCGCCGGCGACGAACCTCCTGCAGGGCCTGTCGTTCAAGGCCGAGAAGACCGCGAACGCCGAGCGCATGACCGACGGCAAGGCGGCCGACCCGGGCGACGGGTGGCAGACGGTGCTGACGTCGGTGATCGACAAAGACGGCCACGTCACGTGGGATCTCGGCGCGACGCGCGAGTTTCAAGCCGCGTGGATCCAGGCCGACAACAACGACGTCTACATTCTCGCCACCTCCGACGACGGGCAGACGTTCACCACCGTCTGGGAGTCGGGCACGATCGACAACGCCGGCATGCAGATGCGGCAGTCGTCGTCGCTGAGCGGGCGCGGCCGGTACCTGCGGCTGACGGCGAAGGGCGGCGACAACCTGTTCAGCGTGTCAGAGCTCGCGATCTTCGCCACGCCCGAGGCGCTCAAGTCGTACGTGCCCTCGTACGTACGCACCGCGCCGCCGGCCCAGCAGTTCGACGGCAACTGGATCGCGATCGCCGTCGTGCTCGCGGGCATCGTGATGCTGGTGCGCCGCATGAAAGCGCCCGAGACGGCGACCGACGGGCCGACCGCCTCGAAAGACGAAAAGGCCGAGAAGGCCGACGAGAAGAAAGAAGAGCCTCCCACGCCGAAGAGCTGATGGAGTGCCCCGACCCCGAAGAGCTCGCGCGGTTCGCCGACGGGCTCGTGACGGGCGAGGCGCGCGAGGCCCTTCGAGCCCACGCCGACGGCTGCGCGTCGTGCCGCGAGGTGCTCGTCACGCTCGCGAGATCATCGGGCCCGCCGACCGAAGCCGGGGCGCTGGCGGTGCCGACCGGCGACGGTGAACGGCCGCGGCGCGGCGATCTGATCGGGCGGTACGTCGTGCTCGACGCGCGCGGCGCCGGCGGCATGGGCCTCGTGATGTCGGCGCACGACAACCAGCTCGACCGCAACGTCGCGCTGAAGCTGGTGCGCCCCGACCTCGAAGAGAAGGGCGGCGCCGAAAAGACCCGTGCCCGGCTCTTGCGCGAAGCGCAGCTGATGGCGCGCGTGCGGCACCCCAACGTCGTCACGATCTACGACGTCGGCACGCTCGGCGAGCGCGTGTTCATCGCGATGGAGCTCATCGACGGCGTCACGCTGCGCGCCTGGCTCAGAGAGCGGCGACGAAGCGAGCGAGAGATCTGCGCGGTGTTCGTGCAGGCGGGTCGCGGCCTTGCTGCGGCACACGCGGCGGGGGTGGTGCACCGCGACTTCAAGCCCGACAACGTGCTGATCGACGTGAAGGGCGACGCGCACGTGATGGACTTCGGGCTCGCGTGGTCGGTCGCAGTGAACGACGACGTCTCGGCGCCCGGCACCGAGGGCACGCCGGCCTACATGGCCCCCGAGCAGCTGCGCGGCGGCGCGATCGACGCGCGCACCGATCAGTTCGCGTTCTGCGTGGCCCTCTACGAGGCGCTCACCGGGCAGCGGCCGTTTCAGGGCACCGACCGGCTGAAGGCTCCGGTGATGCCGCCGCACCTGCCCCAGCGCCTCGCCCTCGCCCTCACGCGTGGCCTCTCGGCGACCGGCGCCGACCGCTTCGAGTCGATGGAGCCGCTGCTCGAAGCGCTGCAGCCCCGCTCGCGCGCGTCATGGTGGCTCGGGCTCGGCGCGGCGGCGGCCGTCGTCGCGGCAGCGGGAGCGACGTTCGTGCTGGCGCGGCAAGAGAACGACTGCGCGAAGGCGCCGAGGCGGCTGGCGCAGGTCTGGGACGCGGCGCGACGAGACGAGGTGCGGCGGGCGTTCGCGGCGACGGGAGTGACCTTCGCGGGCCCCGCGTTCGAGTCGGCAGCGGCTGCGCTCGACCGGCGCACGGGCGAGTGGCGCGCGGCGTTCGAGCGCACGTGCGAGAGCGGCGCGACCGAAGCGCTGCGGTCGCGCCAGCGCGCGTGCCTCGATGCGCGCCTCGGCGAGGTCGACGCGCTCACCCAGCTGTTCGTGCGCGCCGACCCGAGCGTGGTCGAGCACGCGGCCGAGGCGGCAGCCCACCTCAAGAGCCCGGCTTCGTGTCTGACCGGCGACGCGCTGACCACCCTGCCCCTGCCCGACGAGCCCGGCCGGCGCGCGGCGATCGCGCAGGTGCGCCTCGAGCTCGCGAAGGCCGAGGTGCTGCAGCACGCGGGGCGCACGCAGGCGGCGCTCGACGCTGCGCGAGCGGCGATCACCCGCGCGAAGCAGACGAAGTACCCGCCCGTCGAGGCCGAGGCCTGGCTGCAGGTCGTCGAGCCGCTGAGAGATCAGGGGCACGCCGACGAAGCCCGGGCGGCGCTCGACGAGGCCACCGTCGCAGCCGAGGCCGGGCGCCACTTCGAAGCGCTGCTGAAGATCGCCGTGAAGCACGTGCGGGTGGTCGACAGCGCGCACACCGACGAGGCCGACGGGTGGATTCGCCGCGCAGAGGCCTCTCTCGAGCAGACGCCGAACCTCGAGGTGAAAGCCGAGCTCGACTCGGTGGTCGCGGTGCTGAGACTGGGGCAGCGGCGCACGGGCGCGGCGCTCGAGCGCTCGGCCGCCGCGAGAGCGTTCTACGAGGCCGAGGGCCGCGCCGCCGACGCGTTGGGCGAGCGGCACATCGCGGCGCTCGCGCAGCGAGCGCGAGGCAACGCCACGGGCGCCGTGGCCGAGCTTCAGCCACTGCTCGCCGACTACGAGAAGGTGCTGGGGCCGACGCACCCGCGCACGCAGCACGTGCTCGTGCACCTCGCCGAGGCGCGGCTCGACCTGGGCGACGTGCCGCGCGCGCTCGAAGACCTGGGCGACGTCAGGCTCGCCGAAGCCCAGCTGACACCATCGTGGGCGGCGATGCGGTCGCGCCTCGAGGGCGACGGCCGGCGCATGCAGGGCCGCCTCACCGAGGCAGAGGCGGCCTACCGGCGAGCCCTCGAGCTGGCGCCCACGAACCCGCAGCCGCGGCTCAGGCTCGCGGCAGCGCTGCGCGAGCAGGGCCGGCTCGCAGACGCCGCGACCGAGCTCGAGGCGGCGACCACACAGCTCGTGAAGACCCACGGCGCGCTGAGCGGGCCGGTCGCGGTGGCGCAGCTCGAGCGCGCGCAGCTCGAGCTGGCGCGCGGGTCGGTTCACGAAGCCGACGTGCTGGCGGGCGATGCGATCACGAAGCTGAACGTCTTCATCGAAGACGCCGCGGCGCCCGAGCACATCGAAGGGTTGCTCACCACCTCGCGCATCGCGCTGGCCGCGAGTGACCCGGCGAGGGCCGCGGTCGACGCGCGGGTCGTGCTCGAGCGGGTGCCCGAGCGCTCGGTGCAGGCGGCGCGGGCGAAGGTGAGGCTCGGGCTGCCCGAAGGGGTCGCCCGGCTACGGGAGCTGGGGCTCTTTCCCCTCGAGCAGGGTACGCTTTCGGGCCGGTGAAGCGCCGGGCCTCGACATGGTTGTCGCTGTGGAGAGAGCACGGCAGAAGACCCGGTCGCGACCCCGACGCGCTCGATGCGGCCCTCGAGGCCGCGTACCAAGAAGGCGCTGCGGCGCACCCGCTCGAGCTCACCCGCGAGGCGTTCGGAGCGCACGTGGCCCGGGTGACGAAGCCCGACGACGTCGACGCTCTCGCGGCGCTCTCGGGTGAGGGGCTCTACATCGCGGCGGCCTGTGCGGCGCAGCTGCCCGGCGCGAGCACGCGGTTCGAGGCCCAGCTGTTTCCCCAGCTCGCGCGCACGCTGAAGAAGATGGATGCAGGCTCGACGTTCGTCGACGAGGTGCTCCAGCACCTGCGCGTGCGGTTGTTCGCGAGCCCCGAGAAGTCGCTCTTGCTCACGTACTCGGGGCGCGGGGCGCTCGGCGCGTGGCTCAAGGTCGTGGCGGTGCGCGATGCGCAGCGCATTCGCCGGAAGAGCGCGGGCACGGGTGATGATGCGCCCGACGACGGGCTGGCGCGGCTGCCCTCACCTGCGGCCGACCCCGAGCTGATGTTCTTGAAGCTGAAGCACCGGCAAGACTTCAAGGCTGCGTTCGCCGAGGCGATGGCGACGCTCGATCAGCGGCAGCGCAACGTGCTGCAGATGAGCCTGGTGCAGGGGCTGTCGATCGACGAGGTCGGGCGCGTCTACGCCGTGCACCGGGCGACCGCGGCGCGCTGGGTGTCGTCGGCGCGTGAGCAGCTGGTGAAAGAGACGCGGCAGCGGCTGGCGTCGCGGCTGAAGCTCGAAGGGAACGAGCTCGACAGCCTGATGGGCGCGGTGCGCAGCAACTTGAGCGTGTCGCTGGGCGCGCTCGAGACGCCGTCTTGAGGCGCTACTCGAGCCAGGGCCGCGGGTGCTCGAGCGGCGCCTGCGCGGCGGCGGCGATCGACTCGCGCTCTCGAGCGGCGCGCGCGCGGGCGAGCTGCTCTTCGGCTTCGGTCAGCGCGAGCTCACGTTTGTCGAGCTTCGCGGCGCAGGCTTCGGCCCGCTCGGCGAGCGCGTTGGCCTCGGCCTCGTCGGCGCCCTCGACCTTGAACTTCACCTCGGCGCGGGCGCGGGCGGCGGCGTAGCGGCGCTCGGCGCAGCCGGCCTGGGCGGCGAGCAGATCGAACGAGCGCTCTTCGCGCACGACGCGGGCGGCTTCGACGGCGGCCGCGGCCTTCGCCTCTCTTTCGAGCGGCGAGTCGCGCAGCGCTTCGCACCGCTGGTCGGCGGCGGCGAGCGAGGCCTGGGCCCGCACGACGTCGCGCTCGGCCTGCTCGGCGCGGGCGCGGGCGGTCATCAGATCTTCTTCGGCGTCGAGCAGCCAGACGCGGGCCTCGTAGGGCAATCGCGGGCCGAACAGCCTGCCGCCGACGGTGGCGCAGCCGCTGGTGACGACCGCGAGCGCGACGACGACGAGGGCCCTCATCGCACGAGCTCCGCCTGGAAGGTGCCGAAGACCGCGCGGCCCGAGGCGGTCTCGTTGCCCTGCACGAACGTGAGCGAGACCTCGCCCTGAACGGTCTTTGCCTTCGTGAGATCGCCATCGGCGCGAAACAGGCCGCGAGACAGCCGGGGGAAGACGGTGTGGTCGGGGTCTTCGAGCACGTTGCGCGTCGCGGTGCCGCGCTGGCCGCCCGACATGGCCTCGGCGAGGTCGAACTGCACCGAGTGATCGGGCACCTTGCCGTCGATGATGACGCCCACCTTGAGCACCGTGTCTTCGACCTCGCCGCGTTTCTTCAAGAACCGAAGGCTCAGGTAGCCGTCGGTCGCCTCGAGCGTGGCGCGGTCGTACGCGACGTCCATCACCGCCGTCAGCGAGCCGTCGAGCGGCGCGGCGCCGCCGGGGCCACAGGCACAGAACAGCACCAGACTGCAGAGCACGAGGGTCTTCACGGTCATCTCCGGCTGTAGGTCTCGACGCAGCCCTTCCACGCGGGGTCTGACGCCGGCCCCGTCAGCTGCGACTTGTCGTTGACCTGATCGAGCTCGGCGCGCGCCCCCGCCGCGTCGCCGAAGCGGCACTTCAGCGCCGCGAGGTTGCCGTGCGCGAGCACGTTCGTGGGCTCGAGCGCCAGGGCCTCGCGGTACGCGGCGCCGGCCGCCGTCGGCTCGCCGAGCTGCAGCAGCGAGTAGCCGAGGCCTGCCTGCGCCGCACCGAGCCCCTTGTTCACCTCGAGCGCGCGGGCGAACACGAGGCGCGCCATCGCGGGGTTGCCCTTCTCGAGCCACAGCGTGGCGACCGAGGTGAGCGCGCCGGCGTCTCTGGTGAGGTCGACCTTGCGCTGCACGTCGGCGGGCACCGCCGGCTTCTCGGCGCGCGGCTTCACGCGAAACGCGGCGATCTTCACGTCGTCGGTCTTGTTGCGGCAGCCGGCGGCGGCCTCGGTGAACACGCCCTGCTCGTCGGCCTTCTGCACGCAGATCGAGAACGTCTGCTCGGCGCGCTCCTTCAGCGGCGCTGCCTGCTCGCCGGCCGCCGCCCTCCACTCGGCCTTGTCGACGTCTTTCGGCGCGGGCACCTCGAGCAGCGTCTCGGCGAGATCTTGATACGCGAGGCCCATGCGCCAGAGCGACGCGACGGTGTACTCGGCCGAGCCCTGCCCGATGATCTGCGCGTAGGTCTGCTCGAGCTCGGCCCAGGCGGCGACCTTCTGCTCGAGATCTTTCGACTCGAGGCCGTAGAAGTCGTCGAACGGCCCCTCGGCCATGTGCCACAGGCCGCGGGCAGCCGGCTCACCCTCGCTCAGCGCGAGCGTCTCGGCCGTGCCGCCCGACGAACCCGTCGAGACCTGCGCGAGCACCGCGGCGGCGCGGGGGCTGTTCGCGTCGGCGCCGAACGCGCGCTTCGCGTAGCCTTCTGCGCGCTTGCCGTCGCCGGCGGTCAGCCAGGCCTCGGCGACCTCGACGAGCAGCTCGGCCTTCTCGGCCCTCGAGGCCTTCTGCACGAGCCCTTCGATCACCTTCGCGCCGCGGTCGAGCTCGCCCATCGCGAGGTAGAGGCTGGCCGCCGAGCGCAGGGCATCGCGCGCCTTCTGACCGTCGAGCACCTCGGCGGCCCTCTCGAACCACTGCGCGGCGTCGGCGAAGCGCGCCGTGTCGATGG
>JAEUJP010000456.1 GCA_016793725.1 Myxococcaceae bacterium | reverse complement strand
CGCCGAGCTGCCGAACTTCGTCTTTCAGCAACCCCAGAACGTCATTCACGCCCTGGCCTCGAACCAGCAGCTCGTGCGCGCGTACCTCGAAGAAGAGGCGCCCAAGAAGCCGAAGCGGCTGCGTCAGACGGCGGTGCGCGTGTACGTGCTCGACGCGTCGGGGTCGATGCACGGGCCGCGGGCGTCGTTTCGCGACGCGATTCTCATCGCCGAGCTGAACGCGATTCGGGTGAAGGCGCGCGCGGGCATACCGTTCGACCCGCTGTACTTCTCGTTCTTCAACGACTCGCCGACCGAGCTGGCGCGCGTCGACAACGGCACCGAGGCGATGCGGCAGATCGAGAAGCTGTTTCGCCACTCGCCGGCCGAGGGGCAGACCGACATCACGCTCGCGCTGATGAGCGCGTTCGAGTCGATTCGCACGGCGATCGGCAAAGACCCGTACCTCGCGCGGGCGACGGTGGTGCTGGTCACCGACGGCGAAGACGCCGTCGACCTCGAGCTGGTGCGCCGCACGCGCAAGCCGTTCGAGGGGCTGTCGATCGCGCTGAGCTTCATCTCGCTCGGCGAAGAGAACCCCGATCTCAAGAACCTGGTGCTCGAGCAGCGCGGGCAGGGTGAGCGCGCGTTCTACAGCCACCTGTCGGACGCAGAGATCGGCGTCGCGCCGACCGAGTTCGACTCGACGTTTCGTACGCTGCTGCCGCCCGATCTGCCGCCGACTCAAGGGGCGCTCGAGTCGCTGCTCCCACACCTCGAGGCGCTCGAAGAGATCGCGCGCGGGCGGCCGGCGCCCGAGCGGCTGAAGGCGGTCGGTCAGTTCGAGGCGCTGTTCAACGTGCCGGGCGGGGCGCCGTCGAAGCCGGCGGCGGCGGCGACGCTCGCGCGGCTGCGCGACGTGCTCGACGCGGTGGCCGAGGCGTCGTCGCTGGCCCCGATGGACGATCGCGCCAATGAGGCGGTGGTGCTGCTGCTGCACCTGCTCTCGCTGTACGGGCTGGCGGTGCCCGAGTACGTCGACGCGCTGCGGGCAGGAGACGCGAAGGTCGCCGCAGCGCTCGAGCGTGTGCGTCTGTTGTGCAGGCCGTACGCCTGAGGCCCTACGTCGTGGCGCGCTGTCGCATGGCGCTCGTCGTTCCGCCGTGTTCTGAAACCGATCAACGGGCGCACATTCACTTCAGGGCCAGTTTCAGCGCGGTTCTGATCGACTGTTGCGAACCTTTGCTTTTCGACGCTCCAGCGCACAGCAGGCGTACGGGTGCGTTTTCCCAGGGGACGAGAATTGGCAGACCGCTTGCTCAAGCGAACCTCCAAAGGGCGACACCGAGGGGTCACATCGATGCGGAGTTCACTGGGGATGTTGCTGTCGGCGGTTCTGATGTCGGCGTGCGGACCACAAGATGCGCGGGTCGGCGGCGGCGGCGAAGAAGAGCTGGAGGCTGCGGCGGGCAAGATCGTCGGCGGCACCGACGCGAACATCGCCGCGTTTCCGTATCAGGTGGCGATCATGGACTCGTCGTTCTTCCAGTTCTGCGGAGGCACGATCGTCAACGCGAGCTGGGTCGTGACGGCCCAGCACTGCGTCGAGGGCACGACGGCGTCGCGCCTGCGTGTCGGCGCGGGCAGCTCGCGGCTCTCGACGATGCGCACGACCGGGCAGATTCGGTCGGTGTCGCAGATCGTGCGCTTCCCGGGCTACCAGATGCCTGAGCGCGGCAAAGACATCGCGCTGCTCAAGCTCGCCACTCCGCTCGACCTCAGCGGCCCGAACGCCAAGGCGATTGCCGTCGCGGCCGCGGGCGATTCGATCTCGACCGGCGCGGCGGTGGTGGTCTCGGGGTGGGGCGACACGTCTGCGGGTGGCAGCTCGCCCGACCTGTTGAAGGCGGCGACGGTGAACGTGGTGAGCCAGTCGACGCTGACGTCGCAGTACGGCTCGACGATCACCTCTGACCAGCTCGGCGCGGCGGCCTCGGGCCGCGACTCGTGCCAGGGTGACAGCGGCGGCCCGCTGGTGGGCACGGTCGGGGGCGTGAAGAAGCTCGTCGGCGTCGTCAGCTGGGGCAACGGCTGCGCCGACCCGCGGTTCGCCGGCATCTACGCGCGCGTCACGTCGTTCGAGAGCTGGATCAACCAGAACACGGGCGGCACGACGGCGCCGCCGCCTCCGCCTCCGCCTGACACGACGATCTACGTCGACCAGTCGAACGTGTCGGCGTCGACGGGCTCGTGGGCGCGCGGCAGCTTCACGGTGCCCGCCGGTACGCAGAGCCTGACCGTCGTGATTCAGGGCGGCACGGGCGACGCCGACCTCTACGTTCGGGCCGGCACGGCGCCGACGACGAGCGCGTACAACTGCCGCCCGTACACCGACGGCAACAACGAGACCTGCACCTTCCAGAACCCGCAGGCGGGTACGTGGCACATCGGCATTCGTGCGTACCAGGCGTTCTCGGGGCTGTCGGTTCGCGCGACGAACCCCTGAGGGCGGCGGCGGCCCCGACGCGCGTGTTAGAAGTCAGAGCGTTGGGACTCTTCTCGATCTTCAGCCGGAAGAAGAAAGACGCGACCCCGTCGGACCCGCTGAAGGCGTACGACGGCATGATCGAGTCGCTCGACCGCCAGGCGGCGCAGGTGCGGCGCTCGGCGGCGACGCTGCTCGCGCTGAAGGGCGAGCTCTCGCGCGACAACGAGCGCTACTCGAAGCGCTGCATCGAGATCGAGACGCGCATCACGGCCGCCGCGGCGAAGGGTGACGGCCGCGCCGAGAAGGCGCTGAAGCGCGATCTCGACGAGGCAAAAGATCTCTGCGAGCAGACGCAGAAGGCGCTCGACTCGGCGAACGACGACGCCCACGTGCTGCTCGAGAGCGCCGAAGATCTCGCGAAGCGCGCGCGCGAGCTCAAGAGCGAGCGCCTCTCGGCCCAGGCGCGCCTCAAGTCGGGCCAGGTGGTGAGCGCCGCGCTGAAGCAGCAGGCCGAAGAGTTCGATCGCGTGATGGCCATCGACGCGGCCCGCGACGAGATCGAGAAGGCCCGCGCGCTCGCCGACATCTACCGCGAAGACACCGGCAAGAAGCCGGAACCCTAGCCAGCGCGGTAGGTGCGCGCGAGCTCCTGGTAGACGCGCCACGAGTGGGCGATCCACTCCAGGTCTTTGCTCGTCGCCTCGCGCACGACCTTCGCCGGTGAGCCCATGATGAAGCTCTTCGGGGGGAACTTGCGGCCCGGCGGTATCAGCGAGCCGGCGGCCACGAAGCACCAGTCGCCGAGCACGGCGTTGTCGAGCACGATCGCCCCGATGCCGACGAGGCACGAGTCGCCGACCGTGCAGCCGTGCAGCACCACGCGGTGGCCGATGGTGCACTCTCTACCCACGGTGGTGCGCGACTGCCCGAGCGTCGCGTGCGCGATCGAGCCGTCTTGAAAGTTGCTGCGCTCGCCCAGCACGATGGCGCCGTTGTCGCCGCGCATCACGCAGGTCGGCCACACCGACGCTTCGGCGGCGATGGTGACCTCGCCGATGAGCTGGGCCGAGGGGTGTACGTACGCGAGCTCGTGAACGTTCGGCGCGTGGCCCTGGTAGCGCATTTTCTTCACGAGCTTGATCGCTTCTGGCTTCGGGGGCAACACAGAGGTGGGTTAGGTTCCGAACGCATGCGTACGCGATGGCTGCTGTTGGCTGCACTCGCTGTTCCGCTTCTCGCTCACGCACAGGGTGAGCCGCGGGTGATCGTGGTGCCGTACCCGGGTGAAGCGCGGCCCGACGCCGGCCAGCCCGCGGCGGTCGCAGAGCCGCCGCCTCCGCCTCCGCCGAACAACCCGCCGCCGGCCGACCCGAACCCGCCGCCGCCGCAGCCGCCTCCTCCGCAGCAGCCGCCGCCCGAGCCGCCGAAGACGATCGAAGCGACGCCCGACACCGGTGAGCCGCCGCCGCCGCCGCCGCCCGAAAACCTGCAGCCGAAAGAGGTGCCGTCGCAGCCGCCGAGCGCGATGCTCGACGGGCACCCGCGCGAGGGCGCGTTTCTCTCGGGGCCCGGCAGCCTCGCGTTCATTCTGCACCACACGCTGCTCGGGTTGACGGCGGGCGTGGCGACGCAGCTCGCTCCACGCGTGGCGGCGCGGCTGCCCGACGGCACGCCCGACCATCAGCGGCGCTCGTGCAACGGCAGCGACGAGGCGAGCGCCTGTGGCCAGAGCGCGCGGCTCGCGTACCTCGGCGCCGGCCTCATCGGAGCGGGCCTCGGCTTCGCGACCTCGGCCGCCTGGCAGTTCTACAACTGGATGAGCGAACGCAGCGCCTTCTTCGGCATGGCGAACTCGGCGTTCGGCGCGATGTTCGGCGCGGGTCTCGTCAACCTCATCACCGGTGACGTCGGCGCGACGTCGTGGGCGCTGTGGGTGGGCGCGCTGGTCGGCGGCTGGCTCAGCGTGATCGTCGGCGGCGGCGATCTGCCGATGAACAAGGGCCTCTTGATGTTGTCGGGCGGCTACTGGGCGCTGCTGTTCACGGGTTGCATCGTCGGCATCATCGCGTCGACGAACCGACAGGTGGGCGACACACGACCCGGCATCGATGCGCTGCTGATCGCTCCGGCGATCGGCGCCGGCGCAATGGCGCTCGCGCTGCTCAAGTTCAACCCGAGCTCGGCGCAGGTGCTGCGCGCCGACCTGTTCGGCACGCTTGCGGGCGTGGCGGTGTACCTGATCTCGGGCTTCGCGCTCGGGCCGAACTTCGGGCACTGGGCGCCGTACCTGCTCGGTGGCCTCGCGGCGGCCGGCGCGATCACCACGGTGAGCCTCTTGTGGGCCGAGGCCGCCGAGAGCCCGCCGTCTGATGCGCCGCCGATCGCTCCGGGTGAGACGCCGGCTCCGGCGCCGAAGCCGAAGTACCGCGGCGTCTGGTGACGGGGGGTCACATGCCGAAGCCGATGAGCAGGCTCGGCCAGATGGTGTTGCCCGTGACCTGCGGGTAGAAGCTCAAGCGGGCTTCGACGCGCAGCATGGCGACCGGCAGGCCGGCGACGGTGGCGAAGAGCACGAGCGGCCAGGCGAGGTTCTCCATCCAGTCGGCCCAGCTGTAGCGTGGGCCCCAGGCTCCGGCGTCGGCGAAGGCGTTGCCGCCGAGGCCGACGCCGAGGTGAAAGAGCTCGGTGCCGCTCGTGTTCTGCAGCCACGCCGCGCCGGCGCCGGCCGAGAGCCAGACGACCCACCACGGCACGAGCAGGCCGCCCTGCGGGGCGAGCATGAGCTCGAGGCGCAGCTGGGCGCCGAACGCGCCGACCTTGTTCTCGGTGCCGATCTCACCCTCGACCAACAGGGCGATGGCGGGCGTGAAGTACTCGCCGACGGGCGGCGGGCGAAAGAGGCCGAAGCGGGGGCCGATGGCGTTGTTGACGCCGCGGTTCGTGCCGAGGCGAAACGTCGTGCCCGCTGCGACCCCCCAGCGTGACGTCGGAGCCTCGGGCTCGGGCGGCTCTTCGACGAAGACGGTGAGGAGCAGCGCGAGCAGCATCTCGTGGCGGCTTCTATCGTAACGGGCTGCCGTGCGACGCGGCGGCTCGGCCGGAGCCGGCCTTCGCACCCGCTGTGCCCTCGCCGACTGGGGCATCGAGGCAGGCGACCTCGTCGTCTCGGTGAACGGCTACACTTTTCGATCACCGGAAGATCTGCTCGTGGCGTGCGGCGCCCTCAAAAGACGCGGCGCGCTACGAGATCGCTCTCGAGCGCGCCGGAAGACCCCTCACCCTGTCTTACGAGCTCACGCCGCCGCGCGAGGCCGCGCAGCGTCACCCGTCCACGTCTTCTCGGCGCCGTTGATCATCATCAACACGTCAGCCGCCGACGTGCGATCGACCATGATGCGGGCCGCCTCGACGAGCACGGGCATGAACATCGCCGGGCGCAAGAAGCCGGTCTTCGGCGTCACGCCCGTCATGATCTTGCCCCACTCGTACAGAATGCGAGCGCCCTTCTTCTGCATCACGCGGGCAGACGCCTCGACGAAGATCGGGAAGCGCGTGTAGATCTTCGCCATCACCGCCGAGAACCGGAAGTCGTGGCCGAAAGCCTTCATCCACCGGTCTTCGTAGCGCTTCAGCCGCTTCTCGCTCAGATCGCCGATCTCGAGCGCCGTGATCAGCTCTTCGGCCGCGAGCCACCCACCGTCCATCGCGGTGTGAATGCCCTCGCCCGTCAGCGGGTCGATGTGGCCCGCCGCGTCGCCGATCACCACCATGTGGTCGTAGTAGCTCTTCACGTGCGCCCCGAGCCGCAGCGGCGCGCCTTGCATCTTCGCGATCTCTGCGTTCGGCCCCATCGCCTTGCTGATCAGCGGGTGCTCGCGCAGCAGCCGCTCGTGAATCTCACGCAGGTCTTCGTTCTTCGCCTTGCCGCCCGGGATGATGTACGTGCAGAAGTTCACGTCGCCGTCGGCTTCTTTGAAGATCGCGCAGTACCCGGGAATCAGATCGGTCGTGTAGAACGCCACGCCGTCAGCCTGGAAGTTGTGCGTGCCCGCCTTCACGTACGCGCGGCTGCAGATGCCGTCTGGCGGAGGCACGTGCACCCCGAGCGTCTGCAGCACGTGGCTGTGCGCACCGTCGGCCGCCACCAGCACCTTCGCCTCGAACTTCGTCGGCGTGCCTTCGGCGCTCACGTCGATCGTCCACACGCCGCGCACCTTGTCGAGCGACGCGCCGTTGAACGTGTGGTGCTCTTTCAGCTCGGCGCCCGCGCGCTTCGCCGCCATCGCCATCTTCTCGTCGAGATCTCTGCGCTTGATCGCGATCACCAGGCGCTTGCCCGAGTACGCCGCCGAGTCACCGATGAAGCCCCGGCCCGACGGCGCGACCAGCCCGCCCAACATCGACCAGTTGCCCTTCTTCTCGGCCTCGATCTCTTGCAGCACGCCCATCTTCGCCATGTGGTTCTGCGCGTTCAGGCACACCGCGTCGCCGCAGATCTTGTCCCGGGGGAACTTGCGCTTCTCGAGCACCAGCACCTTCTTGCCGGCCTTCGCGAGGTACCACGCACAGACGGAACCGCTCGGCCCACTCCCCACGATGCACACGTCGTACGTCATGCGAAACCCTCCGGTGAAAAGCGGCCGTCACGTACGCGCAACGGGCTTGCAACGCAAGTGCGAGGGCGGGAGTCTTGCCGCACCCATCGTGAAGCGCAGGCGCAAAGACGTCGGCAAGTCGTTACTCTACAAAGTCGTGGAGATTTCGAACGTCGACGAGCACAGCCTCGAGCGAACGCTGAACGAGTGGGTGCCGCAAGGGTGGACGCTCGACGGCGTTCAGTTCGCCATGCGCGAGTCGAGCAAGCGGCCGTCGATGGCGTTCGTCATGTTCACCCGCATGGGCCACGTCAGCGAGCTCGAGGCTCCGCGCGCGCCGCCTTCGCAGGCCACCGCGCGCCCCGACCCTTACGAGCGCCTCAAGCAGCTCGCAGAGGGGGGTGACGAGCCATGACGCTCAAGCTCGTACGGCCGGGTGATGATCAGCCCGAGCTGCCCAAGGCGTCGATGTTCTTGCGCATCGGCGCGCGCGGGTTCGATCTCGGCATCGCGTGGCTCTTGTTCCAGGGCACGGGGCCCGCCGGCATCGTCATGGCGCTGCTCTACATCTTGTTCGCCGACGCCATGATCTACGGCCAGAGCATCGGCAAGAAGCTGTTCGGCGTGAAGGCCATCTTCCTGCCCACACGCGCTCCCGTGCGTCACCGCGACAGCGTGCTGCGCAACGCGCCGTTCGGCCTCGTCATCATCTTGTTCATGATGCCCGACCTCGGCTTCAAGGCGTTCATCGGCGGCACCATCGTCATCGGTGGCATCGAGGCCTTCAAGGCGTGGCGTCACCCGCAGGGCCTCAGGCTCGGCGACTTGTGGGCGCAGACCCAGGTGGTCGACGGCAAGGTGCAGGCGGGGCAGGGCGAGCTCGTTCGCCCCGAGGCCGAAGAGGCGCGCGCCGCCGGCCGGGCGAACAAAGAGTCCGAGAGCTGAATGCGCATCGCGCTCACGCACAACCTGCGTCTGTCGGACGCCGAAGAAGAAGCCGAGTTCGACACCGAAGAGACCGTCAATGCGCTCGCCCAGGCGATCGAGCGACTCGGTCACCGGCTCGAGCGCTTCGAGGTGAGCGGCCCCGCCTCGCGTACGGTCTCGGCGCTCGAGGCGTACTCGCCCGACCTCATCTTCAACACCGCCGAGGGCCGCCGCGGCCGGTTTCGCGAGGCGTTCTACCCCGCGCTGTTCGACGAGCTCGGCATTCCCTACACGGGCTCAGACGCCTATGCGCTGGCGGTGACGCTCGACAAACAGCTCACGAAGATGATCTTGCGCGAGCACGGCGTGCGCACGCCGGGGTGGCAGTTCGTCGAGCGCTACGCCGATCTGAAGCCCGAGGCGCTCCACTTCCCCCTCATCGTGAAGCCGAACTTCGAGGGCTCGAGCAAGGGCATCACGCAAGACTCGATCGCCGAGAACGTCGAAGAGCTGAAGCTCAAGGTGAAGCGCGCGCTCGAGAGCTACCCGGCCGGCGTGCTGGTCGAAGAGTACATCGTCGGTCGTGACCTGACCGTGCCGTTTCTGCAGAGCGTCGACAACGACTTCGGAGGCGTGCTCGCCCCGGTCGAGTACGTCATCGACGAGAAGATGACGGGGCCGCGCCGCTACGGCATCTACGACTACGACCTCAAGACGAAGCTCGACAAGGCCGTGAAGGTGAAGGCGCCCGCGACCGTGACGCCCGAGATGAGCGACCGCGTGCGCACCACGGCGAAGGCCGTGTTCGACGTGCTCGACTGCCGCGATCTCGGCCGCATCGACTTTCGCCTCTCCGATGCGGGCGTGCCGTACTTCCTCGAGATCAACGCGCTGCCGTCGCTCGAGCCGGGGGCGGGCATCTACGCCGCCGCGGCGCTCGAGGGGCTGCACTTCGACGCCGTGATCGGCGCGGTCATCGACAGCGCGGCGAAGCGCTACAAGGTGAAAGACAGCTCGCGCAGCAAGTCGAAGCCGACGCGCAAGGGCCCGCTGCGCGTGGGGTTCACGTTCAACGTGAAGCGCATCAAGCCGACGTTCGACGCGTCTGAAGACTCGCACGCCGAGTACGACTCGCCGTCGACGCTGCAGGCGATTCGTGAGGCGATCGCGAGCTGGGGTCACGAGGTCATCGATCTCGAGGCGACGCCCGAGCTGCCGGCGATTCTCGCGACGTCGCCGGTCGACATCGTCTTCAACATTGCCGAGGGCTTTCGCGGGCGAAACCGCGAGGCGCAGGTGCCGGCGCTGCTCGAGCTGCTCGACATCCCCTACACCGGCTCTGACCCGGCGACGCTGTCGCTCGCGCTCGACAAGGGGCTCGCGAAGAAGATCGTGCGGCAGGCCGGCATCCCCACTCCGAACTTTCAGCTGATGACGAGCGGCAAAGAGCGGCTCGACAAGCAGTTCGAGAAGTGGCCGCTGATGGTGAAGCCGGTGGCCGAGGGCTCGAGCAAGGGCGTGCTCAAGAAGAGTGTCTGTCACAGCGAGGCCGAGCTGCGCGAAGTGGTTCGCGAGATGGTGACGAAGTACCAGCAGCCCGCGCTGATCGAAGAGTTCATCGGGGGGCGCGAGTTCACGGTGGGCCTGCTGGGTGAGCGGCGGCCGAAGGTGCTCGCCCCGATGGAGATCGTCTTCACCGACAAGACCGACAAGACGCCCATCTACAAGTTCGAAGACAAGCTCGAAGAGAACGACCGCATCAAATACGAGGTGCCGGCGAAGCTCGACCCGAAGCAGATGGACACGCTGAAGAGCGCCGCGCGCGTCGGCTTCATGGCGCTGGGCGCGCGCGACGTCGCCCGGCTCGACTTCCGAATGGACGACAAGGGCCGCTTCTACTTTCTCGAGTGCAACCCGCTGCCCGGCCTCACCCCCGGCTGGAGCGACCTCGTGCTCATCGCCCAAGGCGAGGGGATGGACTACCGAACCCTCATCGGTGAGATCTTGAGCGGCGCGATTCGCCGCTACAAAGAGCGCGAGGCGAAGCGCAGCGCCGCGCAAGAGCGCCAGCTGCAGACCACGACCCCGACGCCGCCCAGGCCGCAGTCGAACGAAGCGCAGGGCTGAACCGCCAGCAGCCGTCAGCCCGCTTCACGCACGAGGGCCGTGCGCATCGACGAACCCGCCCCCGTCGCCCCGGCGCGTGCACGTGCCCGTCGGCGAGCACGTACCCCGTCGGTCACGACCGGTAGTCGTCGGGGTTCATGCCGAGCTCTTCGAGCCAGCGGTACACCTGCCGCGGGTAGCTCTCGAGCTCGCGTGCGGCCGCCGCCACCGACCCCGAGTTCGCCTTCAGCACCTGCTCGAGCTCTTCTTTCGTCGGCACCCAACCGCGGGGGCGCGACGCCGCCGCAGGCGACTTCTTCGACTTCTTCAACGCGGCGCGAACCCCCGAGACCTCGTCGTCTTTGTTGCCGAGGCCCTCGAGCTTCTCGAGGTGAACCTTCTCGTGGCCGACGGCGGCGCGCCGCAGCACGTTGCGCAGCGCGCGAACGTTGCCGCGAATCGAGTCGAGGTACAGCTCGCGCGCGGCGGCCGGTGCGATCGACGCCTGACTCACGCCGGCGTCTTGCAGGAGCGCCTTGATGATGAGGCCCAGGTCTTCTTTGCGGTCGCGCATCGGCGGCGGCGACAGCACGAAGCCGGCGAGCCGGTGCACCAGATCTTCGCGGAAGTCTTCTTCTGCCTCGAGCACCGACCGGTTCGTCGCGGCGAGGAAGCGCACGTCGACCGTCTGACCCTCTTTGGCCCCGACCGCCGTCACGTGCTTCGTCTCGAGCACGCGCAACAGCCGCGCCTGGCTCGACGGCGACAGGTTGCCGACCTCGTCGAGAAACAGCGTGCCCTTGTTCGCCCGAACGATCTCGCCGACCCGCGACTCGGTCGCCCCCGTGAAGGCGCCCTTCTCGTGCCCGAACAGCGTCGACTCGAACAGCGTCTCGGGTATCGCCCCCGAGTCGACCGCCACGAACGGGCCCTTGCGCCCCGACAGCGCGTGCACCGCCCGGGCGAGCACGTCTTTGCCGGTGCCGGTCTCGCCCACGAGCAGCACGGGCTCGCTCGTCTTCGCGGCGCGCGCCCCCGTCAGCAGCACCTCGCCGAACAGCGGCGAGTAGGTGCGCAGGTCGCCGAGCTGAATGCCCGCGATGATCTTCGCCGCGATGCCCGACTTCACCAGGCGCCAGGTGAGCAGCGTGCGCCCGATCTCGATCAGGTCGCCCTCGTGAACCTCGGTGGCCGACGTCACCTTCTCGCCGTTGAGCCACGTGCCATTGCTCGAGCCCAGGTCGCTCACGAACACCGATTCGCCGCGCACCTCGAGTGACGCGTGCTGCGCCGAGACGCGCCCGTCTTCGAGCGTGCACGTGCCGCCGTGCAGGCCGTTGCGCTCGCCGCGCCCGATCACGATCTTGTCGGAGTGCCAGGCCCACGGCGCGATCGGCTCGTCGAGCAGCCGGTCGCAGTTGAAGACGCGGTACACGAGCCTCAGGTTCTGCTCACGGGCGCTGCTGGTCTGCTCGCGAATAGTTCCGGGCATCGGCTCTAGATGGCCCTATATACCGGTTCCCTGGTGGCACTCTCGACGAAACCCGATGAAAAGCGCGTACGGGCCCGAGACCTCGATCTGCCCCTCGGGCGCTTTCGCACTGGCAAGCACAACGCCATCACCGACGTCGAGGGCGTGCTCGTCGGGCACAGCACCATCATCGAGGGCGATGGCAAGCTGAAGGTCGGCGAGGGCCCGGTGCGCACCGGCGTGACCGCCATTCTGCCGAACGAAGCCAACATCTTCATGGACAGGCTCGCCGGCGGCGCCTTCGTGCTCAACGGCGCGGGCGAGGTGAGCGGCCTCACGCAGGTCGTCGAGTGGGGGCTCATCGAGACTCCCATCTTGCTCACGAACACCATGTCGGTCGGCGCCGTGTCTGACGGCGTCGCGCGCTACATGGTCGAGAAGCACCCCGGCATCGGCGAAGAGCACGACGTCATCATTCCCGTCGTCGGCGAGTGTGACGACAGCTGGCTCAACGACATCTCGGGCCGGCACGTCAAAGAGAAGCACGTGCGCGAGGCCATCGACTCGGCGGCCAGCGGCCCCGTCGCCGAGGGCGCCGTCGGCGGCGGCACCGGCATGATCACGTGCGACTTCAAGGCGGGCATCGGCACGAGCTCGCGCAAGCTGCCCGAGGTGTTCGGCGGCTACACGCTCGGCGTGCTCGTGATGAGCAACTTCGGCAAGGTGCACAACCTGCGCGTGGCGGGGCTGCCGGTCGGCGAGCTGCTCGCAGAGCGCCTGAAGAAGCAGCCGCGCCGCGAGCACAACTACGGCTCGATCATCGCCGTCGTCGCCACCGATGCTCCGCTGCTGCCTCACCAGCTGTCGCGGCTCTGCAAGCGTGTGGCGCTCGGCATCGGGCGCGTGGGCTCGTACGCCGCTCACGGCTCGGGTGAGATCGTGGTCGGCTTCTCGACGGCGAACGTGATTCCGCGACGCACGCGCAAGATGGTCTACAAGATGAAGATCCTCCTCGATGCGCGCCTCGACCCGCTCTACGAGGCCGTGATGGAAGCGACCGAAGAGGCCATCTTGAACTCGATGTGTATGGCCACCTCGATGACGGGCGTGAACGGCAACCACGTGCCGGCGCTGCCGCTCGACGAGGTGCGGCGGCTGCTCGCGGCGACCCGGCCGATCTTCGCCTCGTGAGGTCGGCGGCGAAGAAGCCCTAGGCACGCGGCTTGTCGGCTGCTAGAGGCCCCGGCCCATGGCACGAAGCAAGAGCAAGCACGTTCGCGTTCGTTCACGCATCCGCGTCCGCTGGAAGAAGCGCCTCGAGCGCAAGAAGGCCGCTGCCGCTGCTGCCGCGGCGACCTCGAAGAAGAAGTAGGGCGCGCTGTTCGCTTTAGCGGTAGCGGGCACCGGTGAACCGCCGGTCGTCGCGGCACGCGCTCGTCGATCGAATCAGCGTGCCGTCGTAGATCGACTCGTCGCCCGAGTCTGACCCGGTCGACGGCTTGTATCTGCCGCGCAGCGAGACGTTGAGCGCGCCGTCGGGTGACGTGCCGTTCAGCGTGAAGTCGAACGTGTCGTAGACCGTGCCGCGCACCTCGACGCCGGCGATCGCGCCGCGCACCACCGAGCCTTCTCTGAAGAACGCGACGGTCGGGGGCGGCTCGCCGGCGCTGCCCCCGTCACAGGGGAACACGGGCGCCACATACTGGAGGAACCACGTGCCCTCGATCGCGGGGCAGTTCGTGGTGCACGGCTGGTTGTCGTTGCAGGCAGCCAACGACGTGGTGGCCAGCACGCCGATCATCAGCGGCTTCAGAATCTTGATCGCGGTCTTCATTCGCTCGGTGGCCTACACTACACCCAATGGTGCCCGAACAAATCGAGGAGGGCCCCGTCGCCTTCGACGCCGACGGCACCCTTTGGGCGGGTGACGTCGGAGACGAGCTCGTTCGTGAGCTCGGGCACTTCGAAGAGTACGAGCGCCGCGTTCGCCGAGATCCCGTCGCCGGGTACACCTGGGCCGTCGAAATTCTCTACGGGCGTGACGAGCGCGATGTGCTCGAGACCAGTCGCCGGCTCTTCGCGCGGCAGCGCGTGTTCGACTACGTGCGGCCGCTGCTCGCACGCCTCGAAGACGTGTACATCGTCTCGGCGAGCCCCCGGTGGGCCGTGCTGCCCGGTGCCGCCGCGCTCGGCATCGCCGCCGACCGCGTCATCGCGGTCGACGCCGAGAAGCACGGCTCGATCCTCGGGCGGGTGCGCACGCCGATACCCGGCGGCGGGGGCAAGGTCGTGAAGCTGAAGGAGCGGGGCATCAGGCCGGTGCTCGCGTTCGGCAACGGCGATCTCGACGAGCCGATGCTCGCGTATGCGAAGAAGGCGGTGGTGGTGGCGCCGCACGGTGGGCCCGACAACGCGCTGGTCGCGGCCGCCGGGCGGAACCGTTGGCCGGTCTTGCGTGCCTGAGCAGAAAACGGCAAGAAGGCCCACTCTCAATGCGCCCCTGTATTTCGTTCGCGCTCGTGCTGCTGGTCGCGTCTCCTGCGCTCGCGCAGCGGGTGGTGATTCTCGAGATCGAGGGTGACAAGGGCGGCAAGCTCCGCAGCCAGGTCGAGTCGGCGCTGAAGAAGGCCGACACGGTCGAGGTGGTGCCGCTCGACAAGTACAAGGCGGCGGCGGCGAAGAAGAAGCTCAAGGGGCAGGCGGCGATGACGCCGGCGGGCCTCTCGCGGGTGGCGAAGGCGCTGAAGATCGACGCGGGCGTCGGCGGCGAGATCGGCAAGAAGTTCGACGTGCAGATCTGGGACTCGGGCGGCCAGCAGCTGTGGACGAAAGAATTGAAGGTGAAGGGCGGGCTGCTGTCGGCCGACTTCGCCGGCAAGCTCGCGAAGGCCATCACGGCGGCGGCGCAGTCGGCTCCGAAGGCCGACGAAGAGACCGAAGGTGAGGGCGACGCCGAGAGCACACCTCCCAAAAAAGAAGAAGAGAAGCCGGTCGCCGAAGAGACGTCGACGCCGCCTCCGCCGCCGAAGACGACCGACGAAGATCGCGAGAAGCGCCGGTCTGAAGAGGCCGCAGAAGAGGCCGCGGCCCGTTCGGTCGAGCCCGAGCGCGATCAAGACCTCGAGCAAGAGGGCAAGAAGATCAAGGGCCGCATCGGGCCGAAGGGCATCTCGCTCTGGCTCGCGGGCACCACGACGTGGCGCTACTACTGCGCGCGCCCGGGCGTCGACTCGTGTGGCGCGTACGACCGGCTCGTCGAGCAGATGATGACGACGCCGCCCGGTGACGTCGTCGATTTCAGGCCGCAGGTGCCGTACGCGGGCTTCAACTTCCAGGTCGAGCTGTTCCCGCTCGCCTGGTTTCTCGACAACGCGCTGCAGGGCATCGGCGCGGTGGGCAGCTTCGGCCTCGGCTTTTCGCTCACGCGCGTGACGATTCAGTCGCCGGCGGGCAGCACGATGCCGAAAGAGGTCGTCTCGACCGACCGCTCGTGGACGGCGATGCTCGCGTATCGGTTCTATTTTTCGTTCGACTCGACCGCGAAGAACCCGGCGGTTGGTTACGTCGGCGTGCGCGGCGGCGTCGCGGGCCGCATCTTCGAGATCGACGCGAAGGCGATGGTGCCGCTGCCGGGCACGAACCGGCTGTACCCCGCCATCGGGCTCGACGCCGCGATACCCATCATTCGGTACTTCAACGTCGAGCTGGCGGCGAGCTACTTCTTTTCGCCGCGGCCCGGCCCCGATGAGATCGTGGGCTACGGCGACCCCGTGAACGGCGCCGCGGGCGGTGCGAGCGCCACCGGCTTCCAGCTCGAGGGCGGCTTCGCGGGCACCATCTGGGGGCCGGTCGGCTACCGCCTGGCCGTTCGCTACACCCCCTTCACCGACCGGTACTTCGGTCGCGGCAACAAGTGGACGTATACGTACCCCGACGGCACCGAATACCAGGGCACCCAAGAAGGCGCCGCGTTCGAGAGCTACATCACGTTCATCTGGGGCATTACGGCCTCGTTCTGAACGGCCTCGTTCAGCAGCGGCGTCTTCGTTCTGAATTGACAGGTCGGAGCGCGTTCTCTAAGGGGCGCCCTTCGGCCGGTAGCTCATTCGGAAAGAAGAACCATGACCCGCTCACTTCTCGTCGTTGCTGCGGCGCTCTCTGTCGCCGCTTGTTCGCCGGCCGTTCCGTCTCCTGATGGCGGGTCGCTCGACGGCTCCGTCATCAACCCGAACCCGATCGACGCCTGCAGCGGCATGTGCGCGATCAACCAGAAGTGCGACGTGGTGAACCGCGTGTGCCGCGACGGCTGCGACGGCGCCTGCGACGGCGGCACCCTCTGCCAGCGCACCAGCGAGACGGCCTTCGCGTGCACGGCGATCGTGACGAGCTGCAAGGGCATGGCGTGCTCCGACCCCGGCCAGGTCGCCTGCATCGGCGGCGAGTGCGCGTGCCTCGGCCCGAGCCGCGGTGTGTTCGACAGCTGCTTCGGCCCCGAGCTGCTCGACGGCCAGGGCGGCGTCTGCGGCCCGAACGGCCAGTGCGTCAGGCCGAAGCGCTACCAGCAGTGCAAGGCGACGGCTGACGACAAATACAAGTGCCCGACCTCGTCGATCTGCCGGCCCGTCTTCGGCGACGTGAACGACAACAACGTCTGCGACAACGGCGACACGTGCGTCTGCACCGTCGAGTGCATGAACAACAGCTCCTGCCAGGCGGGTGAGCTCTGCAGCGGCGTCGGCTGCCTGCCGTCGGGCCTCTTCACGGGCTTCGAGTGCGCGGTTCAGGTCGACGGCGGCACGCGCCCCGACGGAGGCCCCGCGGGTCTCGTGAACCAGACGGTCACCGTGGGCTCGCTCTGCCTGCGCAAAGACACCGGCGGCAACTTCACCGAGACGGTTCCGACCGGCACCTGCTCGTATGCGTTCTTCTACCTGGCCGACCAGGGCCCGTTCACGTTCGCGACCTGCCGCCCGCCCGGCGGCGCGGGCCTGCACCAGACGTGCACCGCTGAAAACTTCGAGATCACCGGCGCTGCGCTGCAGTGCGGCACCGGCCTCGAGTGTGCGGGCGTGCGCGGCGGTGCGAACGGCGATGAAGGCCTCTGCATGAAGACGTGCAACGCGCTGCCTCCGTCGGTGACGTACCCGAACCCGCAGCCGACCTGCGCGATGGGTGAGTCGTGCGTGAACCTGTACCGCCGCGAAGACGTCAACCGCGACGGCGCGCTGCTCGGCGTCTGCGCGAAGTCGTGCAACGTGTTCGACCCGGCGCGCGCGACGTGCGCGAACTACGGCGCGGCACCGGCGGTGTGCGTGCCCACGAACCCCGACGGCCGCGTGGTGGTGAGCAGCGACGGCAGCGGCGTGTGCGTGCCCCAGCGCACGGCGGTCGCGCAGCTCGGCATGCCTTGCACCCAGACCGACCCGTTCAAGGGTGCCGCGTGCGGCGCCGGTCAGATCTGCCCGCCGGCTGCGTTCGACACCGCGCCGGTCTGCACGCAGGTCTGCGACACGTCGTGCTCGCCGGGCGGCGACGCCGGCATTCCAACGCGCTGCGCCACGCAGACCAACGCGACGTGCCCCGCCGGCAAGAGCTGCCGCTCGGTCACGACGACGACCGGTTCGCGCGTCGGCTTCTGCCAGTAGCGCCGGTCAGGCCAGCGGTGACGCTCGGGCGTCACCGCCGGGGCAGCGTACCGGGGCCTGCCGTCGGCCCGACGTGTCACTCAGACCGAGATGAGGCCCTTTCGAATGCCCTCGGTCACGGCCTCGACGCGGTTCGTGACCTCGAGCTTGCGGTAGATGTGCTCGAGGTGCGTACGAATCGTCGCCTTCGACAGGCTCAAGAGCTTGGCCGCCTCGGAGTTCGAGACGCCCTTCGCGATCAGCTGCAGAATCTCTTTTTCGCGATCTGAGAGCGGCTTCAGCTCGGGCTCACCCGCCGGCATCGGCTCGGGCGCCGCTTCGCCCGGGACTCCGACGCGAAAGTGTTTGAGCAGCCGGCGCGCGAGGTTCGGCTGAATCACGGTGCCGCCCG
>JAEUJP010000406.1 GCA_016793725.1 Myxococcaceae bacterium | reverse complement strand
GCTCGGCCTCGGCCGCGAAGTGATGGCCCGCGAGCTCGAGAAGAACGGCAGCGGAGTCGTCGCCACCTGGGCCGCGCGCCTCGCCTCGATCGACCGCGAGGTCGGCATGAACAACGGCACGCTGCGCCCGCGCGACGTGGTGCACGCCGGCCCCGTCGTGAAGCGCGTCATCGAGGCGCTCTACGCCGAGCTCGGCCGCAGAGAGCTGAAGCTCGCCGACGTGAACCGCGCCCTGCCGAAGGTGCTCGCCGCGCTCGCCGAGCGCGCGCTGCAGTACGGCGACGACTCGCTCATGCCGGTCGCCCAGGGCACCGTGATGGCCGTGGTGAGCTCGTTGAGCGCGTCGTACCGCGACGAGGTGCTGCTGAAGCGCACGCCGCTGACCCAGTGGCACGAGCAGCAGAAGGTCGGCTTTCAGCTGTGGAAGCGGCTGAGCGACCTCGTGCCGGCGGCGTTCCCACCCGTCAGCAAGAAGCTCCAGGGCGGCAGCGCGGGCCTCGACGTCATCAGCGCGCTCTACAAAGATCTGCAGGCGAACCGGCTCAACACGTCGAGCTTCTACGCGCGCGCGGGCATCACCGACGCCGAGCTGCTCATGCTGCAGGCGGCCGACCCCGACCGCTTTCCGCGCGACGGCGACACCCCGTTCTGGCGCACGTTTCGCGGGCACCGAGAGCCGGTCGCGAAAAAAGAGATCATCGAAGACGTCTCGACGGGCAACGGCCGCTGGGGCGGGCGCGGCTTCACGCTCGGGCAGGCCGCCGAGGCGATCGGCGCGCGCGCGACGCAGCTGTTCGAGAAGAACGTGCTGCTCACCGTGCCCGAGCTGATCGCACAGCTGAACGCCGACACGAAGCTCGTGGCGAAGTACGGCGTCATCACGCGCCCGCGCTACGAGGCGAGCCGCGCGCTCGACCCGAGCCGCTTCCCAAACCCGAAGAACATGGACTTCGTGCTCCCGCGCCTCGCGCGAGCCGTGGGTCGCGTGATGGAGGCGAAGCCGGGCCTGTCGCCCAGCGAGCTCGTCACCGAGATGAAGCGGCAGTACCCGAGCTTCAAGCTGACGCGCATCTACCAGCTGCGCGAGCGGTACCCCGACCTGATCCCCCGCGCGCAGGCCGAGCGCACGCCCGAATCGACGCGCCGCGCCGACGCCCTCGAGCTGAAGGCGCTGCTCGAGAGAGACCCTGCTCCGACGATGGCCGAGGCCGCCGCGGCGATGAAGTCGAAGAGCCGGCCCTACGTGACGGTCGCGTACCTCACGGCCCTGAAGAAGACGTTCGCCGACGAGGTCTTCGCGGCGACGTACGCCCCGCGCACCCGGCAGCGCTCACACCTCGGCTGGGCGAAGACGCTCGAGCTCGTCGAGCGGCTGATGCCGCCGGGCGCGCGAGAGCCCGACCTCATGGCAGCCCTGAACCGGCTGCTCGAGGCGCGCGGGCTGCCGCCGTTCGAGGGCAAGCAGGTGCCGGTGAACCTGGCGGGGAAGATTCGCGGCCGCGAAGATCTGAACGCGCTCGTCACCAGCGAGGTGGTCGCCGAGTACCTGCGCGCGGCGCCGAGGGGCGCGACGCTCGACGAGGTCTCGAAGACGCTGTTCGCCGAGTACCCGACGCTCGATGCGACGAAGCTGGGCCTCTACCAGAAGTTGTGGCGCGAGCAGCCGAAGCAGTACCCGGCGCTTTTGGGCCTGAAGCTGACGGGGCAGGGCGAGACGGTCGAGAAGCCCCGCTACCTCGGCGGGTGGGACTTCGAGCGTGCGCTGCTCGAGCCCGCGAAGACCGACCCCGAGCTCGCCACCGAGCTCGCGCGCCTGAGCCAGCACACGCGCATCGTGACGTCGCTGCCGCTGCTCGATGCGCTGGTGTCGCAGCTGAACGGCAGCCAGCCGCTGAAGAACTGCAACGTGCTGTGGGTGACGCACATGCTCGGCACGACGATGGCGCAGTCAGAGGCCATGCGCGCCGCGGGCATGGCGGCGTCGAAGACGATCATCGTGGGCTCGCCGTACGGCACGAACGACGTGGTGAAGAGCGTGCTCGTCGACGACGGCTTCGACGCGCGCGTGCCGGCGATGGACGTCGACGCCTACAAGCAGGCCGTGCTGCAGGGGCTGCTCGACACGGCGAAGCGGTGCCGCAAGAACCACGAGCCGGTGGTGGTGCTCGACGACGGCGGGCAGGTGACTCAGATCTTGAACGAAGACCCGCGCTTCGAAGACGTGCGCTCGCTCTTCAAGGTGGTCGAGCAGACGACGCGGGGCATCACGAACTCCGAGGCGAAGGCGCTGAAGGTGCCGCTGATCTCGGTGGCGACGTCGAAGAGCAAGGCGGTCGAGGGCGAGCTGGTCGGGCGCTCGGTCGCGCAGAAGGTGCTGCAGGGGCTCGAGCGCAGCGGCAAGCCGGTGAAGGGCCTCGAGGTGACGCTCGTCGGCTACGGCGTGGTGGGCTCGCAGGTGTGCGCGGCGCTCAAAGAGGCCGGCGCGAAGGTGACGGTGGTCGAGAACACGCCGGCGCGCGCGGCCGAGGCGAAGGCGGCGGGCTTCGCGGTCACGGCGAAGGCCCAGGCCTTGAAGAAGTGCGACGTGGTGATCGGCGCGACGGGGCACCGCTCGCTCGAGGTCGAAGACCTGAAGCTGTTGCGCGACGGCGCGGCGTTCGTATCGGCGAGCAGCAAGCAGGTCGAGGCCGACATGGTGGGGCTCAAGGCGAAGGCGAAGGCGATGAAGACGCTCGACCCCGGCGCGCCGCTCGTTCACCTGCCGAACGTCGAGTACACGCTCGGCGGCAAGACGCTGCTCGCGCTCGGCGACGGCTGGCCGATCAACTTCGACGGCGACGTCGAAGACATCTCGGCCGAAGAGATTCAGGTCACGCGGTGCGCGATGTTCCTGGGTGCGCTGCAGGCGTCGCGCATGAACCGGCACGACGCGACGAAAGACCGGTTCATACCGTTGGACCCCGCGGCCGACGAGGCGCTGTACGCGGCGTACCGGGCGTTTCAGAAGAAGCACCCGCCCTCGCGCGAGATCGGCGACCCGGCGAAGTGGGCCGACGTGCTGCGCGCCGTGGCGAAGACCGCCGGCCTCGCATGACCCCCACCTCGGAGCTCATCGGCGCGGTTCGCCGTCACCCCATCTGGCGGCACGCGTCTGATGAAGGGGTGCGCTCGCTGCTCTCGAAGGCGCGCGACGAGCAGTACCGCCCGGGCCAGCTCGTCTTGAAGGCGGGCGACGAGGCGCGGGCGCTGCACCTGCTCGTCGAAGGGGCGGCGCGCGTCTACTACCCGGCGACCGACGCGAGCCGCGAGGTCACGGTGAAGCTGTTCTGGGCGCCGGCGGCGTTCGGCGACGCCGAGTCGATCTTGCGCGTGCGCTGGGCCGAGTGTGTTCAGGCGCTCACGCCCGCTCGCGTGATCATC
The DNA here is from genome assembly GCA_016793725.1 of Myxococcaceae bacterium. Lineage (GTDB taxonomy): Bacteria > Myxococcota > Myxococcia > Myxococcales > Myxococcaceae > Xiheicaenimonas > Xiheicaenimonas phototrophica. Next base: position 6,995 of record JAEUJP010000406.1, on the reverse strand, counting down.
GTCGAGGCGCCGCATTACTTCGCGGTGATGCAGGCCGAGCCGACGGTCTGCTTTCGCCAGTACTGGGACGTCGCGCGTCGCTTCGGCATCGCGATTCAGAGCGAGAAGTCGGCGAACGTCGACGAGCTGCGCGATCGGGTGGTGGCGCTGCTGCTCGCCTATGCGAACCACTTCGGCAGGCCGATGGAGGGCGGCGTCGTGATCGATCACGCGCTCACGCAAGACTCGCTCGCCACCGAGGTCGGCTCGAACCGGCGCAGCATGGTGCGCGTGCTCGGCGACCTTTACGAGCGCGGCGTGGTGAAGCGGGCGGGGCGGCGGTTCTTCGTGCCCAGCCTCGAGGCCCTGCTCGAGGTGAGCACCGGCCCGGCGCCCGAGCTGTCGTTTCGCTCAGATGACGCGCCCTGGGCCGAGCGGGCGTAGCGGCGGTTTTCTCGTCGCTCGAGAATTTCGGCCGAGTGCGCCTCGGTGGCGCACTTCGAAGGAGGGCGCCCGCGGCCTACCCGAAACCTCGCGCATGACCGCACGCGCACTGGCAGCACAGAACCACATTCTCGAAGGGGTCGAGCCCGCCGTCGTCAGCGAGCTGCTCGCGCCCGCCCGACATGGCACGTACCGGCCCGGCGAGATCATCATCGGCCCGGCCGACCCCGGCTTCGGCCTGCTCTTCGTCTTCTCGGGCTCGGTGAAGGTCTTCTTCGAGTCGGCCGACGGCCAGCAGGTGATGACGAAGCTCGTGGCCGGCCCCGGCGTCGTTGCGTGCGCACCGGGCTCCGACGGCGCCCAGCTCGTCACGGCGCTGTCGACCGCAGAGGTGCTGGTGGTTCGTCGCGAGCCGTTCTTCGCCGCGCTCGAGCGCTCACACCGGCTCACGCTGAACGTGCTGCAGATCGCAGGCAGAGAGCTCGGCGAAGCCGGCCGCCGCATTCGGTCGTTCGCCTTCCAGAGCGTCGAGGAGCGGCTCGCCGAGCTGCTGCTCTCGTTTGCGAGCCAGTACGGCCGCCCCATGGCCGACGGCGTGCGCATCGACCTGCCGCTGACGCAAGAAGAGCTGGCCGACATGCTCGGCGCTGCGCGGCGCTCGGTGACCCGCTCGTTTCAGCGGTGGACGCGAGCGGGCGCCCTGCGCAAGCGCGACGGCCGCTTCATCGTGAACGAGCAGCGGCTTCGGGCGCGGCGAGCGCTCGACCGTGCGGCATGACGACCGCCCACACCGCCGCCGCGATGCACGCCGCCGCCGCCCACACCGAGAAGCTGGCGAGCAGCGCCGCGGTGCCGACGAGGCGCGCGCCCTCGAGCCACGGAGCCCAGCGCTTCGACTCGAGAATGCCGCCCCACGCCGTCGCGCCGGCCCACAAGAGCAGCGACAGCATGATCTTCTCGACGCCGGTGAGCGGCGAGTCGTGCCGCGTGACCAGCAGCATGTGGGGGATCACCATCACCACCGCGAAGAACAGGTACGCCGTCGAGCCGGGCAGCGGCGTCGAGCGGAACTTCACCGACGTCTCGCGCTTGGGCCACGCGGGCAGGCCCTCGGGGCGCCAGCCGGTCTGCTTGAACCAGACCTTGAGCGCGTCGATCTTCTTCGGCGCGTTCCACGCGTCTTTGAACAGCTGGCGCCAGAGCATGAAGTTGATGACGTTCGGGTCCCACGTGTTCGGCGGCGTGGTGATGCCGTACTCGGGCGCTTCACCCTCGGGCTCGAACGAGCCGAACAGCTTGTCCCAGATGATGAGGAAGCCGCCGTAGTTCTTGTCGAGGTACTGCGGGTTGCGCGCGTGGTGCACGCGGTGGTGCGAGGGCGTATTCATCCACGACTCGATGAAGCGGGGCAGCTTCGGCACGACGCGCGTGTGGGGGATCAGCTGCAACACCAGGTGGAAGGCGACCATCGACACCACCGCCATCGGCTCGAAGCCGAGCAACGCGAGCGGCCAGTAGAAGAAGAACGACGCGAAGCGCTGGGTCACCGACGCGCGAAGGGCGACCGCGTAGTTCAGCTCTTCGGTCGAGTGGTGCGGGGCGTGCGCGGCCCAGCCGATGTTCGTGCGGTGCCCGAAGCGGTGAAACCAGTAGAAGAGAAAGTCGACACCGAAGAACAGCGCGAGGCTGCTCGCGACGCCGGGCTCGAACGTGAACAGCTTGTGCGCGTACAGCCACGCGAGCACCGGCAGCCACGCCATCGCGACCACCACGTTCACGCACTGGTTCATCACCGCCGTGCCCATGCTCGCGATCGAGTCTTGAAACTCGTAGTAGCCGTTCTTGCGCTTGAGGCAGAAGATCACCTCGGCGGCGATGAGCAGCAGCACGAACGGGGTCACGACGGCGTAGACGTTCATGGCGCGAGAGGGTGCCTGTGTGTGGCCGCCGGCGCCTTAAACAGGGTTAAGAACGGTGGCCGTGATCGCCGAGCAGCTCTCGAAGGTGTTGGGCCTGCCGGTGCGGCAGCTCGAGCCGCTGCTCGCGCTGGCCGCCGAGGTGAAGCTGCCCAAGGGCGACTTCTTCACCCGGCCCGGCGAGCGCGCCGACCGCTTCGCCATCGTGCTCGAGGGCCTGGTGCGCCACTACTACGTCGACGCCAGGGGCAAAGAGTCGGTGAAGGCGTTTCGCGGCCCGCTCGAGGTCTCGGGCCCGTACGCCGAGCTCATCTCGGGCAGGCCGTCGCGCACGTTCATTCAGGCGCTCGCGCCGGCGAGGCTCTTGTGCCTGCAGTGGGAGGTGCTGCAGCGCGCCGCCGACGCCTCGCCCGAGCTCTCGAAGATGTTGCGCCGCTTCGCCGAGGCCCAGTTCGTCAACAAAGAGCAGCGCGAGTACGAGTTCCTGCAGCTCACCGCCGAAGAGCGCTACCTGCAGTTCTGCCGCGAGCGCAAAGAGCACTTGGGGCACGTGCCGCTGCACCAGATCGCGTCGTACATCGGCATCACGCCGGTGGCGCTGAGCCGCATTCGGGCGCGGCTGGCTCGCAAACGTTGACGGTCGGGCGGGGTGGGTTTAAGCGCGCTGGCCATCATGGCTACCGAAAGAACCCTCAGCATCATCAAGCCCGACGGCGTGGCGTCGAACGTCATCGGCAAGATCATCTCTCGCTTCGAAGAGGCCGGTCTCAAGCCGGTCGGCATTCGTATGCAGCACCTGTCGCGCCAGGAGGCCGAAGGCTTCTACGCGGTGCACAAAGAGCGCCCGTTCTTCAAAGATCTGTGCGCGTTCATGACCAGCGGCCCGGTCGTCGTGATGGTGCTCGAGGGTGAGAACGCCGTCGCGAAGAACCGCGAGCTGATGGGCGCGACCGACCCGAAGAAGGCGGCGGCGGGCACGATTCGCGCCGACTTCGCGAAGAGCATCGACGCGAACACGGTGCACGGCAGCGACTCGCTCGACAACGCGAAGATCGAGACGGCCTATTTCTTCCGCTCGACCGAGCAGTATTCTCGCTGAGCAGTGACTGACCTCGCCTCACTCTCGTTCGACGCGCTTCACAAGTTCGTCGTCGAGACGCTCGGCGAGAAGCCGTTTCGCGCGAAGCAGATCTTCAACTGGGTGCATCAGCGCGGCGTCACCGACGTCGCGCTGATGACCGACCTGTCGAAGGGGCTGCGCGAGCGCCTGGCGAAAGAGGCCTCGCTGGGCACGCTGACGAAAGACGTCGAGCAGCGCTCGACCGACGGCACCATCAAGTACCGGTGGAAGACGCACGACGGCCGGTACATCGAGTCGGTGTACATGCCGTCTTCCGACCGCAAGACGCTGTGCGTGTCGACGCAGGTGGGCTGCGCGATGGGCTGCACGTTCTGCATGACGGCGACGCTGGGGTTGAAGCGAAACCTCACGCCGGCCGAGATCGTGGGGCAGGTGCACGCGGTGAACGCCGAGGTGCGCAAGAACGAGGGCCTCGAGACGCTGCGCCCGCTCACGAACCTGGTGTTCATGGGCATGGGCGAGCCGCTGCACAACTTCGAGAACGTGAAGACGGCGCTCTCGATCTTGCAGCACGAGCAGGGCCCGAACTTCTCGAACCGCCACATCACGGTGTCGACCGTGGGGCTGGTGCCGATGATCGAGCGGTTCGCCGCCGAGACCGAGGTGAAGCTCGCCATCTCGCTGAACGCGAGCAACGACGAGACGCGGTCGCGGGTCATGCCCGTGAACAAGCGGTGGAACATCGCGGCCCTGCTCGAGGCGGTTCGCAAGTTCCCCATGAAGTACGGGCGCCGGGTCACGTTCGAGTACGTGCTGATGTCGGGGGTGAACGACTCCGACGAGAACGCGCGCGAGCTCGCCGCGCTGCTCAGCGGCATGCCCGTCAAGGTGAACCTGATTCAGTACAACGACAACCCGGGGCTGGGGTACGCGTCGACCGTCGATGATCGGGCGCACGCGTTTCAGCGAATTCTCGAGGCGGCGTCGGTGCCGGCGTTCATTCGCGCGAACCGCGGGCGAGACATCTCTGCCGCTTGCGGGCAGCTCGCCAACGTGAACGTGCCCGCGAACGAGTGACGGTTGACGGTTGACGTGAACGTGCACGTTCGATGGGCAGGGTTCACCGGTTCGGGTTCGCGTTCGTTTACGAACGCGCGTTCACATTCAGGGGTGCGACCATGATTTTCGTGCACGGTGGAGCCGGTGACCTCGTCCCCGGCGAAGACCCTCGGCCTCACGTTTCGGGCTGCCTCTCTGCCGCCCGCGCCGGTGCCGCGGTGCTGAGCGCCGGTGGCTCTGCCCTCGACGCCGTCATCGCCGCCGTCGTCGCCCTCGAAGACGACCCCCTGTTCAACGCCGGCACCGGCTCGGTGCTCAACCTCGATGGCGACGTCGAGTGCGACGCTTCGGTCATGACCGGCGAGCTTCAGGCCGGCGCGGTGGGGGCCGTTCGCGGCGTGAAGAACCCCATTCGCCTCGCCCGCCTCGTGATGGAAAAGACCCGCCACGTGCTGCTCGTCGCCGACGGCGCTCTGCGCTTCGCTCGCGAGCAGGGCGTCGCCCTCGTCGACCCCGCCAGCATGGTGACAGACCGCGCCCGTTCGAGGTGGGCCAGCCCCGGCACCGTCGGCGCTGTCGCCCGCGACCGGCGGGGCCACCTCGCCGCCGCCACCTCGACCGGCGGCACCTCTCGCAAGCTCCCCGGCCGTTTGGGCGACACCCCCCTCATCGGGTGTGGCACCTACACCCACGCCGGCGCCGGAGCCGCCAGCGCCACCGGCATCGGCGAGGCCATCATCAAGAGCACGCTCACCCGCTGGGCTGTCGACCGTCTCGCAGGCGGCCAAGACCCCATGGAGACTGCCCGGGCCGCGGTCGAGCAGCTGCCTCGGGCCGGCGGCACCGGAGGCATCATTCTCGTCGACGCGGCCGGCCGACCGGGGTTCGCCTTCAACACCCAGCGCATGTCCCGGGCGTACATCGACCCGCAAGGGGTCGAAAATGCCGGGTTCGATTGAAATTTCGAGGAGGCCTCGTGTATATGGCCCTCCCCCAACCACTGGAGCTCATCAATGGGTGTTGTTCTCCGCCTGGCTCGCGCCGGCGCCAAGAAGATGCCGTACTACCACATCGTTGCCGCTGACCGCCGCGCGCCCCGCGACGGCAAGTTCATCGAGGCCATCGGCGCTTATGATCCGAACCTCGAGCCGCCGAAGTTCGAAGTGAACGAAGAGCGTTGGTCGCACTGGATCAAGGTCGGCGCGCAGCCCTCCGAGACCGTCGCGGGCCTCAAGAAGCGCTCGTCGCGCCCCGCCGCCAAGGCGTAGTTTTTCGTCTTCGCCGTGAAGCCTCTCGTCGAGTTCATCGTCCGCGCTCTGGTCGACAGGCCAGACGCGGTCGAGCTGACGGCCACCGCCGCCGAGGGGCAGACGTTGTACGAAGTGAAGGTGGCCCCCGAAGACATCGGCAAGGTCATCGGCCGCGACGGCCGCACCGTGAACGCCCTGCGAACGGTGCTGGCGGCGGCCGCGCAGAAGTCGGGTGAGAAGGTGCGGCTCGAGGTCGTCGACGACAAGCGGCGCGCGGTCGCGAACGGCGCGGCGCAACCGGCTCCCGAAGCCACGTGAAGGCGCACCTCGAGCTCGGCTACGTGCGGGGGGCGCACGCGCTGAAGGGTGAGGTGAACGTGCGCACGTTCGACCCGGCCTCCGAGACGCTCTACGAGGTCGATCGCGTGCTCGTGCGGCGGCGCGATGGGGTCGAGGTCGAGCTGCCGGTCGAGGCGGTGCGTGAGGCGCCGAAGGGCGATCTGCTCGTGGCGTTCGGCGGCATCGAGACGCGCGAGGCCGCAGAAGGGCTCGTGGGCGGCACGCTGCTCGCGTTTCGCGACGATCTCGACGCGCCCGAAGAGGGTGAGGTGTTTCAGGGCGACCTGGTCGGGCTCGCCGCCTTCGACGCCGCGGGCAACGCGCTCGGCACGGTCGAAGAGATCTGGAACAGCGGCCCGGTGCCGAACCTGGTCATTCGGGGCGGCGGCAAGGAGCTCATGATCCCCTTCGCCGACGAGTTCGTGACCGAGGTCGATCTCGAGCAGCGGCGCGTCGTCGTGAAGCCGTTCGAGCTGACCGACTGATGCCGTTCGCGTGCGAGATTCTCACGCTGTTTCCGCCCATGGTGCGCGGCTACGCGGGCGAGAGCATTCTCGGCAAGGCCATCGAGCGCGGGCACATCGGCCTCACCGTCACCGACGTTCGCGACTTCACCTCGGGCAGACACAAGGTCGCTGACGATGCCCCGTACGGCGGCGGCGCCGGCATGGTGATGAAGGTCGAGCCGCTCGTGGGGGCGATCGAGGCCGCGCGCGGCCGGCAGCCCGGCGCGCCGGTGCTGCTGATGAGCCCGCGGGGCGCGCGCTTCGACCAGGCGAAGGCGAAAGAGCTGGCCGCGAAGCCGGGTCTGATTCTGGTGTGCGGCCGCTACGAAGGGGTCGACGAGCGGGCGCTGGCGTTCGTCGACGCCGAGCTCTCGATCGGCGACTACGTGCTGACGGGCGGCGAGCTCGCGGCGCTGGTGGT
>JAEUJP010000315.1 GCA_016793725.1 Myxococcaceae bacterium | reverse complement strand
CTCCGCGCTTCGCCGACATGGTTCGGCTCGCGCCATACGGTTTACGTTTCGTGCCATGCTCGCGCGCATCAATGCTCGTGCTCCTGCTGCTGGCAGCCGCGCCGTTTCCCGTCGAGAAGTTCGACCCCGAGAAGCTGCTCGCAGAAGACGAATACGTGGGCCGGCCGCTGCGAGAGCTCACGCTGATGCGCAACATCGTCTACGCGAAGGCGCACAACCCCTTCCGGCGGAAGTGGCTGAACGCGTGGTTCTCGAAGCAGAAGTGGTACGAGCCCTGGGAGAAGAAAGATGACTCGCTGGTGTCGAGCACCGCCGCGCAGAACGCGACGATGCTCGCGAACTACGAGGCGATGCTGCCGATCGAAGAGCTGACGAAGCGGCGCGACGTGGTGCGCGCTCGCGTGAAGGCGGCGGGCGGCAAGGTCTCGCCGGAAGACGACATCGAGCTGCGGCTGTTGTCGGTGCGCTTCGGCGGCTGGGCGGGTGAGGGGCCGGCGCCGGCTGATCTCAACGCGCTCGAAGACCCGTCGAAGCTCGACAAGCTGCTGAAGCTCGGCGACCTCGACGACTACTCGCCGCGCGACCTGAAGCTGTTGCGCAACGCCGTGTTCGCGCGCCGCGGCCGGCCGTTCAAGACGCCGATGGTGCAGGGGCACTTCGCGACCGTCAGTTGGTACAAGCCCGACCCCGCGTACAAAGACGCGCGGCTGACGGAGATCGACAAGAAGAACGTGCAGCTGATCTTGAGCCTCGAGCAGAAGCTCAGGCCTGAAAAAGACGAGCCGCCCGATCAGTTCTACGGCGCGGCCTGATAGGCCGAACGCCAAGCGCCCCGGGTGGGTGCGATTTCAGACCCCTGTAGGAGTGAGCGAATGAGAACGCTCAGAGACTCTACGGGTCGATGGTGTCGGTCAGCGACTTCGGCAGCCGAAACACGGCGGTCTTGTAGTCGCGCTGCTGCTTCACGACCGCCTCCATCAGCTTGTGGCTCAAGTCGGCGAAGACTCGCGAGAGCGGGTCATTCGGGTCTCGGTCATCGACGATGCGGTTCACGAACGAAGCGCCCTCGATGAGCGCGCGCGTCCAGTCGCTCTCGGGCAGCCCGAGAATGTCGGCGCAGTAGTCGCCCGCCAGGTACCGCACGAGCGCGGTCGGCATGCCGTCGAACGTCTTGCCGATGAAGTACGACTCCATCATCTCGATGAGCGGGCGAATCAGCCTCTGGCCGGCGGCCGACTCCTTCCACTGGCGGTCGCGAATCGACTCCATGAGCAGCTGACCGTCGGGCACGTCTTTCGGCAGCAGGTCTTCGTGAACGCCGAGAATCGAGCCGACCACCTTCCAGTAGTGCAGCCACGCGTCGCCCTGGGGGCCCGACACGTCGACGCCGAGCTTGCGAATGCCCTCGAGCGTCACGACCGAAAACGTCATCAGCGTGCCGGCCATGTCTTCTTGATTGATGGGCGCGCCGAGCTTCGCCGAGTCCCACTTGCCCGTGTCGAGCAGGTAGCGCCGCACCGCCGCGTGCATCAGCCGCACCTTCTGAATCGTACGAATGCCGCGCCCGCCCGGGTCGAGCGCGCCCTCGTCGATGGCGTCGAACAAGAACTGCGCGGTCTCGAAGATGCGCTGCTTCGTGTGCCGCGTCATCGCCTGCGTCTCGTCGATGACCTTCGCGCCCTTCGCTGCCGCGTACGCCTGGGGCAGCGACGAGCAGAACAGCACGGCGGCGATTTCCCACCCGGCGCGCGTGAAGAGCTCCTGCGCCGACTTCATCTTCTGCGGGTCGGCCCACGCGGGCAGGCCTTGCGTGTCGGTGAAGTACTTCTTCGCGACGTCGGGCAGCGCGGAGGGTATCGGCTCGTCGGTCGTGAACATCATGCCGAGCAGCTGCCGCACCTCGGTCACCTGCTTCTTCGAGATGACCTCGGCCACCACCGCGTCGGCCGCCGGGTCCATCTTCTGTCTGAACGCGTCGAGCTCGGCGTCGCCCCACCGCACCGTCGGGGGCACCGTCGGGTGGCCCAGGTACGCCGCGTATTTTCCCAGCGCTTCGATGGGGTAGAACTTCGCCGCCTCGGGGTACAGGTAGAACGTCTCGGGCGGCACGTTCGTGTGCAGGTACTCGCGGTTGGGAAACGAGCCGTCGGGGCTCTGCACCTTCAAGAGGTACTCGACCGCCGCCTCACACTCGGGGCTGCCGCCTTCGCCGCAGTCGACCAGCGCCTGCACCACCAGCGCCGTGAGCGGCGCGAGGCTCTTGCCCACGCCCGCCTTGCCCTCGTCGGCGTACGACTCGGGGCCTTCGCCGAACCCGCCGTCGCGCTCGTTCTGGCGGTGCTTCACCCACTCGATGGCCCTGCGAACCCACGGCTGGCCCAGGTCGGCCTTCACCGCCGCGAGCCCCATCAAGACGAAGGCGGTCGACGACAGGTAGTTCACCACCCAGCGGCCCCACCACGCGCCGCTCTGGCACTGCTGCTTCTCGAGAAAGTCGACCGCCTTCTTCACGCGCGGGTCTTTGACCGTGTAGCCGGTGTGGCCGAGCCCGTGGAGCACGCGCGAGGTGAGGTCTTCGGTCGACGGGTCGCCGGCGTTGCCCGACGGGTTCACGAACAGGCTCAAGAGGTCGAACGGGTTCGACATGCTCATGTGCCGCGGCTCTTTCATGATGGGGCCGGGCTTCTTGCCCGGCAGCCCCCACACGAACGCCGACCACCCGCCGTCGGGGTTCTGCATGTCGAACAGCCACGTCTGCCCGCGCGAGATGGAGCGCCGCATCTTTTCGACCAGCGCCTCCGACGCGCCCTCCAGCTGCATCGCCTGGCCGAGCGCCGTCAGCACCACGCCCGCGTCGTCACAGTCGGGCAGCGTGTGGTTCGTGCGCTGAAACGCCCAGCCGCCGTCGAGCTGCGCGCCCGGCTGCCGGTTGTCGACGGCCGGCATCGGTATCTCGAGCTGGGCCTCGACGAGCCAGTCGAGCGCGCGCGCCACGTCGGGGTCGTCGGGCCCGTAGCCGCTCGCCATCAGCGAGCGCACGTCGAATGCGGTCGACCACACCTCGGTGCCGAAGCCGTCCCAATACGTGCCGTTCGCGTTGGTGCGCTTCTGCGACAGCATCCACTCGACGCCGCGCTTCAGCACCGGGTCGTTCAGCGTGAGGCCGGCGCCTTTCAGCGCGGGCAGCACGCCGACGCTGATGACGGCCGAGTCGTTCCAGCTCCCGTTCTGGTTCTGGAACTCGGTCATCGTGTCGATGCAGCCCTTCGCGACGACCTTCTTCAGCGCCGTCTGCAACAGGCCGCCGCGCAGCGTGCGAATGATGACCTCGAGCTCGAGCGCGAGCATGAAGACGCCCGAGTGAAAGCGGCTCGCGAGCACCTTGCGCACCGGGTCGAGCAGCACCGGCGCCGAGATGGGGCACGTGAGCTCGTGCGCGTCGAGCAGGCCCGCGAGCGCGACGAACAGCGGCGAGAGGTCACCGTACGTCATGCGGTCGATGACGGCCTTGTTGCCGCCGCGCTGCTCGAGCCACCGGTGCGCGCGCGCCGCCGCCGCCACGTTGTCGGGGCCGCCGCACACGTGCAGCGCCGCCCGGCACGACGCCGTCGAGCCGACCTCGCCGCTCTTCGCGAACGGGTGCAGCACGAACGAGCCGTCGGGGCGCTGCTGCGAGCGCAGCCACCGGCCGATGCCGACCTTGTCTTCGTCGCTGAGCGCGCCGACGTACGCGAGCGAGACGGTCACCTGCGCCGTGACCCAGGGCCCCAGGTCACCCGGCATGTCCCATGAGCCGTCGGGCTTCTGGGTCTTCCACAACATCTTGTGGGCAGCATCGAGGGCACGGCGGACGCGGGCGACGTCGGGCGGAGCCATAGAACGGCACTAAAGCGGAAATTCGCGCAATCGCGGAGCCCAAACGGGCTATGAGCGAAAGTCACCGGTCACCCTCATGGCTGCGAACCAGCAGAAGCTCATCTTTGCGTCGTCGGTCGAAGCCCTGCTGAAGGCGGCACACGGCAACGTGAAGCCCGAGACGACACGCAGGCTGGGCGAGCTGAACATGACGTACGGCAAGCCCATCGACCCGGCGTACCCGGCCGACGTGTGGGCGACGGCGGTGCGCGTCATCGGCGCAGACCTGTTTCCGAAAGAGAGCCCCGAAGACCAGCACCGCAAGCTCGGCGCGCTGACGGTGAAGCAGTTCGCCGAAACGTTCATGGGCAAGGCGATGTTCACGGCGGCGAAGGTGATGGGGGTGCAGCGCTCGATGCAGCGCATGACGAACAACCTGCGCACCGGCGCGAACTTCATCGAGACGAAGTTCACGACCATCGACGACCGCAACCACGAGCTGTGGATTTCAGATGTGAGCGACGTGCCCGGGTTCTACGCGGGGCTCATCGAGGCCGGCGCCGACTACATGAGCGGCTGGGCCGACGAGATGCGCATCAAGCAGAGAGAGGGTGAGGGGTGTTTGTACACGCTCCGCCGCACGAGGTAGCTCTCGCGCCGTGGTCGTCTCGTGAAGATGGGGCGTGGGCCGGGCCGGTTTGAGGGTGCGTGAACCGCTGACTGGCGTACAGTTCTGCATCGCATGCCGACGGTCTCAATCATCATGGGCAGCGCTTCGGACTTCGAGACGATGCGCGGCGCCGCCGAGACGCTCGACGAGTTCGGCGTCGCCCACGAGGTGAAGGTCGTCTCGGCCCACCGCACGCCCGAGGCGATGTTCGAGTTCGCTGCCGGTGCCGCGGCGCGCGGCGTGCGCTGCATCATCGCCGGCGCCGGCGGTGCGGCCCACCTGCCCGGCATGGTCTCGGCCCTCACCACCCTGCCCGTGCTCGGCGTGCCCGTGCAGTCTCGCGCCTTGTCAGGCGTCGACAGCCTCTACAGCATCGTGCAGATGCCGGCCGGCGTGCCGACCGCGACGTTCGCCATCGGGCCCGCGGGCGCGGTGAACGCCGCGCTCTTCGCGATTCGAATGCTCGCCGTCGACGACGCGAAGCTGCGCAAGAAGCTCGTCGCCTACCGTGACGCCGCCGCGAAGAAGTCGATCGAATCGACCGCGACGCTGAAGAAGCAGAAGAAGGCATGACCCCGCGCATCGGCATTCTCGGCGGAGGCCAGCTCGGCCTCATGCTCGCTGAGTCGCTGCACCACCTCGGCGCCGACGTCATCGTGCTCGAGAAAGACCCTGACGCTCCGTGCGCGCGCCGGCTCGCGGGCGTCATCAAGAAGCCGTACGACGACGCGAAGGCGCTCGAAGACCTGTTCACGAAGTGCGACGCCGTGACGTTCGACTCCGAGAACGTGCCGTCGGCGCCGCTCGAGCCGTGGGCCGCGAAGCTGAAGCCGTCGCTCGACGTGCTGCGCACCTCGCAGCACCGCGCGCTCGAGAAGAAGTTCCTCGCCGAGCATGGCTTTCGCACCGTGAAGCACCGCGCGGTCGCGGCGGGCGAAGACATTCGTGCGGCGGCCATCGAGCTCGGCTTCCCCTGCATCGTGAAGACGGTGCTCGGCGGCTACGACGGCAAGGGCCAGGCCGTGCTGCTGAAGGCGGAAGACGCGACCGGCGTCGGGCCGGCCGTGCTCGAAGAGAAGCTCGAGCTACAGACCGAGGTGTCGTGCATCGTGGCCAGGGGCTCTGGCAGCGAGCAGGCGTTCGACGTCTTCGAGAACCTGCACCACGACCACATTCTCGACTTCACGCTCTTGCCGGCGCGCATCGACGCGAGGCTCGCGGCGCAGGCGAAAGAGACGGCGCTCGCCATCGCGCGAGCGCTGAACGTCGAGGGCCTGCTGACGGTCGAGTTCTTCGTGGCGAACGGCCAGCTGTACGTGAACGAGCTCGCGCCGCGCACGCACAACTCGGGGCACGTGACGCGCGAGGCGTGCAGCACGTCGCAGTTCGATGCGCTGGCGCGGGTGCTCTGCGGGCTGCCTCCGCCGGTGCCGGCGATGAACCCGGGCGCGTGGGTGATGGGGCAGCTGCTCGGCGACATCTGGCTCGCGCAGGGTCGCAAGGGTGGTGCGCTGAGCCTGTCGGCGCTGCGCGACTTCCCCGAGATCGTCGAGGTGTACACGTACGGCAAGCTCGAGGCGCGCTCGAAGCGGAAGATGGGGCACTTCGTCGTGCGCGCCGACGACATGGGCGTCGCGCTCGAGCGGGCGCGGGCGTTTCGGGCGGCGCTGATGCGCTGATCCGCAGAGAGCGCTACCAGCGCCCGTTGAGCCCGCCGAACATCGCGTAGCCCCCGCCCGGCATCGGCACCACCGCGACCGTCGGCGAAACGCTCGCCTCTTCGGCGCGCCGCGCGGCAATCATCGAGCCCGACGAGATGAACATGATGCCGGTCACCGCGATGGCGGCCCCGAGCAGCGTCGTCACCGTGCCGATGACCTTGCCGAGGTTGCTCTGCGTGTACTGCTCGAAGTCGGTGCCCGAGAGCAGCGAGCTCGCCAGCTTGCCGATGCCGAAGCCCGCGAACGACGACACCGCCCCGTAGACCGTGATGACCCAGCCGATGATTCTGAAGATGCGCGGCCGGCGCGCCAGCTCTTCGGGCAGCACGGCGCTGCGCCCGCTGAACGTCGGTATCAGCGCGACCAGCGGCGCCGACACGATGCTCGCCACCGTGAACCAGTCGGCTGCCGTGCCCTCGTTGCGCCACATCGACACGATGCTCGCCACCGACAGGCCGACGGGCACCGCCGACAGCACCATGCCGGTGATCGCCCCTTCACGCGCCCAGCCCGGGTCGGGGGTGGTCGCCTCGGGGGCTGCTTCTGGCGTGAACTGTCCGACCGTCAGCAGGGCCAGCAACGCGAGTGTCATGTGCAGGCATGGTATAGCGGGGTGCCTTGGCACGTTCTGCCCTCATTGCCTTCGTGTTGGTCGTGTCGTGCTCGAGTCCGCCTCCGGTAACACCGAAGGAGCTCTGCGGAGACACCAAAGACAACGACGGCGACCAGAAGACCGACTGCGCCGACCCCGACTGCTTCGAAGACCCGTTCTGCGTTCGTATCCCCGAGAACTGCTCGAACGGCAGCGACGACAACGGCAACAACCGCATCGACTGCCTCGACGCCGAGTGCTTCTCGGACTCGGCGTGCATCAAGGTCGAGACCTGCGACAACGGGCTCGACGACGACGCCGACTCCCAGACCGACTGTCAGGACACCGAGTGCCAGCAGAAGGGCGTCTGCGGCGACGGCGGCATGGAGTCTGGCAACTGCGACGACGGCATCGACAACGACAACAACAACGTTCGCGACTGCGCCGACGTGCGCGCGTGTGCCGGCCAGACCTGCGGCGGCGGCGGCTGCTTCTGCACCGACGGTGGCACCAAAGCCGAGTCTGCGTGCGGCGACGGCGCCGACAACGACAGCGATGGCCCCAGCGACTGCGCAGACCCCGACTGTGAGGGCCTCATCTGCGGCAACGGGTGTGCGTGCCGCAGCGGCCAGCGCGGCGAGGGCCCGTGCGGCGACGGCGTCGACAACGACACCGACACGAAGACCGACTGCGCCGATGAAGACTGCCGCTCACAGCTGTGCGGCAACGGCTGCACGTGCCACGCGACGAACGGCATGAAGACCGAGTCGGGCTGCGCCGACGGCGCCGACAACGACGGCGACGCCATGTCTGACTGCGGCGACCCCGACTGCAACATGCAGCTGTGTGGCAACGGGTGCCGCTGCATGGGCATGCAGAAGCGTGAGGTCGACTGCGGCGACACGATGGACAACGACGGTGACGGCCAGGCCGACTGCAACGACACCGACTGCGCGGGCACCTCGTGCGGCACCGGCTGCAACTGCAACGGCGGCCGCCAAGAGACGCTCTGCAACGACCGCGTCGACAACGACGGCGACGGGTTGAAAGACTGCGCCGACACCGCGAACTGCAGCGGCGCGGCGCAAGGGTGCGGCACCGGCACGCCCGAGCAGCCGTCGAACTGCACCGACGGCGTCGACAACGACAACGACGGCGACCGCGACTGCTTCGACACCGACTGCCTCGGTCAGTCGTGCGGTACGGGCTGTGCGTGTGCGGCGGGTGGCGCGAAGCGAGAGACGGCGTGCGCCGACAACCAGGACAACGACGGCGACGGCATGCGCGACTGCATGGACATCGACTGCGCCGGGCAGGGCACCGAAATCTGCAACGACAACATCGACAACGACTGCGACCGCGCGGTCGACTGTGGTGACCCGTCGTGCGCGGCGAGCGGCATGTGCTCGGCGCTGCCCGACGGTCGCGCCTGCCAGCTCGACACGCAGTGCCAGGGTGGCCGATGCCTGACCGAGGCCGCGACGGGCCTGCCGTCGGGCATGTGCACGAGCACCGGCACGTGCAGCATCGACGCGATGGGGGTGTCGACGGGCTGCACCGGCGGCGGCACGTGCAACATCGACCAACAGCTCGTGAAGACGTGCCGGCAGGTCTGCAACGGCTCGTCGGGGTGCCGCACGGGCTACGCGTGCCACGACGACGGCGACACCGACGACAAGACGCCCGACTACTGCTTGCCCACGTGCTCGTCCGACCTCGACTGCTCGGGCACGACGGGTTGCAACCTGCAGACGCGCAAGTGTGAGGGCCCGAAGTCCGGCAGCGTCATCGGTGCGTCGTGCTCGAACGACAGCCAGTGCCAGTCGGGCTGGTGCTTCCGCACGTCGGGCAACGGTGGCTACTGTTTGAGCTACTGCCAGGACAGCCGGCCGGTGTGCGGCGGCGACGCGCGCTGCGTGACCGACTCGGAAGACGACACCGGCGCCTGCTACGACGGGTGCATGAGCGCCGCCGACTGCCGGCCGCCGCCGTACCGCTGCGTGAGCGGCGGCGGAGGCAGCGTCTGCTACTGCGCCCCGCTCGACTCGGAATGCAGCACAGACACCGACTGCTGCTCGGGTCACTGTAGAACCTTCATTCTCGTCAAGTTTTGCACGCCCTTCTGAGTGGCTGCGTCAGCGGCCTGAGGTGCACGTCGCCGCCGTCGCGCGGGCTCTCGCCCTGCTACCAGGTCCAGGGTTTGCGGCGACGCAGCTTTCTGCTCTAACCACGGCGGCCCGCCGCAACACGCGCCGTCGGCACAAACGGGTGGGAGGCCGCATGAAGCTCCGGTGGTTGTGGTGGGTCGTGATGGTGGGCTGCTCAAGCACCGACCCGTGCCGCGACGTGACCTGCGGCGCCGGTCGCTGCGTCATCGACGACGGCGCCGCCGCGTGCCTCTGCGACCCGGGCCATCGGCGGAGGCACTTACGTGTGTGGCCGTCGACCCCTGTGCCGCTGCACCCTGCGCAGGCTCGGGCCGGACGTGCACCGCGTCAGCGGGCGTCGCAGTCTGCACGTGCGAAGACGGCTTCTTCTCGAAAGACGGCGGCTGCGAACGAACGACCGCGTGCAACCCCAATCCGTGTCAGGCGCCGCTCCAAAGCGTTTGCATCGAAGAAGGCGCCTCGACCCGCTGCGCGTGCGACCCGGGCTACGTGCCGAGCTCCAACGGCGGCTGCACCACGCCGCCGATGCCCGACTGCGCCCAACAGCACGCAGAGGGCGACGCCTTCGAGCCCGATGAGTGCCCCTCGCTCGCCAAGGTGATTGTGCCGGGCCAGCCGCCCCAGACTCGGGGCATTTCGCCGGTCGCAGACGAAGACTGGCTTCGCGTGTCGGCAGAGCGCGGCCAGGTTCTGCGCCTCGCCATCGCCGGGGCCTCGTACCCCATCAGAATCGAAGTCTTCGAGCTCGACGCAGTGACGCCCGTTGCAGCCGACGAGCGCGGGTTGATCAACCCCATCTTCACGTTTCACGCGCCCAACTCACAAGGCCTGCTCGTGCGCCTGAGGGCCCTGCGCACGAACGAAGCGGGGCCGTACACCGTGCAGGTCGACGTGTTGGGCTTCGACGACTTCCCGAATGATGCGACCGCCGCGCCACGACTCGCAGTGGACGCCGTGTTCGAGGGCGGAGCGCAGTATGCGGGTGACGTCGACTTCGCCACGATCACCGTGGCCCAGGGCCGCGCCTACGAAGTGGCCCTCTCGCTGACGAGCATCAACCTGCCGGCCGGCGTGGCACGACAGGTCACCACGTCGGGGCTCAGCGCGCGTGTCAGCGTGTTCGATGCGTCAGGCAGCGTGCTGCTCGCGGGGCCGCAGTCTTTGTCGCTGACCTACACGCCTGCGGTTTCGGGCGCGTTCTTCGTGCGCGTTCAGGCGACGAACATGAACGCGCTCGGCGCGTACACCGTGCGCGTGAACTGATTCGTCGGGCTCAGCCGGTTGCACAGCGCTGTGCAGGGCGCTGCACACGCAGCGGGCCGCAAGTGGCTGACCCGAGGCTGATCTGCCGTGGCGCCCCCGTTGCTCTGATGGCGGCGCATGAAAAGCGCCCTCCTGACCGCCGTGACCCTCCTCGCCGTGTCGTTCGATGCGTACGCCGACGAGACCCCGCCGCCGCCTCCTCCTCCTGCTGCCGCCGCCGAGCCTGCGCCTACTCCGCCCGCCGCCGTCGTCGACGACGCCCTGCCCACCACCATCGGCATTCACGTCGGCCTGAACCTCGGCCTGTTCTCGGTCGACGCCCAGGCGGGTCACTTCTACGGCTTCATCGCCGGCAACGCGGGCATTCCCCTCGTCAGCAACGGCAACCTCGGCTCGGTGGTCGCGGGCGTCGGCTACACGTTCGCGCTCACGCAAGGCGAGTCGCGGTGGATGATGGACGTGCTCGGCATCGTGCCCGTCGGGTGGATGCAGAACTTCTCGACGAACGGCCGCGACATCTACGGCGGCGCCGGCGTCGGCGTCGGCTTCCGCTACCTGCACCGCTCGGGCTTCACGCTCGGCTTCAAGGTGCCCGTGTTCGGCTTCACGCTCGGCACCCCCGTCGCAAATGCGGGCGGGTCGGCCGGCGCGACGTCGGTCGGCCTCTTCTACCTGGCCAACGCCATCTCGCTGCCCGTCGTCTCGTTCGGCTTTCGGTTCTAGACGCGGCTGAGCTGCGGCAGGTGGTCGAAGTCGGCGTCACGCGTGAACAGCGTGGCGCCATGCTGCAGGGTGAGCGCCGCTATCCAGATGTCGTTCATGGGTATCGGCGTGCCCTGGCGCTTCAGCTGCAACCGGAGCTCGGCGTACCGTCGCGCCGTCTCGTCATCGCACGCCAACACCTCGACACGCTCGCCCTCGACGAACGCATCGAGGTTCGCGAGGTTCACTCGTGCACGCGACCCGTTCAGAAAACCGAAGCGCAGCTCGGCGAGCACCGGCACGGGCAAACAGATGCGTTCGGCCGTTCGCAGCACCGAGGTCGCCTTCGCGTCGCCGTCGAGCAGCTGCCGATAGGCATTGGTATCGAACGCGACCTTCACTCCCACTCCCGCGGGTCGACGACACGTTGTTCGGCGAGCGCCGCATCGACGGCCGGGTCGTCGACCCAGGTGCCGATGACGAAGTCGAGGTCATGGTATTGCCGCTGCTGTTCCCCCAGCCCGGCCTCGGCCTCGAGCAGCGAGATGAGGAGCCGGTTGAGGCTCACCCCCCGCTCAGACGCCTTCTTCTTCAGCGCCCGGTCGACCCTCGGCGAGACGTTTCGAATCGTGTACTGGTGTGCCTTCGCAGACATGCCTGCATGCTGTCATACCAATGCAGGCATCGTCAAAGTGCGCAGCCGCTGCCGCTTCTGTTAGAGCAGCGACCATGCGCTTCACCGGGCTCCTGTTTGTCTGCTGCTTCAGCGCCTGCGCGACCACCTCGGGCGCGACGGGTGAAGGTCACGGCATCACCTTCATCGAAGACGACTACGCCGCAGCGCTGAAGGCGGCCCGCGAGCGCGACGTGCCGCTGTTCGTCGACGCGTGGGCGCCGTGGTGCCACAGCTGCGTCTTTTTGCGCGAGCACGTGCTGACGAGCCCTCAGCTGCAGCACAACGAGAAGCGCTTCGTCTTTCTCGCCATCAACACCGAGAAGGAGTCGAACACCCCCTTCCTCGAGAAGTACCCGGTCGAGGTGTGGCCGACGCTGTTCGTCGTCGACGCCGCGAACGAGCGCCCGGTGCTGAAGTGGCTCGGCACCGGCACGGTGGAACAGCTCGAGAAGCTCTTCGAAGACGGCGAGCGCACGGCGAGGGCGTCGGCGAAGAGCGGTGACCCGCTCGCGCTGCTCGCCGAGGCCGACCGGCTGTATGCCGAGCGCAAAGACGCGCTGCCCGCGTACCAGGCGGCGGTGAGCGCGCTGCCCGAAGGCCACCCGCGGCGGCCGCGCGCCATCGAGTCGCTCATCAACGCCGCCTACGGCGCGCGCGACGTGCAGCAGTGCGCCCAGCTCGGCGTCGAGCACGCCGCGAAGCAGCCGCGCGGCCCGTCGTTCGTGAACACCGTCGCGCTGTCGCTGTCGTGCGCGTCGATGGCCGAGGCGAGCGAGCCGTGGCGGCTACCGGCCATCGCCGCGCTCGAGCCGCTCGCCTTCGAGGCGCTGAAGCTCGACGGCATTCTCGCCGACGACAAGAGCGGCATCTACGAGCTGCTCGTCGACCTGAAGGGTGACGACAAGCTCGCGCTCGAGTGGCTCGAGTTCCTCGAGGCCGAGGCGGCGAAGGCGACCTCGCCTGCCGCGCGCGCCGTGTTCGACCCCCACCGCGTCGGCGCCGCCATTGCCGCGAAGCAGCCGCTGCGCGCCGAGGCGGCGTTGAAGCAGAGCGAGAGAGACCTGCCCGACGACTACAACCCGCCCGCACGGCTCGCCATCGTGTACCGCGAGGCCGGCAGGCTCGACGACGCGATGGCCGCCATCGAGCGCGGGTTCACGCGTGTGTACGGCCCGCGGAAGCTGCGCCTCTACGAAATCAAGTCGAGCATTCTCGCGAAGAAGGGCGACGTGCCCGCGGCGCGCGCGGTGCTGCAAGAGGGCATCACGTACGCGAAGAACCTGCCCGGCGCGCAGCGGTCTGACCGGGCGATCGCGCGGGTCGAAGAGCAGCTGAAGCAGCTGAAGTAGGCTCGCGGGCCGCGTGAAGGAGCCCGGCCCCAAGCCCGACATTCGCCCCATCAAGGCGCTCGTCGCGGTCGTCGTCGTGTTCGGGGTGTTCGCCACCTTCTATTCGGTGAAGTGGGTGGTGCAGACGCTCACGTACTCGCCGCGAACGCAGGCGAGCGCCGACGCGGCCGGGCCCTGTGTGCCGAGCGCGCCGCCCGACGCGGCGGAGCTCGAGGTGATTGCCGAGAGTACGTTCGAGCGGCTCGACGAGGTCGGCACGCTGTGCGACCCGAAGTGGCGTGGGCTCGTCGACGGGCTGGTGTTCTTCGACGGCGACCGCCAGCTCGCCTCGTCGGGCCGGGCGCGCGACGTCGCGCTGTGGTCGGTCGCCGGCGGCACGTCGACCTCGCTGCCGGGCACCATCGAGAGCCACGGCCTCGCGCTCTCGCCCGACGGCCTGGTGCTGGTGGCGGGAGGCGAGCGCGGCGCGCTGCACGGCTACGACGTCTCGACGCGGCAGCGGCTCTTCGAAGTGCCGAGAGCGAGCCGTTCGGTGATTCGCGGCCTCGCGTTCACGCCCGACGGCGCGAGCTTCTTCGTCTCGGACCTCGACGGCGTGGTGAGCAGGTGGTCACGCACCGGTACGCCCCTCGGCGCCATCACGTTCGAAAGCGGAGCGTGGTCGCTCGCCGTCAGTCACGACGGCAAGACGCTCGCCGCAGGCGCCGGCACGAGCGCGTGGCTGGTGGACCTCGATGGTGGCAATCGCCGCGAGCTGCCGGGCCAGCAGCAGTCGACCTGGTCGGTGGCGTTCAGCGCCGACGACGCGCTGCTCGCCGCGGGCAGCAACGGCCCGGCGGTGCGACTGTTCGACGTGCAGACCGCGAAGCTCGCCGCCGAGCCAGCGAAGGCGGCTGGCCGCTCGACGATTCGCGACGCGGTCTTCAGCCCGAGCGGTGAGCTGGTCGCGTTCGGCACGTGGACGTCGGCGCTCGTGCTGACGACGACCCAGGGAGCGGCGCGCGTGAAGGCGCTCGACGGCCACCAGGGCCGCATTCAGAAGGTCACGTTCAGCAAGTCGGGCAAGCTGGTCGCGACGGGTGGCGACGGCGGCGTGATTCGGCTGTGGGGCGTGCGCCGGCGCTGAGAGGCAACGCGCTCAGCACTTGTCGCCGACGAACTTCGCGACACACACGTTCTCGTCGCAGCTGAGCTGGTTCCTCAGCCAGAGCAGGTTCTTGCCGCAGTCGCCGCGCGGCACGGCCTTGCCCTTCTTCGCCTTCGGCCGGGCGATGGGCTTACCCTCTTCGTCGAGCCAGCACTCTGCGACGGTCTTGCACGGCACGGTCGAGACGACGGGCTCGGCGGTCAACAACCAGAGGACGAGGAGGTTCACGTGGCGGTCTCGAGTGCGGGGGCGGCGGCGGCCTTCACCGTACCAGCACGCTTCGCCAGGCGCCGCGCGGCGCTGCCGAGGCTGCCCGAGGTCGAGTAGAACAGCCGAGGGCATGGACCTCGCGTTTCGCCACGCCACGGCCGCCGACGTGCCTCGCCTGCACGAGCTGGTCGCGACGAGCTCGCGCGGCTACTACGACGCGCAGACGCTGAAGCTGTTGCCCGACGTGTGGCGCACGTGGCTCGCCGAAGACCGCGTCGAGATGCACTGCCTGCTCGACGCCTCGAAGCCCGCGGCCGAGCGCATTCAGGGCATCGGCTCGGGTGTGTTCGTGACCGACGCGTTCGCCGACGCGCTCATCGCCGCGCCGTTTCGCGACGTCGCAGGTGAGGTGGTGCGGCGCGAGGCTGCGGGCCAGAGTGTGGTGCTCACGGTCGAGCAGGCAGGGCGCGCGAACGCGAAGGGCGGCGTGAACGGGCTGGGTATGGACTTCACGCTCGCGGGTGAGTGGGGCCCGCTGGCGTTGGCGCGGTGGTCGGTGGTGCTGTTCGAGTCGCTGCGGGCGTGGGGCGACGGGTGGCGCATTCGCACGGTGACGCGCGAGTGGGTGGGCCGCGACGTCGCGACGTTCTCGCGCCTGGGCGGCTGGTCGGTGAAGCGAGACCTGAGCGCGAAAGAGAAGCCGAGGCCCGAGCCGACGCGCCGCAGGTACTTCGCGGTGTACACGCGGCGAGACCACGAGAAGGCTCCGCTGAAGATGCCGGCGGCGCTGTTCTTCACCGACCGGGAGCCGCGGTTTCGGTTCGCGCCCGCCGAGCAGCACCTCTTGCGACTGGCGCTGAGAAACCTCTCTGACGCCGAGGCGGCCGAGGCCCTGGGCGTCTCGCCGCACACCGTCAAGGCGCGGTGGAAGGCCATCTTTCTTCAGGTCGCCGAGCAGAAGCCCGACTGGTTCCCCGCGGGCGACGACGAAAACGAGCCGACCACGCGCGGGGTCGAGAAGCGCCGGCACCTGCTGACGTGGCTGCGCGGGCACATGGAAGAGGTGCGGCCGCGGGCGCGGTGAGGCTGATTCCCGATTATGCTGTTGGGCATGTCGTCTCCCCGCCGAGATCGCAGTGATTGGGCGACTCGAGTTCTTCCCACGAACGCTGACGATGGCGCGTTCGACCGAGAGTTCTGGTCGAAGCAGACTCCGCAGCAGCGCTTCGAAGCGGCCTGGCAGTGTGTGCTCGACTACGCGGCGATGCGAGGGCTGAGTGAGTCTGAACTCCGACTTCAGAGATCTGCTGTTCGAGTTGAACGCAGGTGACGTTCGCTACCTCGTCGTGGGCGGCTACGCGTTCTTCTTTCACGCGTCGCCCCGCTACACGAAAGACCTCGACATCTGGGTCGAGGCTAGTGCCGAAAATGCTCCGCGCGTGATGCAGGCGCTCCAGCAATTCGGAGCCCCGCTGCACGGTCTGAGTCTCGACGACCTCTCACGCCCTGGAATCACCTTTCAAATGGGTCTGCCGCCCAATCGCATCGATGTGCTGACCGACGTCACGGCTGTGACGTTCGACGAGGCATGGGCACGGCGAGTGGAGGCGAACTACGGAGATCAGCGCATGTGGGTTCTGTCGAAGCAGGACCTCATCGCGAACAAGCGCACGGTCGGGCGGCCCCGTGACCTCGAAGACGTCGCCGAGCTCGAGAAGATCTGATCAGCCGCCGACGACCTTCTGCAGCACCGCGGGCAGGTCGGTCATCACGCCGGCCGCGCCATCGGTGATGAGCGAGCGCATCACGTTCTCGTCGTCGACCACCCAGACGAAGACGGGCACGCCGAGCTTCGCGGTCGCGTCGAAGAACTTCTTCGTCGCCACCACCTCGCCGCCGAACTCGTACGGCACTTCCAACACGTCGTAGCGCGGGTCGGCCTCGAGGGGGCCGGCACCCCACACACCCATCGCGACCTGCAGCGCCGCCTGCGCCGGGTAGAAGCGGCACATGTCGGGCGCGAGCTCGGCGAGGCGCGCCGCCACCGCATCGTGCTCGCTGCCGACGCAGACGCGCGCGGCGTGCGGCTCGAGCGCCCGAATGAACTGCGCTTCGGGCCCTTCGTGCTTCAGCTCGATGTTGAGCCGCGCCTTCGGAAACGCCGTCAGCACTTCGTCGAGCGTGGGAACTTCGACGCGCCCGGCCTCGGGGAACTTCGCGGCGGCGTTGAGGGCCTTCAGCTCTCTCAGCGTGAAGCCGGCGATGGGCCCTTTTGCGTCGGTGCAGCGGTCGACGGTGTCGTCGTGCGCGACGACCAGCACGCCGTCTTTCGTCGAGTGCACGTCGAGCTCGAGCACGTGCATGCCGTGCAGGTTCAGCGCCTTCTCGAACGCGTAGAGGGTGTTCTCGGGGTACGCGCGCGCCCCGCCGCGGTGAGCAAACGCAACGGGGCGCGGCAGGCTCGAGAGGAACGGCTTCACGCGGTGCAGCTAACCACGGCTCTCACTTCACGAGCTCGGCGAACTCTTCTTCCGAATACACGGGGCGCAGCTCGAGCACGCTCTCTTCGCCGGGCATGCAGTCGGGGCAGCGGCGCGCCCACTCGAGCGCTTCGTCCATCGACTTCACCTGCCAGAGCCAGTAGCCGGCGACGAGCTCTTTGGTCTCGGCGAACGGGCCGTCGACGACCTGCTTCGTGTTCTGAATGTAGCGCTTGCCGAAGCGGCTGGGCTTGAGGCCATCGCCGGCGAGCAGCACGCCGGCCTTCACGAGCTGGTCATTGAACGCGCCCATCTGTTCGACCAGGTCTTTCGTACCCGGAGCCACCTCGGCCTCGGAGTTCTTCGTCGCCTTCACCAGCACCATGACCCTCATGAACGCACCTCGAGCATCGAGCGATACGCCGCGCGGTGCGCGATGGCGAGGCCCATGTTGAGCGCCGCCACGACGAGCGACATCGCGAGGCCTTCGCGCGCGTGCACGGCGTGAAACGCGACGATGTTCACGACGACCGGAGCGAGCAACACGAGCGCCAGCGCCACGAAGCGGTTCGCAAGCAGCAGCAGTGCCGCGACCAGCTCGGTGCCCTTGATGAGCGGGAACATGTAGCCGGCCGCCATCAGACCGCCGGTGAACGCCTCGACGGCCGGCG
This sequence comes from Myxococcaceae bacterium, assembly GCA_016793725.1. Classification (GTDB taxonomy): domain Bacteria; phylum Myxococcota; class Myxococcia; order Myxococcales; family Myxococcaceae; genus Xiheicaenimonas; species Xiheicaenimonas phototrophica. Next base: position 1,029 of record JAEUJP010000315.1, on the reverse strand, counting down.
CCATCGGCTCGGTCGGAGCCGGCACCAGGTTGAAGAAGTACGAGATGCTCGCGAACGCCATGATGGCGCCGAGCAGCACGCGCGCGCCGTGGCGGGCGACGGTCGAGAACGAGGGGACTGCGAAGCGGGGGGTCAGCGTCTGGGTCTGTGTGGTCATATTCACTCGTCGAAAATGCGCGGCGCAGATCGACATGGCGCAAATCGCCTGCAAGAACGGTGAGTTGAATGAGTGTGGTGGGGCCTCTTCTGGGAATCGCGCTGCGCGTCGCGGCCGCTGACGCGGGCCTCAGTCTCATCGAGCTCGAAGACGTGGTGGCGCTTCACGACGCAGAACTCGCGGTGTGTCGCCGACCGAAGACGAGCGGCACGGCGACCGTCGAGGTCGTGGTCGCAGGCGATGGTGGCGTGCGCTCCGTTTCAGTCGTTCGCGACAGCACACCCGCTTCAGCGGCGTGCTTCGCCGAGCAACTGCTCGGCTGGGAGTTTCCCCTGCGTGAGCGCGACACGACTGCACGTGTCGAGTGGCCGAAGGCGCGTACGGGCTCGAGAGATGCGGGCCTCTCGCAAGAGACGCTGCGCGCGTTTCAGCGCTCGCAGCGCGGCGTGGTCTCGCAGTGCTGGTTGGAGGCGCGTAAGGCAGCGAGAGACGTCGGCCGCCTCGAGACACGACTCGTCTTCAGTCGCACGGGTGCGGTGCTGAGCGCGACGACGTCGGGCGACGGCGGCACGCCAATGGGAGCCGCGTCACTCTGCGTTGCAGAGGCAGCTCGAGATTGGCGCCTCGAGCCCGCGGCGCAGCCGACCGTGACGACGTTCAAGTGGCTCGTCGCGCCGAGTCACAACCGTCTGAGGGCTTCCGCCGCGGCTGACGAGGTCGTCGTCACCGAAGCCGAGACGACGCAACCGACGCGGCCCGAGACGGAGCTCGACCGACAGATGATCGCGGCCTCCCTGGGCTTCTCGCCTTGCCTCGCGAAGCTTCCTCCGAACGAGGCCGATGCGTTCGTGCGGCTCGGGTTTCACCAAGCC
>JAEUJP010000251.1 GCA_016793725.1 Myxococcaceae bacterium | reverse complement strand
CTTCGGGTCGGGCTTCGGCGGCGCCGAGGTGCAGCGAGAGGGCGAGGGTGAGCGCGAGCATGGGCCCGCACTCTACTACTGGCCCTTGAGGTCAGCCTCGATCTTGTTCGCGAACCCCTCGGCCTGGTCGCGCTGGTCGGGCTTCACCGTGCCCGCCTTCAGCGCGTCGAGGTACTTGCCGAGGATCTTCTTGTCGACCGTCGAGAGTGCGTCGGGCTTCGCCGCCGACTGCTTCTCGAGCGAGAGGAAGCGCGCCAGCAGCTTGTCTTTCGTCTTCGGCGCCGCGGGCGTGGGGGCGGGCGTCGGCTTCGGGTGCGGCGCCGGCTCGGGAGGCCTGGCGGGCTCGACGTGCTTCACCGGCTCGGGCGGCGGCTTCACGGGCTCGGGTGGCTTGACCGGCTCGGGCGGTGGAACTGGCTCGGGTGGAGCCGGCTCTGGCGCCGGCTCGACGAACTTCACCGGCGCGGGCTCGGGCGGCTTCACCGGCTCGGAGGGGGGGGTGACCGGGTCGGGCTGCTGGGGCACCGCGTCGTGCACCACGATGGGCTCGGGCCGGTTGAGGTACGCGATCGCCAGTGCGGCGAGGCCGAGGAGCAGGCCGACGACGCCGAGCACGAGCCCGCGCGACGACTTCGGCGCGTCGTGCACGGGCCTGGTGGTCGGCGGCACGGCCAGGGTCTGTGCGACCATCTCGGGTGGCAGCTTCTTGGGCTCGGGCGGCTTCGAGATCTCGGAGGTCGTGCTGGCGGCCTTCGCCTCGGCCGGCGCCACGCGCGTCTCTTGCGGCGGCGGGGGGGCTTTGGGGGTCGCGGCCGACTGCGGGGTCGCCTGCGAGCGGCCCTCGTTGGGAATGCCCGACGGCGAGACCGAAGCGTGCACGCCCGACTGGGGAATGCTGCGGCCGATCGAGAGCCCGATGGAGCGCGCAGTCGACTCGGACAGGCTCTTGCGAATGCGGGTGACGAACTCGCGAACCTCGTCGGCGCTCTGGTAGCGGTCGGCGGGCTCTTTCGCGAGGAGCTTGAGGACCATCTCGTCGAGATCGTCGGGGATGCTCATCAACAGCGACGACGGCTTCGGGGCCGGCTCTTCGGCGTGCTTCATCAGCACCTCGACGACCGACTCGCCCGCGAAGGGCAGCTCGCCGGTGAGCATCTCGAACGCGATGATGCCGATGGCGTACAGGTCCATCGCGGGGCTGACGGCGCCGCCGCGGGCCTGCTCGGGCGCCATGTACGAGGGCGTGCCGACGAGCATCGAGGCGCGGGTCTGCGGGGTCGAGCCGAGCACGCCGAGCTTGGCGATGCCGAAGTCGAGCAGCTTGACGTAGCTCATGCCGTCGCGCTGCTTGCAGAGAAAGATGTTCGAGGGCTTCAAGTCGCGGTGAATGACGCCGGCCGAGTGCGCGGCGCCGAGCGCCGACAACATCTCTTCGAGCACGACCATCACCTGCGGTATCGGCATGACGCGCTTCTCTTTGCGGTTGCGCGCGAGCATGTCGGCGAGGGGCTCGCCGTCGAGGTACTCCATGACGATGCACTGGCGACCGTCGGGGAGCGTGTCGTAGCCGAAGACGTCGATGATGCCGCGGTGGCCGACGGCGTTGACGGCGCGGGCCTCAGAGACGAGGCGCTTCACCTGCTCTTCGTTTTCGGCGATCTCGGGGCGCAGCACCTTGATGGCGGCGCGCTTGCCGATGACGGGGTGGTCGCCGGCGTAGACGATGCCCATGCCGCCGGCGCCGAGCTTGCCGCGCACGACGTAGCCGTTCACGGTGCTGCCGATGACGGGGTCTTTGACGGCGTTGTTGAGGAGCGAGACCGACGAAGGGTTGAGGGCGCTCAGCGAGCCTGACGGGCGCTCGCCGCCGGTGAAGGCGAGCGACTCGGGGTTGCGAACTTCGTCTTCGTCGGCGGGCCTGATGATCGTCTCGACGTGACGCTCCTGGTCACCGCCGGGTTTGCCCCCGCCTTTATCGACTTCGTCGGGCATGTACGCTGGGCGACCTTAGCGCATCTTGGGTGGGGTCGTGCCGGCCGATTCGCTGTACGCGCATCTGAATCTGAAGGATGGTGCGCCGCCATGCGCCCCATTCTGCTCGTCGCAGTGGTGTTGGCTCTTCCCGCCCTGGCTCAGGACACGGTCCCGATGGGCATGGCGATTCAGAACTTGCCGATGACCAACCCCGGTGGTGGCGCTCACAACGTCATCGGCGTGACCGATCTGCGATGGCTGCCTGATGGGCGCCTGCTGATCATCGAGAAGTCCGGCAACGTGAAGGTCCGCTCAGGCGACGGAACGGTCCGGGTGGTCTATCGGTTCTGTGTCGACTCCAGCAACGAGAAGGGCCTCCTCGGCGTTGAAGTCGATCCCGCGTTCAACGGCACGAGCAACCGCCGGCTCTTCTTCTACTTGTCCAATTGCGCTGCCGATGGTGGCACCGACACGAATCGGCATCGCGTGGTGTCGATCAACTTGTCCAACGACGGCCTGTCTCTCGAGCCAGCCTCGGAGCGGGTGCTGATTCAGAACCTGCTGGGCCCGGCGAATCACGACGGCGGCGCTCTCGCAATTGGGCCAGACGGGAAGCTCTACATCGGCGTCGGCGACACGGGCTGCAATTCAGCGTGTTGCCCCGCTCAGAACATGTTTGCGACGTGTCTCTCGAACGGCAACGGCAAGATCCTTCGCATCAACCTCGATGGCACGATTCCCAACGACAATCCGCTTGTCGGAGTCGCGATGCAGACGGCGTGCGGAGCCGGCACCAACTGCACGACCGCGGTCTCGGCGACGACGATGTCTCCACCGCGCACCGAGATCTGGGCGTGGGGCTTTCGCAACCCGTTCCGAATTGCGTTCGACCCACAGACCGGTCTGCTTTGGGCTGGCGACGTCGGCGAGGGCGCGCGTGAAGAGGTCGATATCGTGCAGCGCGGGAGGCACTACGGCTACCCCTGGTACGAGGGCTTTATGGGGGGCGGTGGTTACACTACGACCCGGTGCGAGCAGATAACTCCTGGGTCGGGCAGCTGCGCTCCGCCCGTTTGGGACTGCAATCACGGAACAGGTTGCATGAGCATCACGGGCGGCATGTTCGTCGACTCAACGCTCTTCCCCGAAAATCGTCGCGGCTATTGGTTCGCCGACAACGCGACCGGTCACTTCTGGGTTCTGCACACGAACGCGGCACGCGATGGCGTTGCCGACGCTGGCACTGCTGCCGAGATCATCGGCCGCTTCCAGAGCCCCAACAACGTGTTCCCAACAACGGTGCGCGTTGGGCCTGATGGCATGCCGTATTTCGGAATGATCAACGTGGCCAATCTGAACGGCAACGCTCGCATCGCGCGCGTCGTTCCTCTCGGGTACGACGCTGGCTTTCCGGGAATGGGGACCGGCGGCGGTAGTGGCTCTGCTGGAGGTAGTGGCGCGGCAGGCGGCGGCGCTACCGCGGGCGGAGGCGCGACGGCGGGTGGCGCTGCGACGGCGGGCGGCGCGGCGAACGCAGGTGGTACCGCGATGGCGGGGGGCAGTGGAACTGCGGGTGGTAGCGGCACCGCAGGCGGCGCGGGGACTGCCGGCGGCAGCGGCAGTGCTGGTGGCGCGACCGCCGGTGGAGAGGCCGAGGGCGGTGGCTGCAACTGCTCCTCGGTCGACCCGAGCTTTGCGCTGGTCGCGCTCCTCGGAGTCACGGCGATGCGGCGCCGTCGCGTCGCGCGCCGGTCATAGTCGGTCTCAGGGGCAGTAGAAGTTCGTCAGCGGCACCGTGCTGTTGCCAGTGTTTCGCGGGTCGTGGGTGGGCATCGGCCACCTTGCAGTTCCATCGATTCCCGGCGAATCGACGATGAGTGCCGAGAGCCCTTCAGCGCTGGCTCCGTAGAGGACGCCCGGCACCCCGGGTCGTGGTTGGCCGCCATCGGTGCGCGAGCAGTCAATCGAGCGCGGCCGCACGGAGACTGGAGCCTGCCACACCACCGAGAGTGTGGCTGAGTCGATCGCCACGAGTCCCGAGCTGTTGACGTCGTACAAGACGGGTGCAGCTCCGGCAGCAGGAGCCGCTCCAAGAATTGGCGAGCTGGAAAACTGCATCAGATCTACACACGTCGGCGTTGTGCTGCCGATCGGTAGGCGGCAGGTCCGCTGGTCACTCGCGAAAATGGCGTCCGTTCCAATCAGTACGGTCGGCCTGTTCATCGGCAAGTGCACCCACGGCGAGGTGACCGTCGCTCCCGACATGGCGTAGAGCACGCCTCCGTCGCTGTCGGTATGTCCTGCCAAGTAGACGACACCTTGTTTGAATATGGCGGCACTCTCGACCCCTCCCACAACTCGCGCGCGTGTCGTGAGTGTCGGTGGAAACCCGCCGGCCCCGAGCGAGAGAACGACAATGTCGCTCTCGAAGCCCCCACCCAGAGTCATGAACGGGACCCATAGATTCTCGTTGTCCGTGACCGCGGTCTTCAACGTGTAGCCAGGCAGCTCTCCCGCATCGACCGTGACGCTTGCCTGATTCGAGAGCCTCCAGCCGTGCACGAAGCTGCAGTTGCAATTGAAGAAGGCCCCAGCGGTCGGAAAGTAGGCGATCTCATCGTTCGGTCGGGTCACGAGAACCGGTTGGCTCGTCTGCTCGAAGCCATCGAGCAAAGGAAACAGCGGGGCGAAGGTCTGCGTCGGAATCGCGGTGTTTGTGGCACGCGCCGAGATACGGATGTTGCTGACGACAGATGAGGCATAGGCGCGCTCATCCGGTTGGCTGCCCATGGTCACATGGCTTCCATTGCCAACGGCGGGCTGCGACCACAGTTGTGTGCCGTCGTGGCCGAATCTCGCCAATTGCGGAGCCCCCGATTCGCCGGTGAAAACAATGAGGTCACCACCCCGCGTAAGTGATGGTGCGTAGATGTTGCCGCGCGACCACTTGAAGCGCGTGACCTTCGCGCGCCCTCCATCGACCGCCGCCGAATTCCCCAGATCATCCGTCACGCGCGCCAACACCCCGACGACATCGCGATAGGCATGCATCGGGTGCCGCCACAGGTCGACCACCTGCTGCCGGCACACGCCCCCATCGAACCGGCTCGCGCACACGCCGCTCGCCGAGCCGACCGGCTGCAGCCCACCTCCGTCGCTGAACAGGTCGACCGCAATCGTCGCCACATCGTTCTGCGGAAAGTCGAACGTCACCGTCACGTTCTCGTCGCGCCGGTACGCATTCGGCGCGTCGACGTCGAGCGTCACGAGCCCGCCGTCGGTGGAGTTCACCCGCGCCGGCGGCGGAGACACCTCGATCACCGGGCTCGGCGGCGTCACGTCGACCATCGTCACCATCGACGTGAACAGGCCCGCGTCCGGGAAAGCTGCGAAGACCTGTCGTGGCCCATCGACTGCGGGGAAAGTACCGACGGCCCGGTACACGCCGGCGTCAATCAGCGTCAGCGTGGAAACCGCCGACCCCGCATCGTCGCGGAAGACGCCACCATCGAGACTGAGCACCAGCGCGCTGGGCTGGACCCTGGCCACGAGCTCCGCGGTGATCGCCACCGGGGCGCGACCCGCACGCGTCAGCGGTAGCAGTCTCAGCACGTCCGAGCTCCCGCCGCCTGTTCCGCTGCCGCCTGCCGTTCCGCCACCAGCCGTCGCAGTGCCGCCCGCGGTTGCAGTGCCTCCGCCTGCCGTGCCTCCATCAGGCCTCGGGTAGAAACACAGGTTCGTCTTCACGTCGCAGACCGCACCCTCGATACAGCCATGGTCGCACGTCCGAAGCCCCGGCCCGCAATCCACCGCGAGCACCGCCAGCGCCACGCCTACCGATGCAGCACGAAGTCCCCTCACCATGCGGCACACTCTATTCCCTGAGCTTCCGCCGCGCGCTGCGCATCTTCCGGTACCGGAAGGCGCATGCACCGACTCCTCGCTTGCTCATCGCTCGTCTTCTCGCTCGGTTGTACGGGCGAGATCGTCACCCGCACCCCGTCTGAAAACCCTCTCGACCCGGGACCTACGGCTCCCACCCGGCTCGACTGCAGCGGCGAGCAGCGCCTGCGCGTGCCGCTCCAACGCCTGAACCGCCGTCAGGTCGCACAGGTGTGGGTCGATCTCTTCGGCGCCAGCGGCGCCATGCCCGAGACCTTTCCCGCCACCGAGCCCGGCTCTGCGTTCTCGACCTTCCCCGCCGCCAACATCGTCGGCGACACCGGCATCACCGGCATGCTCGAAGCCAGCGAGACCCTCGCCCTTGCCCTCACCGACGGGCTGCCCGCCTGCATCGGCACCGGAGCCGCAGCCGAGACCGCCTGCGCCCGCGCCCACCTCACGACGCTCACCCGCCGCGCCTTTCGCCGGGCCGCCACCGCCGGCGAGCTCGACCTTCTGCTCCGCGTCTACGCCGCCGCCCGCGCCGACAGCACCTTCTCGCACCGCGAAGGCCTCGCCCTCGCCGTCGAAGCGCTCGTGCTCATGCCGCAGGCGCTCTACCTCGTCGAGCCGACCTCGAACGCCGCGCCGCTCACGCTCACCGGCCACCAGGTCGCCGCGCGCATGGGCGTGCTCTTCGGCCTTGGCCTTCCCGACGCCGAGCTCGCCGCCGCCGCCTCAGATGGCGCCCTGCTCGTGCCCGCAACGCGCCGCACCCACGCGACCCGCCTGCTCAGCACCGACCGCGGTCAGCGCGCCATCAACCAGTTCGTTCGCGAGTGGCTCGGCCTCGAGAACTTCACCGCTTCCTCCACGCAGTTCTCGGCCGCCGTTCAGGCTCACCTCGAAGAAGAGCTCTTTCGCCTCGTGCGCGACGCGCTCGCTCAGCCCGACGGCTTCCGCGCCCTCATGACGTCGAAGCGCGCGTACGTGAACGCCGCGCTCGAGCAGTTCTACGGCCTGCCGACCGAGCCGAAGGGCCCCGACGGCTGGCGCAGCGCCGAGGTCGCTTCGCGCGTCGGCCTGCTCACGCACCCGCTCGTCATGGCGCACACGGCCCACGGCGCCGACCCCTCGCTCATCTTGCGCGGCCGCTTCGTGCGCACCGCGCTGCTCTGCGCCGACCTGCCGCCCAGATCGGAAGAG
>JAEUJP010000248.1 GCA_016793725.1 Myxococcaceae bacterium | reverse complement strand
TGGCGCCTTGCAAGCCCTGGGTGAGGGTCAACCCGCGCAACGTGAGCGATACGGCCGCACCGACGTGGAAGATTCGATCCAGCGTCGCTCCGCTGATGATGGTGCGAGAAGCGCCCGCGCCGTTGATGACCAGCTCCCCGGAGCCGGAGACGACATCGAAGTCCCCGCCGGCGTTGGCGTCCTCCACGCCGGTCAGGGCGATGACATAGGTGAGAGCGCCCAACTCGATGACGTCGGCGTCGTTGACGCTGCCCGCCGGGCACGTGTCGCGCGCGGCGTTGCTGGTGGCCGCGGTGATGGCCTCGCGGAGCGTGCAGTTGCCGTTGTTCGTGAAGTCATCGACTTCAGTGGTCGGCGTGATGCTGGTGGCGGCAGCGGTGCTCGACGCGAGGAGCCCCAGGACGACCAGTGTGCGCATGGCGCAATGAGTATCGCGACGAACGGCCCCCTCGACAGGGTAAAGTGTCGGTCACGGTGCCCGGCGAAGGCGCGCGCAGCACCTCGCTGGAGCGCGGGGACGATGGCGCCGATGCGCTGCCGCACCGCCCTGGGGTCGACCGTCACGGGCTGCCCTGAGGGCGAGAAGTCAGTAGCCCAGCTGCGGCTGCCGCGGCTTGCCGCTCTTGTCGGGCACGAACGCCGGCGTGCCCTTGTCGCCATCGACGCTGAGCGACAGCGGCCCCGACGACGGCTCGACCTTCACCTTCACGCTCGACGCCTTCGACGCCGCCTCGTGCCACACCTTCGCCTCGTACTCACCCGGCGGCACGCCCTTGATGGTGAAGCGCCCCGCCGCGTCGGCCTGCGCGAACCACGGCGTGTCGACCACGTACACGTAGCCCTGCATCGACGAGTGAATGTTGCAGAGCAGCTGCACGGGGCCCGCGGTGTCGAACACCTTCGATTCAGACGTGCCGCCTTTGTAGAGCCCCAAGTCGAAGTCGTTCGGCCGCGAGAGCGAAAACACGTTGTGGAAGAGCGGGTCGTCGTTGCGAAAGTCGACCGTCGTGCCGATCGTGACCGCGATGACGCGCGGCTCGAACCGCTTCTCTCTCTGCACCACCGTGCGCGGCTTGCCCGGCTTCGGGCGCGGCGTCGCCCCGTCGATGCGCTTCAAGAAGATGACGGCGCCGCCGGGCCCCGCGCTGCCGCCACCGCTCACCGTGCCCGCCACCGTCAGCAGGCGCTTCGGCGGCGCCGCGGGCTCTGCCGGCTTCGTCTCGGCCGGCTTCGGCGCGGCGCCCGGCCCCACCGGCGTGCCGCCCGCCTTCTTGCGCGCCTCGATCGCGAACGGCCGCACCGCCGCGTCGACCGACGCCGGCAGCTCGGGCACGTTGAGCAGCTGCTCGAACTTCTCGGCCGCGACCGCCCAGTCGCCGCGCTCCCACGCGAGGCGGCCCGACACCATCAGGTTGAAGACGAGGTACTGCCGTTCTGCCGTCGCCTTGAACTGCAGGTCTTCGGGCCCCTTCACCGTGACCGGCAGCGGCATCTCGTCGCCCGGCCAGCCGCCCAAAAGCGCCAGCGTCAACGCAGTCACCATCACCATGTGAACACCACCGAAGAAGTGAAGACGTCGTTCGGCACCGTCGGCACCGAGCCGAGCTCGCGGTTGAAGAGCCCCTCGGCCTTGATGGCGAGCATCGCGAACAGCTCGATGCGCAGACCCGCGGTGAAGCGCTCGGTCTCGACCGTCGAGAAGCCCCGAAAGGTCGCGTTGCGGCGGTCGTACCGGCCGTACAGCGCGAGGCCCGTGAGCCAGTCGGTCGTCAGCGGCACCGCGTACTGCAGCTGCACGTAGCCGCCGCTCACCTGAAACGCCGTGATGAGCTCGCCGAGCCCGAGGCCCGTCTGCTTCAGCGCGCGCTGCGCCCCCTCGGGCGCCTCGTCGACGAGGTGAATCAGCTCGCCCGACACCGTCAGCCCGAACGCCGTGATGCGCGCGTCGGCGCCGTACGCCCACTGCTTCGAGCGCACGTCGCGCGTGTCGTTGCGCGGCCCGATGAGCCCCGAGAAGCCGAGCTTCGCCTGCACGGCTTTCAGGTTCAGCTCGTAGCCGAGGCGCCCGCTGCCGACCGGCACGCCGGTGAGCGACAGGTCGGGGCCCGCGAGCTCTTCGATGCGCGTGCCCGAGTTGGTGCCGGCGACGTTGAGCGAGATCGCGCTCCACAGGGCGGGGAGCTGGATTCGGTAGAACAGCTTCGCCCCGATGCTGTGCCCCGTCGTGTAGCGCGCGATGAGCGACGGCGTGATGCCGGTGCGAATGTTCGCCTCGTTGTCGAGGTACTCGATGCCGAACACCGAGTCGAACTTGCCGACCGAGAGCGAAAACTCGGCGTTCGAGAACGGGTTCACCTTGCCGAACGCCTGCTGCAACAGCACGCGCGTCTGGTTACCCGCCGACGAGAAGCGCGGCATGAACTGCATGCGCATGAACACCATCACCGGCACCTGCGTCGGCGCGAACCGCGCATCGACCGAGGCCGTGTTGATGAGAAAGGTCGGGTTGCCGCCGGCGCCCACGCTGCGCGGCATGAAGCCGTTCACGAAGCGGCCGCCGCTGTCGTTCGACGCCACCTCGCCGCGCGAGTTCACCGCGGGCGCGAACGGGTCGACGCCGTAGTCGGCGGGAATGCGAAAGTCGTTCGGCGCGAAGCTCGAGCCGTTGCCCTGCGCCGCCGCGAAGCCGACGTCGACGTAGCCGGTGAAGCGCAACGCCTGCAGCACCGTCGGCTGCGGAGGCGTGTAGCCTTCGCCGCCGTTCTCGCTCGCCTCGTCGTCGACGGCCTGAGCGGGCGCGGGGTCGGCCGCGAGCAGCGCGAGCACCATGAGCCCCGTCATGGCACCGTCACCGGGTTCGCCGTCAGCGTGACGTCGGTCGCGACGCGGCGGTTGTCGGCGAGCTGCTTCACCGACCCTTCGGAGTCGAGCCACTGGCAGGTGCTCGGGAAGCCGGCGGCATCGGCGAAGCACGCGCCGTCGGCGGCGACGTGGCCGCGGTGCTGCTCGGCGAGCGACGCGTCGATGAGGTTCGAGGGCTCGGGCGCCTGTACCCCCAGTGCCGTCAGCTTCGCGCGCAGCACGGTGTCGCCCAGCGGCACGAACACCGCCTCGGCGCCGAGCAGCACGTCGACGCGGCGCACGTAGGCGTGGTGCCACGGGTCATCGGGCAGAACGGCGGGCAGCTCGCGCAGGGGCTCGGTGCCGCCGTCGGCGCCGCGCGTCGCGAAGAGGTGAAAGTCGGCGGGCAAGACGACGCCGTCGAGGTCGCCGCCCTCGAACGGCTCGGCGATCTGCCGGTCGGTGCCGAACGAGAGATAGTCGACGCGCGCGCCGTTCACGAACGCCACCCCGCGGCTCGCCGCGCCCGCGCGGTCGGTGGTGACGCCCGACGGCACGATGGGGCAGACGACCATCGGCCCGCGCCACATCGGCAGCTCGTTCACGGCGCTGACGCGGTCGTAGGTCTTGCCGGCCTGGGCGGTCACGACCCATGCGCGCCAGAACGGGCTGTAGAACGTGCTCTCGGTGTCGACGCCGAAGATGGTCTCGTTCTGCACCGCGCCGAGCAGGTAGACGGGCTGCACCCAGAGGTCGGGGTGGTTCTGCCAGATCTCGGTCACGTAGTAGCCGAGCCGCTGGCCGCTGCCCCACGCGGGCTGCAAGACCAGCTCTTTCGTCGTGTTGTTCGCGATGCTCGAGGTCGTGAAGCCGCCGAACGTGGCGGGCTCAGAGCGAAAGAACGACGCTGTCGGCCAGGCGAAGCCGCGCGGCGGGCCGTCGAGCGAGCACGCCGCGAGCAGGAACAGCAAGGCAGTCGGTCTCAACGCAGGCCTCCGGTGATGCTCGACGCCGAGAAGCGCTGCCGCTCGGCGGTGAAGTCGCCCTTGAACAGGGCCTCCATCAGCTGCTGCATCGCGGCGGCCGAGCCGACCTGCCCGACCGGCAGGGCGTTGCTGAACTCTTCGGCCGAGCTGAAGCGGTTGTTCGGGTCGAACTGCAGCACCCTCACGAGCAGCTCGGCGAGCGGCGCCGGCAGCCGGCTCACGCGCTGCAGCTCGTCTTGCCCGAGGCCTTCGGCGGCGCGCGTGAGCAGCTCGTAGTTCGAGTTGCCGCGGTACAGCGGCTCGCCGGCGCACGCCGTGAACAGCACGAGCCCGAGCGAGAAGAGGTCTGACCGGTTGTCGACCGGCAGCCCGCGCGCCTGCTCGGGCGACATGTAGAAGACGTTGCCCTTGATCATGCCGGTCTGCGTCTGGCTCAGCTTGCCGGCGGCCTTCACGATGCCGAAGTCGAGCAGCTTCAGCTCGCCGCGCGCCGAGATCATGAGGTTGTTCGGCGACACGTCGCGGTGCACGAGCTGCAGGGGTCGGCCGGCGTCGTCGGTCTTGCCGTGCGCGTACGACAGCGCCTTCAGCGCCTCTTGCGCGACGTACAGCACGAGCGGCAGGTCGAGCGTCGCGCGGTGCTGCTCGAACAGGGCGCGGCGAACCGCGTCGAGGTCGCGGCCCATGATGTAGTCCTGCACGAGAAAGTAGCCCTCGGCGTCGCGGCCGAAGTCGAAGACCGGCACGATGTTCGAGTGCACCAGCGAGGCGCCGAGGCGCGCCTCGTCGATGAACTGCGCCACGATCTCGGGGTTGACCGTCAGCTCGGTGCGCAGCCGCTTCAGCACGAACGTGCGGCGAAAGCCCTCGGCGCCGTGCGTCACCGCGATCGACACCTTCGCCATGCCGCCCTCACCGAGCGGCGCGACCTCATGGTACCGCTTGCCGCTGCCCTCGCTCACCGACGTCGCGTCGAGCGCCTGCGCGAGCGAGATGGGCGTCATCACCACCGGCGCCGGCTCGGTCACCGCCCGGTCGGCCTCGGCCTTCTTGCGGGTGAACGCGAAGGCGAGCATGCCGAGCGCGAGCACTGCCGCCCCGCCCCACACCGCCGGCACCGGCAGCTGAGGCGCGACCTGCGAGCCCACCGGCTCGAGCACCCAGACCCAGAGCGCGCCCGCCTGTCGCGCGACCGCCACGCCGGTCGGCGTCGAGATGAAGCCCTCGGCCTCGCGACCGACGACGCTCTCGAGCGCGCGCGGGTCGCCGCGCGTGCCGGCCTTCACCTTGCCGTCGGTGACGAGCAGCGCGCGCGTCGAGAGCGCGTCGAGCTCGTCTTGCCCGAGCGGCCGCGACCGCACGAGCGCGACCTTCTTGCCCTCGGCGAGCTCGAACGGCAGCTGCACGGCGCCGATGAGGTACAGGCCCTGATGGGTGGCGAAGCCCGAGGCCTCGCCGTGCTGCAGCGCGGCCTTCGCCATCTCGGCGAGGCGCGAGTCGTCGAGCATCGCGGGCGAGCCGCCGAGCTTGCCGTCTTCGGTGAAGAGGGCGACCGAGCCGCCGCGGTCGCGGTACGGCTGCGACCAGGCCTCGTTGCTGAGGGCGTCGTGAATGGTGGCCGGGTCGGGCGGGCTCAAGAGCGGCCGCATCTGCTGCGCGTTGGCGGCGCCGTTCGTGCGCGTCTGAAAGAGGGCGAGCGTCTTCTCGAGGCTCGTCACCGCGTCGGTGGCGGCCTTCTCGGCGCCGTCGCGCGCGATCTTGACGTTCGCGTCGGCGGCGTCGCGCTCGAGCTTCTTGCCGAAGAAGAAGGCTCCGGCGAGGAGCGCAACCGCGATGACGATGGCTGCCAGACGCACGGGACATGGGGTTTAGCCGCGCCCGTGCCCTTCGTCACGTTTGAGCCGCACCGAAGGCGACGCTCTCGTCGACCACCCGCCTCGCCAGCGCCGGGTCGCGCGCGGCCGGCCACACGAGCTGCGCTGGCTCGGCCTTCAGGTCGTACACCTCACCACCGGTGACGTGGGGCCCCAATGAGCAGGGCGCGCGCCGACTGCGCACCGCAGCTGGCAATTGGCGCACGCCCCGGCTTTGCGCTTTCCTCCCACCCCGTCTGCTCACCCTGCTCTGCCTCACGCTCGCCGCCGCGCCCGAGCGTTCGACCCAAGTCGCCGTGCTCGTCGTTCGCCGCACGTCGGTGACGCCCGACGAGGCGCGCGGCTTCGCCGAGGCTGCCGCCGCCGTGCTCGAGCGCGCCGGCGTCGCCGTCGAGAAGCCGGTCGACTCCCTGCGAAGACTGAAAGCGCTCGGCGTCGACGACCCCGCCGCCTGCAGCGGCCGAAAAGCCTGCGTGCTCGAGCTCGCGAAGCAGCTCGAGGTCGGCGCGCTCGTCGCCATCTCGGCTGCCGCGCTGCAGGGCGAGCGCAGCGTCGTGCTCGAAGCGTGGCGCACCGCCGACTCGACCTCGCTCGCGAAAGACGCCGCCGTGCTGAAGGCCGGCGCACCCCTCGAGCAGCTCACGGCCGTCTCGGCGGCCCTCGCCGCTGCCTTCCCCGCAAAACGAGTCGACGCTCCCGTCGCGCGCGTCGAGCCGGTGCCGCCGCCGACCCTCGCTCCGGCGCCTGCGCCCGTCGAGCCCGCGAAGCCCGTCGTCGTCGAGGCGCCCTCGCCGGCTCCCGAGCGCTCGCACGTCATCACCTACGTCGCCGCGGGCCTCGCCGCCGTCGCAGCCGGCACGGCCATCGCGCTCGGAGTATCAGCCGCCGAAGCCCGCGCGCGTGTCCGGCGGGGCGAGCCCACCTCCGACCTCACCGGCTCGCAGGCGCAGGCGCTCGTCAATCAGCACAACACGCTGGCGCCCGTCGCGGTCGGTCTCGGCGCCGCCACCGCCGCGTTCGGAGTCATCGCGGTGGTGACGTGGTGACCCGCCGTCTCGCCGCAGCAGCGCTCATCTTCGCCGGCTGCATTCAGCTCCCCGACGACGTCACCTATCTCTGCGAGACCGACGGCAGCTGCGCGCAGCTCGGCTACACCTGCCACCCCGACGGGCGGTGCCGTGCGAGCTCCAACGCCGGAGGCTCGGGCGGCGGTTCAGCGGGCGGCGCGACCGCGGGCGGCCTCGCCGGAGGCGGCGACACGGCCGGCGGCGGCAACAGCGCCGCGGGCGGGGGTAATACGTGTGTACCCACGGGCGTCTGCCCCACCGGCGCGCTCGCGTGCGGCACGGTCGACTCGGGCTGCGGCTACGAGCTCGGCTGCTGGCGCGACGGCGGCCTCACCGGCTCATGCCCGGGCGCCGGCGCGTTCTGCGGCGCCGGCGTCAGCCCGAACCTCTGCAGCGCGCCCATCTCGTGCGTCGACGGCTGGTGCTGGGAGAACCCGCTCCCGCAAGGCAACACGCTGAACGCCGCGTGGGCGAGCAGCGAGAGAGACGTGTGGGCCGTCGGCAACGTCGGCACGCTGCTCCACTACAACGGGCAGTATTGGAAGACCGCGCCGACGCCGACGCGGCTCGACCTCTTCGCGGTGCACGGCACGGGCGCGAGCGACGTCTGGGCCGTCGGCGAGCGCGGCGTGGTGCTGCGCTACGACGGGCAGCGCTGGGCGCTCGACCACGTGAGCGACGCGGGCCTCGACCTGCGCGCGGTCGCGGCGCTGCCTGCGGGCGTCGTCATCTCGGGCGGTGCCCAGGGCTACGTGCACCAGCGCGCGGCGAGCGGCGCGTGGTCGAACGGCACCACCGGCGTGCTCACCGAGGTGCGTGCCCTGCGCGCGTTTTCGCCGACCGACGTCTACGCCGCCGGCACGGGCAACCTGAGCCAGGCCGCCCGGTGGAATGGCTCCGCCTGGTCGGCGATCGACACCCCGGGCCTGGGCCCCATCAACGCGCTCTTCGGCAGCTCGAGCTCAGACCTGCTCTCGGCCGGCAACGGCTGCCAGCTCGCGGCGCTGATGGGCGGCGGGCTCGTGCCGGTCGCAGCTGCGGCCGGCTGCAACGTCTCGGCGGTCGCGCTCGCGGGCACCCGCACCGGCGACCTCTTCATCGCGGGCGAAGACACGGTCTGGTACTTCGACGGTGGCAGCGCGCAGTCGTACGCCACCGCCCCCGGCCAGAAGTTTTTCGGAGCCGCCGCGCTCGATTCGGGCGTCGCCGCGCTCGTGGGCAGCAGGGGGCTCGTCGCGCGCGCGACGGCCGGCGAGACCCTGTCTCGAACCTCGACCGGCGCCGCGGTCGACCTGAACGGCGTGTACGCCATCGACCGCAACAACGTCTTCGCCGCGAGCAGCAACCCGGGCGGCGTCTTCGTTCGCTCGACCTCGAGCCAGGCCGGCCGCTGGGCGCCGTTCTCGGGCATGGCGGGGCCGTCGTCGCTCAACGCCATCTGGGGCACGACCGACGGCGGCTCGGGTGGCGTGCAGCTCTACACGGGCTCCAACTCGGTGCCGGGGCAGTACCGGCCCGCGGGCTTCACCATCGGCCCCGACCTGCCGCCGCAGTACGCGGTGACGCGGCACGCCGGCTTCATTCACTTCGGCACGGCCGACGGCGGCCACTTCCGCATCGCCGAGGGCGCCTTGCTGACTTCGGGCCTGCAGCAGCGCTTCTTGCCGAACAGCACCCAGCGCGACACGGTTCGCGGCCTGTTCAGCAACGGCGACCGGCTGTGGGGCATCACCGAGCAGGGCGCGCTCATCGACGGCGACGGCGAAATCTGGCCCGGCATCAAGCCGCTGGTGTGGCCGTGGCCGATGCGCGCGGTGCACGGCACGCCGTTCGACGTCGCCGAGCCGCTCGTCGTCGCGGTCGGTCACGACGGAGGCATCTTCATGGGCGGCCTCGTCGGCGCCGTGCGCTTCGTCGACGCCGGCACGCGCGACCACCTCAACGGCGTGTACGTGGCCGACTCGGCGCGCGGCTACGCGGTCGGCGCCGGCGGCGCGGCGTGGAGGTGGAACGGTGCGGCCTGGTCGAGCCTCACCGCCCCGACGCGCGAAGAGCTGCTCGGCATCAGCGGCGTGCCCGACGCGGGCGTATGGGCCGTCGGCAGGGCGGGCACGGTGCTGTTTCGCCCTGCGCCGTGAGCCGCGTCACGTCTCGGTGGGGCTCGGCGGTGGCGGCGGCGGCGGTGCGGCCGGCACCTCGGGCGTCAGCGGGGCGCTCGACGGCTGCACCGTGCCCGGCTCGCTCGACAGCTCGATGACCGAGGTGCGCCGCAGCACGATGCCGATGATGAACGTGATGACGCCGACGCCGAACGCGGTGGCACCGCCGGCGGCGAGCGCGACACCGAGGTCATTCGGCGCGCCCGACGCGACGGCGAGAATGCCGCCCGTGACGCCGGCGATGCTGCCCAGAATCGAAGACACGAGCCCGACGGGAATCATGACGCTCGACGCGATGCGCTTCGCGCGCGACGGAGGCTCGACGCGCAGCAACAGCGAGCTGCCGTGCTCGGTCATGTTCACGGGGAAGCGCGTGCCCGTGACGTTCAAGACGTAGTCGAGCCGCGGGTCGACATCGACGTCGAGGTTGCACCTCTCGCGGCACACCGACTCGGCCGCGAGCATGTCGGTGCGGTACGGGTCATCGGGCCGCTGCTGCCGCACCAGCTCATAGGTGCGCGTCGGTGACTCGACCACGAGGTGAACCCGCGTCGTGGCCGGGTCGGGCATCGCGAGCACGGTCAGCAGAAGAGAGAGCATGAGGGAGCCAGTCTTCCCGAGTGGGTGGCCTCAGCGCGAGCACGTTTTGACGAACCAACCCCGCTGGCTCTGAGCAGACCGGCCGGGCGCGCCACGACGAAAGCCGCTCTCCGACGCGGTGCCCAGCTCAGTGAGGAGAATTTCTCCTCACTGAGCTGGCCCCCTGTCGCGAGGAGACAACTGTCTCACCGGCGAAAGGCGATACCGCCGGGTGAGGAGAATTTCTCCTCACCCAGCCGGCACCCTGTCGCGAGGAGACAACTGTCTCACCGGCGAAAGGCGATATCGCCGGGCGAGGAGAATTTCTCCTCACCCAGCCGTCACGTACTCGCGCGAGCGCGACTGCGCTACTTCTTCGGCCCCGGAGCTCCCGCCGGCCGCAGCGCCTCACCCGCCCTGCCCTTCTTGCCCTTCACGGCGAGCTCGGGCACGGGGCTCTCGGCGAGCGCCTCGACCTTCGCGGGGTCGCGCGCGACGAACGCGGTGTCGGTCGCCGTCGTCTGCGCGGCCCGCTGCTCGTTCGGCCACGGCCCGCCCCAGCGGCCGTACACCGGCTTGTCGCACTTCACGGCGCCCTTCCACGGGTAGCGAATCGCGTAGCGGCCCTGAAAGTTGTTCCACGCGTCGGGCCGACTGCCCTGCTCGAGCTTGTCGCCGTCGGTGAGAAACTCACGGCCCCCCACGATGGGCTTCGCCGCGCGAAACACGAGGTCTTCACCGAGCGACGTCTTGTCGTAGCGCGCGTGCAGCCGCGTGAGCACGAACTGCGTGGCCGGGTTGTACGGGTCGGCCGGCACCTGCGGCGGCAGCACGTCGGAGCCGAGCGTCGCGAAGTCGGCGGGCGACAGCGGCGAGGTCGGGCACGGGTCGCAGCTCGTCGCCTGCCACGCGTACTCGGTCACCACCGCCTTGGGGTTCTTCTCGAGCGTGCGGTCGAACAGGCTCACGTAGAAGTAGGGGAACTCGCTCTTCGCCGACGGCGCGAGGTCGATGTTCGTGGGAATCGTGACGTTCGGCAGGTTCGCGAGCTCGTAGCGCTGGTTCTTCGCGAGCACGTGCACGATGAGGTCTTGCTTCTCTTTCGCGTTGATGAGGCCGAGGCGAACGGGCAGCTCGAACTTCTCGCTGTCGTAGTGGAAGCGCAGCGGCGAGAGCTTCGCCTGCCCCTTCTCGTTGAAGCTGACCTTCTTCGCGTTCACCTTCGCGACGAAGAACTTCATGCCCTGCTGAATGTAAGGCTTGAACAGGGGCTCGGCGCCGTCGGGGATCTTGTACTTGTTCTGCTTGAGCCACTGCTCGAGCGCGAGGGCGTCTTTCGCCGAGAGAATGACGACGTCGTACTCGCCGACCTCGAACTGGGCTTCGATCTTCACCAGCGGCTCGCCACCGCCGCCGGCGCGCATGGGCCTCAGAATCCCACCACTCTTGTAGACCAGACCGGGCGGGGCCGGCGGCGGAGGCACGAAGCACGGGTCGACCTCCCAGTACTCGACGAGCCGCGGCGCCGAGAGCTGATCGATGCGGTTGAAGACGTCGCGCGGCAGCGTCTTCACCTGCTCCTTCTTCAGCACCACCGGCACCGGCACCACCATCGCGAAGTCTTCGGGCGGGCCCTCGTAGTTGTTCTGCATCGAGAGCACCGTGCGCGTGCCCTCACGCATCAGCACGACCTGCGTGGCGTTGTTGAACAGCTCGGCGCCGCCGCCGGCGACGTAAAAACCACAGAACGCCTCGGCGGCCAGCGGCACGAGACACGGCAGAACGAAGAGCCAGCGCTTCACGTGGGTACCCCCTCGAGCGAGAGGGCGCGCACGTTACAAGAACATGCCGCCCGAGGCTTCGATGCGCTGCCCCGTCACCCAGCGGTTGCCCTCGTCGAGCAGGCTCGCGATGACCGGCCCGATGTCGTCGGCCTGACCGACCCGGCCCAGCGCCGTGAAGCCCGACAGCATGGCCTGCATCTGCGGGTTGTCGCGCACCGCGCCGCCGTTGAAGTCGGTCGCGATGGCGCCGGGCGCCAGCGTGTTGACCGAGATGCCGCGCGGCCCGAGCTCCTTCGCGAGATACCGCGTCAGCACCTCGATGCCGCCCTTCATCGACGCGTACGCCGAGTAGCCCGGCACCACGAAGCGCGCGAGGCCCGTCGACACGTTCAAGATGCGGCCGCCGTCGGCGATGAGCGGCAAGAGCCTCTGCGTGAGGAAGTAGGGCCCCTTGAGGTGCACGTTCACGAGCGCGTCGAAGTCGGCCTCGCTCGTCTCGGCGAAGCCCTTGTGCAGCCCGGTGCCCGCGTTGTTCACCAGGTAGTCGAAGCGGTCGCGCTTCCACGTGGCTTGCAGCGCCGACTTCAGCGCGCCGGCGAAGTCGGCGAACGAGCCGGGCTTCGAGGTGTCGAGCTGCAGGGCCACCGCCTTCGCGCCGAGCTTCTCGACCTCTCTCACCGTTTCTTCGGCTGCGTCTCGCTTCGACTGGTACGTGATGACGCTGTGCACGCCGCGCTTCGCGAGCGCGATGGCCCCGTTGCGGCCCAGACCCCGGCTGCCACCCGTGATGACTGCAATCTTCGTGTCGCCCATGTGCTGCCTCCTTGTTGATGGGTGAGAGATACGGCCCGCGAGGCTCTTGAACAATGCGCGCACGATGCGACACACTGTTCGCGGAATCTGAACGATGGACAGACTCGAGACGATGGCGGTGTTCGCGCGGGTGGCCGAGCTCGAGAGCTTCACGGGCGCGGCGAAGAGCCTGGGGCTGCCGAAGGCGTCGGTGTCGCTCGCGGTGTCGAAGCTCGAAGAGCGGCTCGGCGCGCGGCTCTTGCAGCGCACGACCCGGCGCGTGAGCCTGACCCACGATGGCCGCGTCTTCTACGAGCGCTGCCGCGACCTGCTCACCGACGCCGACGAGCTCGAGACGCTGTTCCAGAAGAGCGGCGAGACGCTCAAGGGCCGGCTGCGCGTCGACATGCCGAGCCGCATGGCGCGGTTTCGCGTCATCCCCGCGCTCCCTCGCTTTCTGGCCGAGCACCCCGAGCTCGAGCTCGAGCTCGGCAGCACCGACCGCGCGGTCGACCTGGTGCGCGAGGGCTACGACTGTGTGGTGCGCGTCGGCGCGACGGGCGACTCGGGCCTCATCGCGCGGCGCATCGGCGAGATGAAGCTCATCAACGTGGCGAGCCCCGCGTACCTGAAGCAGCACGGCGTGCCGCGCCGGCTCGAAGACCTCGCCAGGCACGCGCAGGTGCAGTGGGCGAACACGTTCGGTCAGAAGCCGATGGGCTGGGAGTACGAAGAGGCCGGCGAGTGGAAGGAGCTGCCCATGAAGGGCCGCGTGACCGTCAACAACGCCGAGGCGTACGTGGCGGCGGCGGTCGCTGGCCTCGGGCTCATTCAGACGCCCGCGCACACGCTCGACCCCGAGCTGAAGTCGAAGGCGCTGGTGCCGGTGCTGGCGCGCTACTGCGCGGCGCCGATGCCGGTGTCGATTCTGTACCCGCACCGCCGGCAGCTCTCGCGGCGCGTGCGCGTGTTCATCGACTGGCTGGTCGAGCAGCTCGGCTAGAGTTCGTGACCATGGGGGCTGCAGTGCTCGTGGCAGTGCTGCAGGCGTCGTCGATCGACGGCGGGCTCGCGCTGACGGAAGTCGAAGACGTCGTGGCGATGCACCGTACCGAGGTCGCGGGCTGCGGCCGGGCGAGCGTCGACTTTTCGGTGGTCGATGGCGGTGTCGAGCTCGCGTCTTCTGCGCGAGACGCGGGTGCGTGCTTCGTCGAAGCGCTGCGGCGGTGGCAGTTTCCGGTGCGGGCTCGGGCGTCGGTCAGGTACGACTGGGTGCCCACGAAGAAGCAGACGGCCGTGGTCGAGGCGCCTGCCGGTCTGGCGCATGTGCACCGCGGCAACGTCTCGAGCTGCTTCCGGCAATACCGGAAAGCGACGTCCGACGAGGGGCTCTTGCGCATGCAGGTGACGAGCAGCCGCTCGGGCGCGGTGCTCGACGCCAGGCTGCTGCACGTCGCCGCGCCGTTCACCGAGACGAAGCTCGGCGAGTGCGTGCTCGCGTCTGCATGGACGTGGAGGCTCGCGGGAGCGAAAGCGCTGAGCCGCGCGACCCTCGAGTGGTACCTGGTCTCGAAGCGCCCCGAACAATTGCCCGATGCCGGGGAGCTCGTGACCGACTTCGAGCCAGAATACCCGACGGTGGCCGACCTGCCGTTTCACGCCGCGCTGCTCGAGCAGACGAAGGCGCTCGAGGTCTGCCGCGTGAACCGCGAAACGCTGGTCGAGCTGAAGTTCACGCATCAGCGTGACGGTGGGCTCACGGTGTCGCCCATGCAGTCAAACCCCACCGACGCGCTGCTCGAGGTGTGTGCGGCTTCGGCCGCCAGCAAGTTCAAGGTGCCGCTGAAGCCCGGCGAGTCGCACGTCGACGCGTGGCTCTTCTTCGGCGACGGCGGCATCACCGCGTACCAGACGTCGAACGGCGGAGGGCTGGCCAAAGAGGTCATCCTGGCGGTCATCAAGGAGCATCAAAGCGAGGTGAAGGCCTGCTACGAGGCAGAGCTGCGCAAGGCCGACGTCGCCGGCAAGCTGCAGGTGAAGTTCATCATCGGCTCGAGCGGCAGCGTCATCGACGCCGGGTTCGACATCGTGGACCCCGGCCTGCAGCCGGTGAGCGTCTGCGTCATGCAGTGGATTCCAAAGTGGAAGTTCCCGCCGCCCGCCGGCGGCGGCGACGTCACCGTGATCTTCCCGTGGATTCTGAAGGCCGCGAACGGCCCCGCTGACGGTGGCGCTGCAACGCGCTGAGCTTCTCGCTCTCGGCTCGTAGAGCCGCTCTTCCTGCATCTCGTCATGCAGGAAGAGCTGACACGGCACGCACCCCACAAAACGAAAACGGGGTGGAGCGCCATGGCTCCACCCCGCCGGTGCCCGAAGCGGGCGTGTTCGTCAGTGCAGCGAGATCGACTTCGCGGCGGCCGACGTGCGAACCGAGTCGATCATCGCCTTGTCGAGGGTCGACTCGGCAGGCTTCGCGGCCTCCTGCTTCGCGACGTATTCGGCGCGCTGCTTCGAGAGGTCGGCGATCTCTTTCTGAATCTGCGCGCGCTCTTCGGCCTTCTTCGCGACGAACGCCTCACGCTGCTGCTCGTTCATGCCCTTCATCTCGGCCGGCAGCTCTTCCTGCTTCATCTTGCCGAGCGAGACCTTGCCCTCTTTCTTGGCGTCGACGAGGTCCCAGTCGTCGTTCTTGTAGTTCGCGGTGCTCTTGCTGACGACGCGCTCGGCGAGCGCGGCCGGCGCGGCCTTCTGGGCGGCCTCGTCCATCGCGGCCTGCCGCGCGACCCCCGAGCCACCCTGCGCGCCGTAGCCGATGTACGTGCCGTTCAGCTTGTTGCTCAGCTCGGCGAGGCGCTGGTCTTGCGGAGCGACCACCTGCGCGACCGCCGCGTTGTGGTTGATCTGCATCAGCGGCGTGCCGGCCAGCTTCGCACCCGCCGACCACGTCGGGTCGCTGCCGCTGTCGGCGTGAATCACGTTCACCACGATGCCCTTCTTCTTCGCCGCCGAGATGGCCGCTTCGGGGCTGACCGGCCCTTGCGTGAACTCTTCGTTGCCCGCGATGTAGATGAGCTTCAGGTCATCGGCGTTGCCCGACCACTCGAGCTCTTGCGTCGCCTTCTGAATGACGGTGCCGCAGTACTCGTCGCCGCCGCGAATGCCGAGGCCGAAGAGCTGCTCAGAGACCTTGTCGAGGTTCGTGGTGAACGGCGAGAGGCGCGTCGGCTTGTCGCCGTACTCGTACAGCGCGAGCTCGAGGCGAATCGGCTTGCCGTTCTGCTTCGCCGTCGCGAACTCGTTCACCAGCTTCCACATCTGGGTGCGGGCCTGGTTGATGAGGCCCTGCATCGAGCCCGAGTTGTCGAGCAGCAGCGCAATCTGCACGCGCGGAGGAGGTTTCATCTCCTCAGCAGCAGGGGTGGCCGCCGAGGCGGTCAGGGCGAACAGGCTCAACAGAACGGCCGCGGCGCGGGACAACAGCTTCATGAAAAGGCTCCTCGAAAGGGTGTGGAGCCTTTGAACGGGCGGGCCGCCCGGCCGATCTACCGCCTCGCGAACGCCTCGAGCGGTACGACATTTCTCGACACCGCCGCCATCGCCTCGAGCGCCGACACCGCCATGCGCGCCGCCTCGACGGTCGTGAAGTTCGGCACCGCGGCCTGGCGCGCCGCCTGACGAATCAGCTGCCCGTCATCGAAGTCTTCGGGGCTCACCGCACAGACCACCATCGAGATCTCTTTGGCCCGCACCGCGTCGGCCACGTGCGGCGAGCCGTCGCGCACCTTCTTCACCAGGCCCGCCGTCAGCCCCTTGCGCTGCAGGTAAGCCTGCGTGCCCTTCGTCGAGACGACCGAGAAGCCGAGCGCGATGAGCCGGTTCGCCACGTCGACGACGCCCGGCTTGTCGTGGTCGGGCACCGAGATGAACACCGTGCCGGTGCTCGGCAGCGCCGTGCCCGCCGCGAGCTGGCTCTTGCCGAACGCGACCGGCAGCGTCTCGGCCACCGCCATCACCGCGCCCGTCGACCGCATCTGCGGCCCGAGCTGCACGTTTTCGTCGAACACCGCCTCGCGCACCGCGCAGTGACCCACGACGGGGTCTTCGGTGAGGCCGAGCTCCTCCAACGTGCGGCCGAGCATCACGCGCACCGCGAGCGCCGGCAGGTCGACGCCCGTCGCCTTCGCCACGAACGGCAGCGTGCGGCCCGCCCGCGGGTTCGCCTCGAGCACCCACACCGCCTTGCCCTGCAGCGCGAACTGCACGTCGAGCAGGCCCACGATGTTCAGCGCGTTCGCCAGCGCCGTCGCTTCGTCTTTCAGCTTCTCGACCACCTCGGGCTTCAGCGAGTGCGGAGGCAGCGTGCACGCCGCGTCGGCCGCGTGAACCCCCGCCGGCTCGACGTTCTCGACGACGCCGCCGATGACGACCTTGCCCGTGCGGTCGCGCACCAGCTCGACGCACGCCTGCGTCGCCTCGCTGATGAACCCCTCGAGCAGCATGCCCGGCTTGAACGCGCCCTTCAGCACCGTCGCGTCGGCCACGAAGTCGAGCCCGTGCGCCCCGCGCGCGAGCAGCGGGTAGCCGATGTCTGTCGCGAGCGCCTCGGCCTGCTCCCACGTCGCCGCCACGCCGTGCTTCGGCTGCTGCAGCCCCGCGGCCTTCACCACCCGCGCGAACTCGGCGCGGTCGAGCGCGCGCGCCACGTCGGCCCCGCTCGTGCCGAGCACCGTGATGCCGTTCGCCTCGAGCTTCGGAGCCAGCTCGAGCGCCGCGCGCCCGCCCAGCTGCACGATGACGCCCTTCGGCTGCTCTTTCTGGCAGATGGCCAGCACGGCCTCGAGCTGCGGCGGCTCGTAGTAGCGCGCCGCCTTGCCGCTCAGGTTCGCGGGGTTCGCGTCGACGACCACGGGCACCAGGCCCTCGGCCTCGATGCCGCGCTCGAGGCCCGCCTCGAGCACCACGACACTCTTGCCCGGCGCCGACGCCGCCTGACCGTTCGACAGCGTCATCACCTCGACGCCGGCCACCGCGGTGCGCACCGCCGCGGCGACACGAACCGGCCGCTCGTCGACGTTCAGCCCGAGCGCGAGGCGCACGGCGAGGCGGGGAATCGAGACGCCGAGCACGCGAGACGTGAAGGCGCTCGCGGCCCCCACGACCGGGTCGAGCCCGGTGAGCTGCCCGCTCGCGAAGAACACCCGCGCGCAGCCGGTGAAGCCGGCCGCCTTCACGGCCTTCACGGCGGCCTCGTCGAGCTCGGGGCGGTGCAGCGGAGCGGGGAACACCCAGGTCTCGCCCTTCACCTGAATCTGGCCGAGCGCCACGTCGCCCGCGACCTCGACGACGGTGTCGCCGGTCGCCGCGGGCTTCGAGAGCAGTTGAGGCGCCGGGCCGAGCCACTTCACGCTGCCCAGCGAAGGCAGGAGCTCGAGCGCGAGCTCGGTCGCCGCGCGGCCGATGCCGGCGAGCAGCGCGTCGGGCGTCTCGGCCGCGATGATGCGCTGCGCCGCCGCGGCCGTCAGCGGCTCGAGGTACGTGCGCTGCGCCGACGCCGCGCTCACCGGTGACGGGTCGAGCAGAACCACCTCGTGCCCGTGCTCTTGCAGCGCCTTCACCGCCAGCGCCGACACCTGACCTTCGACCGCGGGGCCCGAACCGATGACGAGAACTTTCATGACGACTGCCCTTCCAAGATGAGCTTTTCCAACAGCGCCTTCTGCACGTGCATGCGGTTCTCCGCCTCGGCCCATACCACCGACTTCGGGCCCTCGAGCACGTCGTCGGTGATCTCTTCACCGCGGTGCGCCGGCAGGCAGTGCAGCACCACGGCGTGCGGCGCGGCGAGGCTCATGAGCGACGCGTCGACGATGTAGCCCTTGAACGCGGCGAGCCGCGCGGCCTTCTCTTTTTCCTGCCCCATGCTCGTCCACACGTCGGTCGCCACGACGTCGACGCCCTTCACCGCGTCTTGCGGCGAGAACGCCTTCACCGAGCCCTTCGGCCGGTAGCCCTCGGGCGACGCGATGCGCAGGTCGATGCGGAACAGGTCGGCCGCCTCGACCCAGCTGTGGCCCATGTTCGACGAGCCATCGCCGACGAACGCGACCTTGAGCCCCTCGAGCTTGCCGAACTTCTCGATCAGCGTGAACAGGTCGGCGAGCAATTGCACCGGGTGGCCGCCGTCGGTGAGCCCGTTGATGAGCGGCACCGACGCGTGCCTCGCGAACTCGGCGAGCCGCGCGTCTTCGAACGTGCGCAGCATGATGGCGTCGGCGTAGCCACTCATGACGCGCGCGGTGTCGGCGACGCTCTCGCCGCGGCTGAGCTGCGAGTCGGCGACCGGCAGCACGATCGCGTGCCCGCCCAGCTGCGCCATCGCCGCCTCGAACGAGAGCCGCGTGCGCGTCGAGCTCTTCTCGAAGACGAGCACGAGGGTGCGGCCCTGCAGCGTGGTGACGACCTTGCGCGCCTTGCGGAGCGCCTTCAGCTCTTTCGTGCGCTCGAACAGCGCGTTCAGCTCGCCGAGTGACAGGTCGCTGAGCTTCAAGAAGTCGCGTTTCATTTCAGTTCCCCTTCTTCCAGATGGTGCGGAGCGTCTTCGCGACCTTGCCGGGCCGTGTTCCCCGGGTGGGCACGAGAAAGATGGTGTCGTCGCCGGCGAGCGTGCCGAGCACGCCCTCGGGCCGGCCCTTGTCGATGGCGAGCGCGACGACGGAAGCGGCGCCGGGCAGCGTGCGCACGACGACCATGGCGTCGGCGTCGTCGATGCTGGTGACGAGGTGGTGCAGGCGCGCGAGCCCGTCGGGCGTGTCGGCGACGGGCGCGTCGGGCAGCTCGTAGACCGAGCCGCCCTCGAGCCGCGGGGCACGGCGGGCGCCGAGGCGCGCGAGGTCGCGGCTGAGCGTCGCCTGCGTGACGTCGTAGCCCTCTGAGCCGAGCAGCTCGCCGAGCTCTTCTTGCGTCGAGATGACGCGCGAGCGAATGAGGCGGCGAATCGCCTCGCGCCGTTCGATGGCGGCGTCAGCCACGGGTCACCAACGTGCCCACGCCGTCTTCGGTGAACAGCTCGGCGATGAGCGAGTGCGGCACCCGCGCGTCGATGACGTGCACGGCTTCGACGCCCTTCTGCAGCGCCGTCAGCGCCCCGCGCGACTTGCCCTCGATGTTCGCGGTGAACGTACCCGTGCCGAGCTTCGCCTCGAGCTGCGAGGTCGAGACCTGACGGAGCAGCTCGTCTTTTTCGGTCACGCCCGCCCTGCCCGTCAGGTACACGAGCTTGTTCGCGCCGAGCGCCGCAGCCACCTCGGCCGCGACCGCATCGCCGTCGAGCGGCACCTGCGAGCCGTCTTGCGCCATGCCCACCGGCGCGATGACCGGCACGTAGCCCTTGGCGAGGAACATCTCGAGCAGCTCGGTCTTCACCTCGGTGATGGTGCCGAGCTGAAAGCCGTCGGCCGCCGGCGACGGGCCCCGCGCCTTCAGCAGCGCTCCGTCGTGGCCGCTGATGCCGACCGCGGTCGCTCCGTTGCGGTGAATGAGCGAGACGAGGCCGGCGTTCGTCGACGCGTTCACGAGCAGCTCGCGCAGCTTCGCGTCTTGAGCCTCGTTGCCGGGCGCTTCGCCGTGCACCACGATCGGCACCATGCCGACGCTCTTCAAGAGCGCGACGTCTTCGCAGAACGCCTGCATCAGCGAGTCTTTCGCGAGCATCTGGCGGCCGACCTTCAGCACGCAGCGCTTGCTCGAGAAGCGCGAGATGTAGCCGAGCGCCTGCGTAATCAGCGTCACCTTGAACTTCGGCGAGTAGTTGGTGAGGCGATCGTCTTTTTCGACGCTGCCGTCGGCGGCAGGGCGAATCAGCGACGTGTAGTCGGCGTTGATCTTGACGTAGTCGTACGAGAGGTCGCAGCCCCACGACGTCGCCGACGACTTGCCGGCGCGCAGGTCGACGTCGACGTGCACCTGGGGCTCACGCATGCGCGCGCGCAGGCGCTCGGGCTCGGTGAGCACCGGCTTCTTGTCGAAGACCGTGAGGTCTTGAATCGTGACCTTCGCCTGGCCCGGCTCGAGCGCCCAGCCCTGCGACCCGGCGCGGGCGCCGACGGTGGCGAGCACGCGGCCCCAGTTCGGGTCGCAGCCGAAGATGGCGGCCTTCACGAGCGGCGAGCCCGCGATGCTCTTCGCGACGTCTCTCGCGATGGCGTCGCTCGGCGCGTGCTTCACCTCGACCTCGAGCAGCTTCGTGGCCCCCTCGCCGTCGGCCGCGACCTCGCGCGCGAGCTCGACGCAGAGGCTGTCGAGCGCCTTGCAGAACGCGGCGTAGTCGGGGCCCGGGTCGGTGATGGGCGCGTTCTTCGCGAGCCCGTTCGCGAGCGCGAACACGGCGTCGTTCGTCGACATGTCGCCGTCGACGGTGAGCGCGTTGAAGCTGTTCGACATCGCGCCCTGCAGCGCCTGGTGGAGCATCGGCGGCGTGATGGCGGCGTCGGTGACGATGACCGCGATGACCGTCGCCATCTGCGGCGCGATCATGCCGCTGCCCTTCGCGATCGCCGAGAGCGTCACGGTCTTGCCGCCGGTGCGCACGGTGCGCGAGGCGAGCTTCATGCGCGTGTCGGTGGTGATGATGGCCTCGGCGGCGGTCTCGGGCGCCGCGGCGAGCGACTGCGAGAGCTTCGGCAGCGCCGCGAGAATCTTCTCGCGCGGCAGCTTCACGCCGATGACGCCGGTCGAGGCCATCAGCACGCCGCCCTCGAGGCCGAGCTGCTTCGCGGTGGCCGCCGTGACCGCGGCGACGTCTTCGACGCCCGCGGGGCCGGTGAGCGCGTTCGCGTTGCCCGAGTTGATGAGCACCGCGTGAATGCCGGCGGCCGGCAAGCGCCGCTCGGCGTCGATGACCGGAGCGGCCTTCGCCTTGTTGACCGTCTGGCACGCGGCGGCCGAGCACGGCGTCGGGCTGAAGACGAGGGCGAGGTCTTTTCGCTGCGGCTTGATGCCGGCGTGCACGCCCGCGAAGAGAAAGCCCTTGGCGACGTTCAAAGCGAGAGCCCTTCGGTCTCGGCGAGGCCGAGCATGAGGTTCAGGTTCTGCACGGCCTGGCTGGCGGCGCCCTTCAGCAGGTTGTCGATGGCCGAGACGATGACGGCCTTGTTCCCGTTGGTGGTGGCGCCGATCAGGCAGAACGGCGTTCGCGCGGCGTGGGTGACGCGCACGGCGTCGGCCGAGGGGAGCAGCCTCACGAGCGGCTCCTTCGCGTAGGCGTCGCGCAAGATGGCGGCGACGTCGCCTTGGCGAACGGTGACGACGGCGGTGGAGAGGATGCCGCGGTGCATCGGGAGCAGGTGGGGAATGAAGACGAGGTCTTTGACGCCGACGGTCTGGGCGATCTCGGGCGTGTGCTGGTGGCTCAGCACCTTGTAGGCGCGAAAGTCGCCCTCGATCTCCATGAATGAATACTCTTCGGATGCTTTGCGGCCGGCGCCAGAGACGCCCGAGGCAGCCGTGATGACGATGTTCGAAGGGTCGATGGCGTTGGCGTGGATCAGCGGGCGCAGCGCCAGCGCCGCGGCGGTGGCGTAGCAGCCGGGGTTGGCGACCAGGCGCGCGGTCGCGCGGTGCACCTCGGGCAGGCCGTAGACGGCCTCGGCGAGCAGCGCGGGCTCGGTGTGCTCGAAGCCGTAGAACTTCGAGTAGAGGGTCGCGTCTTTGAGGCGAAAGGCGCCGCTGAGGTCGAGAACTCGGCTCCCGCGCGCGAGCAGCTTCGGCGCGAGCTTCAGCGAAACCTCGGCCGGCGTGGCGAGCAGCGCGATGTCGAGCTTCGCGCTTGCACCTTCTTCGTGGCTCACGTACTTGAGCGCCGGCGCACCGCGAACCGGCTCGCCGACCTGGCGATCAGAAGTGACGGTCGTGAGCTTCACCGAAGCATGCTTCGCGAGCAGCGTGACGAGCTCGATGCCGGTGAAGCCCGAGCCGCCGAAGATGCCGATGTGGGTATTCATCACGGGTGCATGTATATGCACCCACTATGCATGTGCAAGGCCGATGAGCTACTCGCCCGAGAACTGGTGACGCAGGCTGCTCACACCGGGGAACCCCGAGACTCCGCCGAGACAGGTCGGGGCCGAGATGAGGGGGCCGCGGCCCTGATACATGCCGTTGTTCGGGGTGTAGAGACAGGCCTCGTTGGCCTCGCAGAAGCCGTCTTCGTCGCCGACGCCGTCTTCGAAGAGCTCGATGCTGCTGCGCAAGACCGTGGTGGCGCCGGCGTCGGGCAAAAAGTGCGGGTAGCTCGCGCTCGCGCCGAGTGATGCCGGGCACGGGTTGTTGTCGACCGCGCGGTCGATGGCGGCGGGGTCGTTCGCGAGCAGGCGAATGTCCCAGATGCGGCAGTTGGTGCCGAGAGCGCACGGCGACGGTGGCCACGAGGGGCTCGCCCAGAACCGGTACGGGTTGTCGAACCGCGTCCAGTCGGTAATGGCCGAGGTCATGCCGCCGCCGCTCGTGTCCGACGAGTTGGCGACGTCGTTGCTCATCACGGCGCCGACGATGCCGGTGTCGAGGCCGGGAGCCGGGTAGTTCGGGTTGTGGTCAGACAGGCCAGTC
>JAEUJP010000243.1 GCA_016793725.1 Myxococcaceae bacterium | reverse complement strand
TTCGGCGCGTTGGCCACTGCAGGCGGAGCGCTGCCCGACGAAGAAGAGCCGGGCAAGCCGTCGCCCGCCGACGGCGTCATCACCGGCATCGGCCAGGTGCATGGGCGCCCGGTGGCGGCGGCGATCTACGACTTCACGGTGTTCGGCGGCTCGATCTCTGAGATCGGCGAGCGCAAGGTGACGCGGCTGCGCGATCTGGCGCTCAAGAACCGCATCCCCATGGTGTGGCTCGTCGACTCGGCGGGGGCGCGCATCGAGGCGGGCAGCGGCGTCGACCCGCGGCGCCTCGCGGGCTTCGCCGACACGGGCTACCTGTTTCGCGAGCAGGTGGTGATGTCGGGCGTGGTGCCGCAGGTGGCGGCGATGGTGGGCCCCGGCGCGGCGGGCACGGCGTACATCCCGGGCCTCGCCGACTTCGTGCCGATGGTGAAGGGCACGTCGTCGATCGCGATCGGCGGGCCGTACCTGGTCGAGTCGACGGTCGGCGAGAAGGTCACCGAAGACGAGCTCGGGGGCTCAAAGATTCACAAC
This sequence comes from Myxococcaceae bacterium, assembly GCA_016793725.1. Classification (GTDB taxonomy): domain Bacteria; phylum Myxococcota; class Myxococcia; order Myxococcales; family Myxococcaceae; genus Xiheicaenimonas; species Xiheicaenimonas phototrophica. The sequence goes on along the minus strand of JAEUJP010000243.1, from coordinate 15,836 downwards.
GACATCTCGGGCGTCGCCGACGCCGAATACGCCGACGACAAGACGTGCCTCGAGGCGATTCGCGAGTACCTCTCGTTCTTCCCCAGCCACTGCGAAGAGCGCCCGCCGCGCCGGGCCGACGCGCCGTCGGCCGACGGCCGCGACGACGAGCTGCTCAAGATCGTGCCCGAGAACCCGCGTCAGGCGTTCGACATGCACAAGGTCATCTTGGCGCTGGTCGACGACCGAAAGTTCTTTCCCATGAAGCCGAAGTGGGCGCGCAACATCATCACGGGGTTCGGGCGCATCGCAGGCCACCCGGTGGGGTTCGTCGCGAACAACTCGATGTTCTACGGCGGCGTGCTCGACGTGAACACGGCCGACAAGGCCGCGCGGTTCGTGAACCTCTGCGACGCCTTCAACATCCCCCTCGTCTTTCTGCAAGACACGCCGGGCTTCATGGTCGGCACGAAGGTCGAGCAGAGCGGCATCATTCGCCACGGCGCGAAGATGCTCTACGCGGTCTCGTCGGCGACGGTGCCGAAGATGACCATCGTCGTGCGCAAGGGCTACGGCGCCGGCTACTACGTGATGAACGGGCGCGCGTTCGAGCCCGACCTGATCGTGGCGTGGCCGCAGGCCGAGATCGGCGTGATGGGCCCCGAGGGCCTGGTGTCGATCGGCGCGCGCAAGCTCTTGCAGGGCGCCGAGTCGCCCGAGGCGGCGAAGGCGATGAAAGAAGAGCTCGCGAAGGGCCTGCGCTCGCAGATCTCGATCTACCGAACGGCGGCGATGGCGATGGTCGACGACGTCATCGACCCGCGCGACACGCGCAAGCTGCTGGCGAGAACCCTTCAGCGCACGGCAAACAAGAAGGTCGAGCGGCCGTTTCGACGGCGAGAAGTCTCACCCGTATAGCCCCAGCGCCGCCGCACCTCCCCGGCGGCGAGCCAACCCAGGGGCTACGAGAGGCGCAACAACTCCCGAGCCTGGGCCGGTGTGGCCAGCGCCCTGCCCTTCGCCTTCGCCCGCCTGACCGCCTCGGCCACGAGCTCCCAGTTGCCCTTCGCGAGCACGCCCTTCGACAGGTAGATGTTGTCTTCGAGGCCGACGCGCGCGTTGCCGCCCCTCTCGGCGGCGTGCTCGACGAACGTGAGCTGGTGGCGCCCCATGGCCGCGCACGTCCACGTCGAGCCCTTCGGCACGTACGAGCGCATGAAGTCGAGCCCCTCGGTGGTGGCCGCGAGCGCGCCCCCGACGCCGAGCACGAAGTCGAAGTGCGCCGGCAGCGTGATGAAGCCTTCCTTCTCGAGCGCGCGCGCCTCGTCGATCATGCCGACGTCGAAGCACTCGATCTCGGGCTTGATGCCGAGCGCCTTGATGCGCGTCGCGATGTCGCGAATCAGGGGCCGCGGGTTCCAGAACACGTCGGCGCCGAAGTTCACCGAGCCCGTCGAGAGCGTCGCCATGTCGGGGCGGTCGGCCCCGGTCAGCGTGAGGCCGCCACACCGCTCGTCGACGCCCATGCCCACCGCGCCGCCCGTCGACACCTGCACCAGAACGTCGCACCGCTTGCGGATCTCGCGAATCGCCGCGCGGAACAGCTCGGCGTCTTGCGAGGGCGACCCGTCGGGCTTGCGCACGTGAATGTGCACCATCGCCGCGCCCGCCTCGCGACACTTCGCCGCGTCTTCGCCGATCTCTTCGGCCGTGATCGGCAGGTACGGCGTCTGTTCGCGCGTCGTCTCGGCGCCGACCATGGCCGCGGTGATCACCATCGGAGCCGCCGCGCTCACTTCGCACCTCGCTGCTTGTCTTTCGGCGTCACACAGGTGCCGCTCGCGCGGCACACCACGATCGGCGGGTCGAGCACCTCGGCCGCCGACGCGCTCACTGAAGGCAGCGGCCGAATCACCTTTCGCGCCTCGAACTTCATCTTGCGCGACGTGTTGCCGACGTTGACGAGCTCGCCCTCTGCCTCGATGTAGTCGCCCGCGTAGACCGGAGCGAGGAACTCGACCGAGTCGTACGCGCGAAACAGCCCCTCGTCGCCGTCTTGCCGAATCAAGAGCTCGGTCGCGACGTCGCCGAACAGCGCCAGCATGCGCGCCCCATCGACCAGGTTGCCCCCGTAGTGCGCGTCGTGGCTCGACATGCGCAGTCGAATCGTCACCTTCACCTGGGCTCACCCTCCCAGTGCTGGCCGCGCTGCTCTTTGCCCATGCGCTGCAGCACCTGGTGCACGATGAAGTTCGCCACGTCAGACGGCTTCGTGCCCGGCCCGAACCCGGCGTGGAACCCGAGCTCGAGCGCCAGCTTGTGGTCGACGCGCGGCCCGCCGAGCAAGAGCGTCATCTTCTTGTCGACCCCGGCCTTCTTCGCCTCTTCGATGAACTGCCGCGAGTTGTCTTTGTGCACGTCGCGCTGGGTGACGACCTGGCTCACCAGCACCGCGTCAGCGTTCTTGAGGGCGGCGCGACGAATGAGCTCGGCGTTCGGCACCTGGCTCCCCAGGTTGAACGCCTCGAACCACGGGTACCGCTCGAGGCCGTAGTCGCCCGAGAACCCCTTCATGTTGAGAATGGCGTCGATGCCGACGGTGTGCGTGTCGGTGCCGGTGCACGCACCGAAGACGACGACCCGCCGGCCGACCTCCTTCTCGATCAGCGCGTTGAGATCATCGAACCCCAGCTTCTTGATGACCAGCTCGGGCGTGTCGATCGCCGCCCAGTCGAGCGCGACGTGCGTCTTCGCGTACGCGATGAAGAAGGTGTAGTTGTCGGCGGCGCGCTCGGCTGCAGCCACCTTCACCTCGGTCAGGCCGAGCTTCTGGCAGAACAGCTTCGCGGCCTCTTTGGCCTTCTCTGAGAGCGGCACCGGCAGCGTGAACGACAGCTGAATGACGCCGTCGTCGCGCCGGTCGCCGTACGCGCGAATCGGAGTGCCGGCAGCCACGTCAGCTGCCCCCGTACGTGATCGACTCGATCACCTTCTTCAGCACCGCGCCGAACCGCGCCACCTTCGACGCCTTCGACGTCATCGACAGCAGCCACTTCGTGCGCCCGTTGCAGCCCACGTAGCTCACCGTGTTCACCTTGTTCGCGTCGTTCTTCTTCGCCTCTTCGCCCTCGCCGACCCAGTCGACCGCCACCTTCTTGAAGGCCGGCGAGCCGCCCACCGTGGTGGCCTCGTAGCCTTCGGTGCCGAGCGCCTTCACCAGCTCGTCGACACACTTCTGAGCCTCGCGCCGCGGCGACACCGCGAACACGCTCAGCTCGATCTGTGCGTCACCGTCGGCCGACACGACCGTGCGCGACTTGCCGTTGTTCTCATCGGCCTCGCTCGACTTCCAGTCTTTCGACTGCGGCAGCTTCAGGTTCAGATCAGAGACCGACGCCTTCACCAGCGTGTCGGAGGCGCTCAGCGCGAGCAGCAAGACGAGACTCGTCATTTCGCCGACTCCAGCTCTTCGAGAAACGGGTTGAAGTAGTCTTTGGCTCTTTCGAGAACGCCCTCGAGCCCCTTGCCGCCGGTCTCGGTGCGCTTCACGTCGCCGAACCGCCCCCGCCCGATCGCCGCCACCATGCCGTCGGCCTTGCACTCTTCGAGCAGCTTCACGGCGCGCTCCCACACGGCGCGGGCACGGTTCGCGATGAGGCCGTCTTCGCGCACGGTGAACTCTCTGTCGATGCCCTTCGCTGCGCGGTGAATGTACGAGGCCGCCTTCAGCGCCACGTACCGGTCGGCCAGGAGCGGCGTGTGCATCGCCTCGGTCATCATGCCCAGCAGCTGAATGCCCTGGTTCGTCCACACCGCGACCAGGTCGGCCATCACGTCGTACGCATGGCTGAAGAAGATGTCGGTCTCTTTGTGCTTCGTCGGCGGCATGTACTTCAGCGGCGCATCGGGGAAGCAACGGCGCACCAGCATCGCCTGCGACAGCTCGAGCAGCAGCGTGTCGGGCCGGTGCGGGTCGATCTCGTAGCTGTGCCCGATGCCCAGCTGCCAGTCTTTCAGGCCCGCCCGGTGCGCGAACCGCTCGTTGATGAACTGCGACGTGATGACCGTGTGCGCGGCGTCGTACGCGTCGGCGGTGGTGATGTAGTTGTCTTCACCGGTGTTGATGATGATGCCGGCGAGCGCGCAGATGCGGCGCGAGAAGTACTGATCGATGAACGTGCGCCGCAGGTTGATGTCACGAAACAGAATGCCGTACATCGCGTCGTTGAGCAGCATGTCGAGCCGCTCCCACGCCGCCGCGAACGCGATCTCGGCCATGCACAGGCCGCTCGAGTAGTTGGTCAGCTGCACGTAGCGCTTCAGCTTCTTCGACTCGTCGTCGAGCGCCTCGCGCATGATGCGAAAGTTCTCTTGCGTCGCGTACGTGCCCCCGTAGCCCTCGGTCGTGGCGCCGTGCGGCACGTAGTCGAGCAGCGACTGCGCCGTCGACCGAATCACCGCGATCACGTCGGCCCCCGCCTGCGCCGCCGCCCGCGCCTGGTCGACGTCGTCGTAGATGTTGCCGGTCGCCACGATCACGTACTTGTGAGGGGCCGGCCCCATCGGAAACTCTTCGCGCAGCGCGTTTCGCTTCGCGACGCGTGCCTTGAGCTCGGCCACCGCGGCCCGCGCCTCGGCGCGCACCTCGTCTTTCATGGCCGCCTCTTCGGCTGCCGGCAGCGGCGCGAGCTTCTCGAGCGGGGCCGCCGTCAGGCGCTCGACCGCGTCGAGCGGGCTCGAGGCCCCCATCTTCAGCGCCCGGCCGTACCAGTAGGCCGCGCCGCGGTTCAGCACCCCCGCCGCCTGCAGCCGGTCGACCATCAGGTTGACGAGCGGAGCCCCCATCGCCCCCACGCCCTCGACGCCGAACCAGCGCAAGACCGTGCGCTCGACCGAGACCGTCGTGTGCTTGTCGATGTGCCCGAAGATGGGCTCGGTGATGTCTCGAGCCAGCGTGCGCGCGTAGGCGACCTGCTCGTCTGAGATGAACGGGCCGGGCATGCCCGCCTGTATACCGCTAAGACCCGCTGAAGACGTAGCGCTGCTCGAACAGCGCCCGCAGCTTCGGCTCCGATCTCAGCAGCTCGAGCGTCAGATCAGCGTGGCCCGGCGTGTAGCCGTTGCCCACCACCATCGTCACGTCTTTGCCCACCCCTTCGGCGCCCAGCGCCGCAGTGGTGAAGCTCGTGGCCATCGAGAAGAAGATGACCGTGCCGCCCTGGCGCACGCTCAAGATGCTCGCCATCTCGGTGTTCGCGACCGACGCACAATTGATGACCAGGTCGGCCGGGGGCACCTTCTGCATCACCTCGACGCCCTGCGTGGCGTCGGCGACGACGGCCTCGTCGCACAGCCCGATGCCCTTCAGCGCGTCGAGCGCCTTCTGCGAGATGTCGAGCGCCACCCGCTTCGCCGCCCCGTTCTTCTTCGCCTGGGCGAGGCAGAGCGCGCCGCTCTTGCCGGCGCCGATGAGCATCACGGTCATGCCCGGCTTCACATATCGCGCGGTGAGCGCAGGAGCGCCGGCGACGTCGAGCGCAGCGAGCACCAGCGCGTCGGGCAGGTCGCCCGGCAGCTTCGCGAAGATGCCGCTCGCGAACAGTATCGCGTGGCCACGAACGTCGACCCGGTCGATGTCGGCCTTCACGGCCCTGATCTCGTCGATGTGCAGGGGCGTCAACGTGAGCGAGACGAGCGTCGCGATGCGATCGCCGGCGACGAGGCCACCAGGGTGCCCCTTCGCGACCTCGCGCACCCGGCCGATGAGCATGCCGCCCGAGCCGGTGACGGGGTTCTGCATCTTGCCGCGCTCGCGCACGATCTCTCGCACCGCCGCGGCGATCTTCTCGGTGTCGCCACCCGCCGCCTCTTTGAGCTGCTTGAACGAAGCCGCGTCGATGTTCAGGCTCTCGACGTCGATCAGCACCTCGCCCTCGCGCAGCGGCAGCGACGGGTCGAGCTTCTTCGCGCGCTGCGGCAGCACGCCCTTCTCGCCGATGACGCGCGACAGGCCGTAAGGCTCGAACCGGCTCATCAGGGTATCGCCATCACCACGAGCGTCAGCGCCACCACGGCGACCGTCGCCTGAACGTAGACCTTGCGCGCCTGGGCAGCGATCGCCGCCGCCATGCCGTCGTCGGTCACCCGCTCGGCCTCGGCGCCGTCGCCGAGCACCCGAATGCCCCGCCTCGCGAACGCCACGCAGGTCTGCGCCCGCGCCTGCAGAAAGCCCATGGCCGTCAGAAACGCGGGCACGATGACGACGAGGCGCAAGCCGACCGACGCGTGCGTCTCGATGAGCGCCGCGAGGGTCAGCAGCGTGAAGAGCGCTCCGGCGACCCCGACCAGGTTGCGCTTGCGCCGCTCGCGCGGGCCGATGTTGGCGCAGACGGTCGAGGTCACGACTTCAGAAGGTGTACTTCACCTTCAGGTAGTACTGATGCGACGAGATGTTCGCGAGGAAGATGTAGCGAACGAGCACCACGTCGAGACCGACGGTGAAGTGATCGACGTTGGTCGCGTACTCGACGCCGACCGCGAGGCCGGCGTTGGGCGCGAGGTTCACGTCGTTGCCCGCTGCGTTGGCGGTGGGCGCGGGATCCAAAAAGGTCATGCCACCGACGATCTTCGGAGCCACGTAGAGGCGCTCGGCCACCCGAAACAGGTACGCGAACGACAGGTCGACGAACGTCACCGTGAAGTTGTCGCTCTTGTTGCAGACGTTCGTGCGCGCGTCTTTGCCGGCATGGCAGTTGGCCGCGTTGGCGCCGATGCCGACGTGCAGCCCGATCTCGATGTTCTCGGTGATGTCGTAGCCGACGCCGAGCTGCAGAAAGACCTGCAGGTTCGAGTAGGCGTCGTCGCCGCCGAACGTGTTGAACGCGCCGATGTCGGTCTCGGTGAAGAAGCCGCGGCGAACCTTGAGTGGCGCGCCCTCAGGCGGCGTCGCAGCGCTCGCAAGCGCGGGCACAACGGCGAGAAACACGATGAGCAGCTTCCGCACGAAAAACCCCTCCTCAAAGGGACCCTTGAAGGCGCGGGCGTCATAGCCCATAAAAAAGGGGCTGGGGGCTCAAAAAAGCACCCCAGCCCCGAAAGTCTTCAGGTGCGGCTTCTTACTCTTCGCCGCCCTCGTCGCCGCCCGCGGGCTTGAAGATCCACGGGAAGGTGACGGTCACGACGCCGCCGCCCTGCGGCTCGGGGAACTTCCACCGGCGAATGCGCGAGAGCATGCAGTTCTCGGCGTTGCCGTTGTTGAGCGACGTCTCAGACACGTTGGCCTCGGCCACCGCACCCGCCGGGTCGATCGTGAAGAGCACCGAAACCTTGCCGGCGAGATCAGGCGCCTTCTGCAGCTCCTGCTCGTAGCAGAACTTGATCTCGTTCTGGTGGCGCTTGATCACCTTCATGATCACGTCTTTCGACAGACCGCCGACGACGGTGGTCTTGCCGGGCACGACGCGGGTCGAGTCTTTGCCGCGGCCCCCGAGGTCGATCGACCCGTTGCCGCCCAGGCCGCGACCCGACCCCTTGGTGCCGAGACCGCCGAGGCCGAGCCCCGTGCCGCCGCCACCGGGGCCGGTGCCGCGCGAGCCCATGCCGCCGACGCCGTGCGCGTCGCCCACGCCCGCGCCGCCCGTGAGGCCACCGAGCGCGTTGTTGATGCCCGTGCCGAGGCCGCCGGGGCCGAAGACGTTCGACGCCGCGCCGTCACCCAGCGCGCCGAGCAGACCGGCCTTCATGACCTTCTTGCGATCTTCTTCGCGCTTGTTGGCATCGACGACCGGTGCGCCCTTCTTCGAGGGGTCGGCCTTGTCTTTCTTCTCGTCCTTCTTGCCGAACTTGCCTTCGTCGTCTTTCGGCTTCGCGCCCTCTTTGAGGCCCGACAGGTCGAGCTTCTTGAGCACCTTTTCCTTCTCGGGGCGCACGATCATCTTCACGTACTTCGACGGGTTCTGGAAGATGTCGTCACCCTCGCCGCCGAGGCCGATGGGCGTCAGCACCATCGCGAGCACGAGGGCGATGAACGCCATCAGGCAGATCGACGCGATCTTGAAGAACGTGAAGTCGGCCTCGCCGAGCGTGTTCACGGTGATCGCCGCCGACGGCCTCACGTAGCGAATGATGAAGGCCACCTGCTCGAGCGAGACCTGCGCGCGATCGTGCAGCCCGAGCTCGATCGCGTCGGCGCGCATCGCACCGTCGGCCGCGCGGAGCTTGCCTTCACTCTTCAGCTGCTCCTTCGACTTGTGCGAGGCGCCGCGCGTCGTGACGACGAGGCCGGCTTCGGCGGGCACATTGACGAGCGCCGTCGAGCCCTTCGCCTGCGCGAGGTTGAACGTGTTGCCCACGCCCGACGAGAACACCGAAAACTTTGCGCCCGGAGCGTCACCGATCGTGACCGGAACGCCGTCGGCGAAGTGCTGAACGTTGATGAGGGTGTCGCCCCAGAGCAGCGCGACCTGCAGCACCTTCGAGTCTTCAGCCGGCGTCGCTTCGGCCGACAGCGGCTCGTTGAACAGCATCGCCGCGTTCTTGCCCGTGCCCGCGAGCCCGCGCGGAGGCGCAGGAGGAGGTTTCGTCGCCGCAGGTGCAGCAGCAGCAGGTGCCTCGGCCGCAGGCGCCGGAGCGGTGCCGTTGGCGGCGCCGTTCGTGTTCGTGGCCGCCACGCCGTTCGCGGGCTCGTCACCGAAGAGCACCTTGATCTTGGAGCCGCCGATCGCGATCTCGTCACCCGACGCGAGCGTCACGGCGTCTTTGATGCGCTGATCTTTGAGCGACGTGCCGTGCTCGGAGCCGAGATCCATCACCGACACCGTGCCGGTCTTCTCGACCTTCAGCATCGCGTGCAGGTTGGAGACCTTGGGGTCGGTGATCTTGACCGTGGCGCCAGAGCCGGAGCCGAGAATGACGCTCTCGAGATCAGACGACGACTCGCTGGTGGTGCCGTCGGGGCCGGTGATGCGAAAGGTGATTGCGCTCTTCTTCGACATGTTTCAGGACCTCGTGTTTCTCAAATCAGAGATTGTCGACCGACTTCTGCAGCTCGGGCTCGAAGTTCGTGCGAACCTTGATCAGGCTCTTGAACGACGTCTTCTTCTTGCTGATCGCGTAGCTGCCTTCGGGCTTCGTGAGCTCGCCTTCGACCGCGACGTCGGTGAAGTCGATCACCGTCTTCTTGCGAAAGACCGTACGGTCTTCTTCTTGAACGACTTTGCCTTGGGCGAAGGCTGGCGCCGAAAGCGCGAGACCGAGAGCGAGAACGAGAAGACGAGGCATGCCAGCTCCTATATTTGACGGCTGTTGTCGCTGTATCCGAACCGGGCTTGTGACACCAGCGTCACCCCAGGGGTTCCAAAAGTTGGCGCACCCTATGGGATATCAGGGGTCGTTGTCACCTGCGCCCCGGAAGATCCACGGGTGGTTGACCTCGACCGTGCCCCCGCCCTGCGGCTCCGCGAACCTCCACCGTTTGACGCGCGACAGCATGCAGGTCTCGACCTCGTCGTTGCCCAGGGTGCTCTCTGAGACGGCCGCCTCGATGACCTCGCCGGCAGGCCCGATCGTGAAGGCGATGCCCACCTTGCCGCTCAGCCCGGGGCTGTGCTGCAGCTCACGCTCGTAGCAGTACTTGATCTCGTTGAAGTGGGCCCGAATGACCTTGGCGACCAGGTCTCGCGGCAGGCCGTCGCTGATGCGCACGGGGCCGGTGGTGGGGCCGCTCTCGCGCTTGGAGCCCAGGTCGGCGCCGCCGGGGCCAGGGCGGCGACCGCCCGGAGCGCCGACGTAGCCCAGGCCAGGCCCGATGCCCCCGCTGCCGGGGCCGCGCGAGCCGCCGAAGCCGGGGCGGTCGTCGCCGCCGCCACCGCCCGGGCTGAGGTTGTCGAGGAGCACGTCGATGTTCGTCGAGCTGCCGCCGCCGATCGGGCCCCCGAAGTCCAGGTCGCGAATCATGCTGCCGACGCTCATCTTCTGGTTCGGCCGCACCGTCGCCGACGCGAAGAGCTCCTTCGCCCTGGCCTTCAGCTCGGTGGGCAGGCTCTTGGGTGGCTTCGGCGGCACCACGACGTGGGTGAGCACCATCGACGGCTTCACCCAGCGATCGTCGAGGCCACCCTCGCCCACCGGCGTGAGCGCCATCACCATCACGCACGCGATGAAGCCGAGCAGGCAGAGCGCGACGACCTTGGGGAAGCGCCAGTCGGGCGGCGGCGCGGCGATGCGCTCGGCGGGGCCCGCGGCGCGTGACTTCACGGTGAGGCCGTCAGGCAGCTCGCCCACGGCAGGCACGACGTCGATGAGACGATCTTTCCACCAGATCTCGAACATGCGCACACAGACACGAGATCTGCGCGCGGGTTCCTCGCTTTCTGGTCGCTGCGCTCCCGTTTACGCGCCGGCGGCGCGAGGCTTCTGGTCGCTGCGCTCCCCTTTCCGCGCCGGCGGCGCGAGGCTTCTGGTCGCTGCGCTCCCGTTTACGCGCCGGAGGCGCGAGGCTTCTGGTCGCTGCGCTCCCGTTTACGCGCCGGCGGCGCGAGGCTTCAGAAATGCGAAGGGCCGGAAGCGCGCGAGACGCTCCGGCCCCAACACATCGCCGCGACGACAACTACTTCTTCGCAGGCTCGGCGGCCGGCTTCGCGCCTTCAGCCGGCTTCGCCTCTTCGGGCTTCTTCTCGCCCTCGGCTGGCGCCGGCGCCGGAGCCGGATCGTTGGCGCCTTCTTTCGCGCCATCTTCCATCGCCTTGTCGAGCATGTTGTTGCCCGCGGCGCCGGCCTTCGGCTTCTCTTTCGGCTTCTCGGCCGCCGCCGGAGCCGCCTGCTGCTGGCCCGCCTTCGACATCGTCGCGATCGCCTTGAGCTTCACGTCGATCAGCTGCGTGTCTTGCGGCGTCGTGATCGTCTGGCCCTTGCACTTCTCGAGGTACTTGACCGCTTTGTCCCACCCGGCCTTGTCGGCGGCGTACGCCCAGCCCGCGCCGCAGATCGCCTCGGGGTGATCGGTCTTCAGCTCGAGCACCTTCTCGAACGCGTCGCCCGCCGCGAGGCCCTTCTTCGGGTCTTTGCCCTTCTGGCCGTCGAGCGCGTAGCCGTACGCGAGAAACGCCTCGTACGACGTCGGGTCGAGCGAGATCGCCTTCGAGAACGACTTCTCGGCGTTCTGGTAGTCGCGGTACTGCAGCGCCATCGCGCCCAGGTTCACGTGGCCCGGAGCGAACTTGTCGGACAGCTGCACCGACTTCTGGAACTGGCCGAGCGCCGAGCGGCGGTCGTCGAGCTTCAGGTAGATGAGGCCGAGGTTGTTCGCCACGCCCGGGTCTTTTTCGTCGAGCTTCTTCGCGTTCGCCGACACGAACTCGGCGAGGCGGTAGTTGCCCTGATCGAAGTAGATGAGCGCGAGGTTCTTGTACGCGTCGGGGTTGTCTTTCGTGCGGCTCAGCACCTTGCGCACCGCGCCCTCGGCCTTGTCGTACTGCTTCGACAGGCGGTACGCGACCGACAGGTTGTTCAGCAGCGCCACGTCGAACTCGGAGCCCGGCTGCTTCAGCGCCTCTTCGTACAGCTTGATCGCGTCACTGAAGCGGTCTTGCAGGCGGTACACCTTGCCGAGGTTGAGCAGCGACGGCCGGTGGTTCGCGTCGAGCGTGCGCGCCTGCTCGTAGTACTTCTGCGCGTCGGCGACCTTGCCCTGACGCTCGGCGATGACGCCGAGGTTGTAGACCACCGCGACGAGCTTCGGCTCTTTCGCCGAGACCTTCTCGAACGCAGCCTTCGCCTCGTCGAGCTTGCCGGCGTCGAACGCCGCCACGCCGTCTTTGAACACCTCTTGCGCCGACTTCTCTTTCGGCGGCGGAGGCGGCTTGTTCGTCTCGACCGGGTCCTTCTTCACTTCTTCTTTGGTCGTCGTGCAGGCAGCACCAGCGAGCGACAACGCCACGAATGCGATGCGGGTCTTCATGTTCACTTCTCCCCGCCGGCAGCCGGAGCCGCCTGCGCAGTGGTGTTGGCCTTGGCCGGCTCAGCGGGCGCCGGAGTGCCCTCTTTCGACGGCGCCGGCACCGGCGCCGTTCCGCCCGTCTTGTCGAGGGGCTCTTCCCAGAAGAACTCGGCGCCGCGGTACGCGACCTCGCGCACCTTCGCGTAGAGGCCGGGCTTGTACTTGTTGACCTTGTCTTGGGCGAGCAACGTCCACTCGTTGTAGATCGAGAGCTCGTACGACTTGGCGAGCGCCTTATCGAGCGCCTCGAGCGCCTTCTCTTCGAGGGGGAAGGCCTTCTCTTCGAGGGCCGTGCGGTACATGTCGGTCTGGTCTTCGTCGAAGCCCTTCGGCGTCGGCGAGTCGAGGAAGTTCTGCGACATGTCGCCGTACGCGAGGCCGATGCGCGTCAGCGCCGCCACGCCGTACTCGCCGTTGCCGATCGCCAGAATGTCGGTGTAGCCCTTCTCGATCTCTTGAATCTTCTGCGTCTTGGTCTTGAGATCGTTCTTGAGCGTCTTGATGTTCTTGAACGTGACGGCCGTGTACGCGTTCCACGTCGGCTCGTAGAGGTAGAACCGCGTGTGCGCGTACGCGAGCTTCGCGCGCTCGTCTTTTTTGTCTTCGGCCGAGAGCTTCGGGTACGCCGCCACGATGTCCTTGGCGATGCGATCCATCTCGGCGTTGTTCTTCAAGATCTTGTTGTCGAGAAACGCCCGGTACTTGAGATCGAACTTCGTGATCTCTTTCACACGCGGGTCTTTCGCGTAGGTCGTCGCGAACGCCTCGAACGTCTTCATCGCCTCGGGGTACTTCTTGTCTTTCTCGAGAATGAGGCCGATGTTCAGCGCGATCTCGGGTACGTCTTTCTTCTCTTTGAAGCGCGCGATGTAGCGGTTGTACGCCGCGATCGCCTTGTCGCTCTTGCCCAGACCTTCCCACCACAGGCCCGCGTTGAACTGGGCCGCCGAGACCCAGTCTTCTTTTTCGGCCTCCTTCGTCAGGTCGGCGCGTTCTTTCTTGAAGCTCTCGAGCTTCTCTTTCTCTTTCGGAGGCGCCGCCGCGATCTGACCGACCGACCAGCGCGTCTCTTTCGGAGCATCTTTCGCCGCCGCCTTGCCCTTCGCCGCCGCAGCCGCCGCCTTCGCGTCTTTGTCTTTCTGCTCTTTCTCTTTCTTGAGCAGATCTTTGATGTTGTCGTACCCCACGGCCTTCGGGCCCGCCCACGCGTCGTACGCGGCGATGAAGTCTTCGTACATCGCCGCCGACTTCTCGAAGTCGGCGATCTTCTCGTAGAACTTCGCGAGCGAGTAGCGCGCCTTCAGCTCGAAGTTCGTGCCCGGGTACTCTTTCAACACCCGCTCACCCGTCGTGATGCCGCGGTCGAGCTCGTTCGCGTCTTGGAAGATCAGCATCGAGTACGTGAGCGCGCGGTCGGCGTTCTCGCTCTTCGGGAACTCGTGCACGAAGGCGAGGAACATCTCGGCCGCCTCCTTCACCTTCTTCTCTTTTTTGTACACGACGATGTCGACGTACTTGTACTGGCTGCCTTCGACGATCTGGCCGGTGCGCTTCGCGAACTCGGCGTTCTGCTTCGCCCCGATCAGCTTCTTGTTCGCGAGGAAGGCGCGCGAGCTCTTGTTCAGCTCGAGCCACTCTTCCTTCTCTTCGAGCACCGACATCGTGAGATCGGCGGCGTCGGCCGAGCGCTTGTCTTCAGGCCACTTGCCGATGATCTCGGTGAAGCGCTGCGCGGCTTCGACGAAGTGGTTGCGGTCGTAATACAGAACCGCGGCCTGGTACCGAACCTCGATCTCGTCTTCGTTGTTCGGGAAGAGCTTGTTGTAGCTGTCGCACGAGCTCGCGAGCGCGCCCTCCCACTTGGTGAGCGGCTGCTCCTGCAGCTCCTTCACCGAGCGCTTCACGACCTTCTCGGCCTTCTGAACGTTGTTCTTCTTCTTGTTCTCTTCGATCTTCGCCTTGTCATCGACGGCGGCCTTCACCATCTGCCCGCGCTCGATCTTGACCAGGTTGTTGTACGCGAGAATCGCGGCGTACGCGGCCGACTTGCGGTACTTCTCCTGGCTGATCTCTTTGGCGGTCTCGCGGTTGGGGATCTTGAACGCGACGAGCCCGTCGTACTGCTGGGCCGCCTTCTCCCACTCCTCGAGGGCCCACAAGATTTCCGCGTAGTAGAACTTCATGTTGAACGCGTAGTCCGAGATGAACGCCTCATCGTCACCGGTCGCGAACGCGTCGACGTACTGCTTGTAGATGTCGCCGGCGAGGCGGTACGTGACCGCCTGCTTCGTCTTCTGCGCTTCCTGGTGGTACTCGGTGACCACCGTGCGCATGCCCTCTTCGGCCACGTTGAAGCCGTTGCGCAGCACCTCTTTCTTCGACTCGTTCGCCTTCCACCACGCAGAGCCAGGCCGGTACAGCTCGGCCATCTTCTTCGTCTCGGCCTTCACGTTGTCGCGCTGGCGAAGACCTTCGTAGCCCTTGATGATCTGCTGCGTGAAGTCGGGCGCCGCCTCGGCGACCGGGTTGTCGCTCAAGAGCAGGCGAAACGTCTTGATCGAGTTCTCGTGGTGGCCCGCGTCGTACAGCGCGTAGCCCATGCGCGTGATCAGCTTGAGCTGCGTCTTCTTGCCCGCCTTCGCCTTGAAGTACGCGATCGCGTCGTCGGCGCGGTTCAGCTGCACGAACATCGTCACCGAGTCATTCAGGGCCTCGGTCTTGAGGTCCGTCATGTCTTTGCGCTTCTCTTGCTTCTCGACGTACTCGATCACGTCTTGCAGCTTCTTCAGCGCCTTCTCGTGCTCGCCCGCGTTGAAGTCACACCACGCCAGCTTGTAGAGCGCGTACGACTTGATCTTCGGCTCTTTCTGCTGAAACGCCTTCTCGTACATCTCCTTCGCTTTGCTCAGGTTGTTCGCGACGTCGAAGTAGTGGTTGCCGAGCTGAACGTAGCCGTCGCCGATGAACTTCGAGTTCGGGTAGCCCTTGATCAGCTCCTCGTACCGCTTCACGGCCTGCTCGCGCTTGCCGATCTCGTAGAGGTTGTAGCCGAGCGCGAAGAGCACCTCGTCTTTGCGGTCGTACGACGGGTACTCACGCAGCACCGTCTCGTAGAGCCGCATCGTCTCAGACCGGTACAGCTCTGACTCGCGGTGATCTTCTTTCGCGTCTGCGACCTTCTCGCCCTTGTTGCGCGCCTCGTCGACCTTCTTCTCGTCCTCCTGGAACTTCAGCATCTCTTTGCGATTGAGATACTTCGACTTCTCCCAGTAGAGCTCCGAGAGCTGGAAGAGCAGCTCGGCCTTCTGCGGCGAGCCATCTTCGATCTTGGGGATGATCTTCTTCAGGCTCTCGATCGACTCATCGCGCTTCTGATCGGCGATGCGCTCGCGCTCGACGTCTTCGAGCTTCGGCAGCGCTGCCGAAAACTTCGCGGGGCCCTTGCGAACGTCTTCGCGGCTCGCGGCCTTCTTCTCGTCTTTTTTGGGAGCAGCTGCAGCGGGACCGGGCTTGTCAGCGCCAGCGCCCTTCTTCTTCGCGTCAGCAGCTGCGGCCGGAACGGAAAAAGCGAGCGCCAGAGCGGCGATGCGTACGACCTTCATCTTGAGGTTCTCCTAGGGGGAAAAGCGGGCGGACCCTACACCAACGCCGCCGTGCAAATAAAGCTCAGGTCCGGGGGACCTCTGGCACATCGGCGCACAGGGTCAGCTCGGTCTCTGCGCCCTTCAAGTTGATGCAACCGCGTGCCACTTTCACCACGTCGAAACCTTCGACACCGAGCTTGTCTCCAGCGTTCACCAACACGACGGTGCCCTCTTTATTCTGCACCACGCCCTGAGCCGCCCGGGTGTAGGCGACCTGC
>JAEUJP010000242.1 GCA_016793725.1 Myxococcaceae bacterium | reverse complement strand
GTCTTCGTGGTGCGAGAGCTCGTCGCGGGCAAGGCAGACGTCTGGTTCGCCGCACGGTGAGCCCAACGACACCGGTGTGATGCTCTCGATGTAGGATTGTGTCGCATTCGTTACCCACAAGGGTTGCGAGGTCGGCTAGAGGCGGGCGCCATGCGTTCGCTCCTGTCGAGTCTCTTGCTGGTGTCGTCGTTGGGCTGTGGGGTCACGTCGGTCGAGGGCGACCTGCCCGACGTCGAGCCGGTCGAGCTCTCCGAGGCGCAGTCCGACCTGACGGTCTCGAAGCCCCCGTTCGACGTCACGGTGCAGAACTGGGGCGTGGTCACGCCCGACGCCACCGTCACCTTCTTGGGCCGGGCCTCGCGCCTGCTCAGCAACGCCTTCTCGTTCGTGCCCGACGATGCGTTCGGCACGACCGACTTCACCGGCCGCACCTTCGAGGCCACGCTCGCCGGGGGCCACGAGACGAACACGCTGCTCTCGGGGCTGCCCCTGCTCTTGAAGCTCGAGACCGTCACCGGCGCCGAGCGCACCTTCTTCGTGCGCCTGACGGCGGGAGCCCGCGTGCGCTCGGGCTCGGGCTCCACCGCTCTTTCCGTCACCCCGCGGCTGCGGCCGGTCTACGTGGCCGGGCCGGGCCTCGCGTACCGGGTGCAGTTCACCGCGCCTGCGGCGGTGACGGGCGCGCGTGTGCTCATCGGCAGCGCGAGCCTCGTCGCGGCGCGCTCGGGCACCAGCTGGGTCGCCGACCTCTCGTACGAGCAGCTGGCGGCCGGGCTCGGCGGCGCGCAGGTTCAGGTCATCGCCACCGCGCCGGCGCGCAGCTACACCCGCAAGCTCAAGCTGGGCGTGAAGCTCGAGGCGCTCGACCTCACCACCCTCGACCCGTACGACGCGTGGCCGCCGGTCACCTGCGGCCCGGCGGCGTACGCGTGCGTCGCGGCGGCGCCGACCGACCTCGGGGCGTGCGGCGACTACCGCGAGGTTCAGGCGTGCGCGTATCGGGTGCAGTGCGAGCAGTCGTTTCAGTTGATTGAAAGCCCCGTCGCCGCGCTCGAGGCCGCGCGGACCACGTTCAACGCCAGCGCCGTCACCGGCGGCACCTGGGCCCGCATCGGCGCGGTGCGCGCGTTCGACCTCCAGGGCTGCGGCGACTTCGCGCTCGAGGCCATCGTGCAGAAGCTGGCCGATGAGCAGGGCGCCCCCACCTTTTCGATGGGCACCGTGGCCGCCGACGCTGCCGCCGCCGGCCCGTTCTTCTCGACCACCTACTCGTCGGCCGGGCCCGCGCTGCTCCAGGCCGCCAATGCGTGGGGCAGCGACGGTGCTCCTGAGGCCTGGTCGTACACTGCGAACAACGGCGCCTGCCACAACTGCACCGAGTTCGAAGACCGCGTGGTGCTCTTCTACCCAGGTACCTGGCGCGTCGTCGTCATCGACGGCGTTCACGGGTGGGACAGCTGACACGCCCATCACAACGACTCGCTTTCTCAGAAGTCGTGGAAACGCGCACCCCGACGCTTCTGTACGGAAACGTCACATAACGCGTGGCACGAGCGACCGATAACGGTTCGTGCCCAGCCCCATCAACCGTGTCAGCACCCCGTCGACGTCGACCCCTTCGCTCACGGTCGCCGCCCGCACCTGGGCCGAGGGCTTCAACTTCTCGAGCCAGAGCGCCGTGAACCCAATCGACGTGCCGCGCAAACAGGCCGCGAGCACCGGGCCGGTGCAGCTGTTCGGCGTCTCGTCGTCGGGGCGCGACCTGAAGGCGCTCAACGTACCGACCGCACCCGAGCCGACCACGGGCCCAGACCCGCGCGCGGTGATTCAGTCGCTGCTCGGCGCAGATCGCCCCGTCGAGGTGAAGACCACGCAGACCTCGCCAGCCGGCACGCGGTTCGACCTGGCCTGGTCGCCTCCGACCGGCGGCGTCATCTCAGCGAAGTTGAACGTGCCGAGCGACGGCTCGTCTGCGGGCATCGAAGGGGTGCAGCTGCCTTCGGCGATCGGCAGCGTCGAGACCGGCCTCGCCGGTCGCGTCACCGAGGTGACGGGCACGCCGGTCAAGGGCCTGTCGTACGCGTCGCGCGGCTCCGACTGGCTGGTCGCGCACCAGCCCGCCGCCGGCGGCCCCATCACACTGTCGAAGGTGAAGGTGGCGCTCGGCGGCGCGACCGCTTCGGTGGGCCCCACGGCGATCGGCACCAGCGGCGCCCAGCTCGACCAGGCCCGCTGGCTCGCGCTCGGCCTCGCTCGGGTGCACGCCGAGTCGATGGTGGCCGACCCCAACATCACTGACGCCGCGCGGCTCGAGGTGGCGCTGCGAACGCGCTGGGCCCAGGCGGCCGAGCTCGAGCAGGTCGCCCCTGCCGACTCTGCGGTCGGCTTCGACCCCGCCAAAGACCGTGTGCAGTTCATGCTGCCCCGCGTCTGGGGCGACAACGCCGTCTTGGTCACCTTCGAAAAAGACGGTGGCGTTCGTGTGGAGGACTTCAATTGAACACCAGGCTCAACTCGGCTGTTTTTGCAGTGACGGTGTCGTTGCTGGGCGGCTGCGGCGTCACCGAGAGCGCCGAAGCGCTGAACGTCGAACAGCTCGATGACCAGGGCCAGGTCGCCCAGGAGGTCGGCGCCGACGTGCTCAACGTGGTGCCCATGGAGCTCGACGTCGCGCCCGGCGAGCACGACGGGCGTGTGGCGAGGGTGCTCGCCACCGCCGCGGCGGCCCGGGGCCTGCTCGGGCCGGTGCTGCCCTCCATCACCTTCAGCCGCAACTGGCTCATCGCCTACCGCCCCGAGGGCAAGGGGCCTCGGGCGAGGGTCGACGTCACGCGCGCGCAGCTCTCGGCGAGCGGGAAGACGCTGAGCCTGTGGGCGACGCTCACCGAGCCCAAGGCCGAATGCCCCGCGTGGCGGCCCAACGAGCTCTCGGTCGTGCGGGTGCCCGCGCGGGCGTCTGTGCCCACTACGGTGCGGGTCTACCTGGCCCGCAAGACGGCCGACTGCGGCCTCATCGGTGGCCCGACCTGTTCGGGCATGGCCGCTGCGGCAGCGTGCCCTGCCGCGACGCCCTTCTGCCTCGGCAGCTACGAGCGTGCTGACGGCTCGTTTTCGACGGGGCGGTGCGTCAAGGTGCCGCGCTACGAGCCCCCGAACGACGCCTGCGCGAACGACGCGGCCTGTGGTGGTGGGGGCATCTGCGCCGGGCTGTCGACCGACCCGAGCGGGCTGTGCCAACCCTCGTGGATGCGCGGCACCTGGTCGATGCCCGAGTCGGGCCAGCTGTCGGCGCCACTGCCGCGCGACGGGAGCTGGTACCGCATCGCGCTGCCGGTGTCGGGGCAGGCGACGGTGCCGATGGACGCGTGGGTGCAGCTCTTTCTGGCCGGGCCGTCATACGCCGCCTCCTACGCGAACGTGCGCTACCGCCTCTACAACCCCAGCGGCACCGTTTCGTCGACGAGCGTGCCGCTCGCGATGGGTCTGCCGGCGCCGCTGTTTGTCCCGGGTGACGAGACCATCAACGGCGAGTGGGTGGTCGAGCTGCAAGACGTGAACACCTCGGGAGCGCCCGTCTACCTCCGCGGTGTTCGACTCTCGCTCACCAGCCGCTGGGACTGAGGGGCCGCGCGAAGCGCCGGCCTTCAGCGCAGCCACCCCTGCGCGGTCAGCTCGGGCTGAAAGCTGGTGCCGTCGACGGTGTCGTACGAGAGGTCATCGAAGTGACCGCCCTCGTCCTTCATGAATTGCCAGAGCATCACGGTCGAGACGCCGAGGTCTTGCAGGCGGTGGAGCCAGGCATCGAGGTTCGCGGCGTCGCGCACCGGCGGGCGCAAGGCGAACTCGCCCACGTACAGCGGCTTGTGGTGGCTCTGGGCGAGGCGGCGCCACTCCATGAACAGGGCCCACTCGCCTGCGAAGCCGCTGCGCTCGACCGTGCCCGCGTCGACGTCGGGGTACATGTGAATCGAGACGACGTCGACGGCGAGCGCGAGGGTGCGCATGGCGTACTGCACCTCGGGGTTCGAGAGGTCGTTGCCACAGGCGCCGGGCACCAGCTCGCAGGCGACCGTGCGGGCGCCGGCGCGGCGAAGCTCGCCCACGAGGCCGCTGTACCAGTTCGCGAAGTCGCGCGGGCGATCCGGCGCCTGCAGCTCGTTGCCCAGCGACCAGATGGCGTTACGGGCGCCCGCGTTCTGCGAGACGATGGTCTGAATGCGCTGGCGCAGCTCGGCGGTGAACGCGCCTTCGTAGCTCGACAGCTGCGTGTTGTTGTGCCCGTCGATGAGGTCGATGGTGAGCGTGATGCCGCGCTGCTCGGCGAGCCGCAGCAGCGCCGCCACCCGGTTCGACATGCCTTGAACGTCGCTGGGCGGCGCGGCCCAGATGCGCACGTTGGTGAGGCCCGCTGCGCGCAGCCGATCGAGGTCGGCGGCTGCGGCCGCCTCGTCCCACTGGCCGTTCTGCATGCCGAGGTCGGTGTAGTTGCCGTTCACGAAGTTGCCCGGCCGCGCCGGCGGGCTCGAGGGGGGCTGGGCGGGCGGCGCCGTCTCTGCCGGCTCGCGCACGAGGTCGATGCCCCGCCAGCCGTTCGAGACCCAGCCTTCGAGCGGCGCGCCATCGGTGCCGGTGCCGCGCACGAAGACCCAGCCCGAAGCACCCCCCGGCGGCTGTGGCTCGACGATGACGACCGGCGCCCCGTCGGCGAACTGACCCAGCGGGCTGCCGCTGTCGACGCTGGGGCCGGGCCGCACGTTGGCGGTCCCGGGCGCACGAATGGTGGCGGGGCGGCCGCCCGGCGGGGGCGTGCCCGGCTCGGCGATGAGGTCGATGCCCCGCCAGCCGTCGGCGACCCAGCCCTCGAGCGGGCGGCCGTCTCGGCCGGTGCCACGAACGTACGACCAACCGGCCCCACCGCCGGGCGGCTGTGGCTCGACGACGGTGACCTGTGCGCCGTTCGCGAACGAGCCCACCGGCGCGCCGTCGGTGCTCGGGCCCGGCCGCACGTTCGCGTACGGCACGGCCTGAATGACCGCCGGCTGCCCCGCGCTCGCCGGCACGGCGGGCGTGGCGTCGAACGACGACTCGGCGCAAAACCCGGCGCGCATGGCCGCCGGCTGCGGCGAAGGGGTGACGGTCGGTATGAAGTATGGGGTGGCGGGTTTGCGGGTGGGAATGTGCACCTGACGGCTCGCTTGAATGGGGTACCTGGTTTGTCGGCGCACCCGCGCGCCCAACCCCGGCCCGGTGTGCATCGGGCCCTGCCGAAAACGGCCGAATCAGCGGCCGTCACTCAGACGCGCCACGCGGCGCGGCACAAAGAACGGGCCCCTTCGCGCGCCGAGA
>JAEUJP010000043.1 GCA_016793725.1 Myxococcaceae bacterium | reverse complement strand
GCCCTGCGCCAGCTCACGATGGATCTGATGGCCCAGAGCCCGTTCGAGCTGTCGCGCTTTCTCGAGGCCGTGCGCTGGGAGCTGCCCAGCGAGCTCGAAGAGACCGCCTACCAGTTTCGTTCGGCGCGGCTGCAAGACATGGGCTTCCCCCCGATGGAAGAGGCGGTGAAGCTCTTCGCGTGGGTCGACCCGGCGAAGTACGCTCCCGCGTCGGGCGCGCCGGCGCTGGCGTCACAAGACAACTTCGTGGCGAGCGCGTTCGCAGGCCTCGACGCGCACGAGCGCAACGTGCTCGAGGCGCAGGTGCGGTACCTCGTGAACTCGGCGCTGGTCGCAGAGGGCGCCGAGCCCGGTGACCCCGCGGCGATTCGGCGCCTGTCTGAGCAGGCCCGCGACACGCTGAACCTCGGGCTCGAGCACCTGTGTGGCGGCAGGCCGGGCGAGGCCGCCGAGGTCTTGCGCGAGCGCCCGCTGAAGCTGATCTTCCAGGTGGGCTTCTCGCTGACGCTGCAGCTGAAGCGCCAGGTCGAGCGCATGGCGGCCGAGCCGGGCTCGAAGTTCGGCGACACGTGGCTCGCGCTCGACGACGAGGTGGCGGCGCTGCAGGCGCTGACCCGGCGACGGCCCCTGAAGGCGCTGAAGGTGCCCGGCGCCGAGCCCGTGCCGTTTCGATGGCGGCGAGAGCTCGGCGAGAGCGAGGCGCTGCTCCAGCGGGTGAGGGGGCAGCGCGACGTCTTCAGCAAGCTGCTGGCCCCATCGCCGGCGCAGGTGATCGCGCGGTTCGGCGTGAAGCTGTCGGAGCTCACGGCGCAGCGGCTCTTCGCGTCTGCAGCGGCGTGGGCCGAGCTCACGGGTGAGGTGAAGGTCGAGCCGTTCGACGGCGCCCAGCTCGAGGGGCTGCTCGAGAAGAATGGCGCGGCGGCGAAGGTGCTGCCCGAAGAGCTGGTGAGCCGCGTGCTCGCGCCGGTGCGCGCCGAGCTCAGTGAGCTCAAGCGCAAAGATGGCGTGATCGACGCGAAGAAGGTGACGCTGCTGCCGATCGCCGGGCAAGCGGTGCTGTGATAGTCGGGCAGGGCGCCCATGCCCTGCCCCGTCTGCGGCTTCACGAACCCTGCTGGTACCTTCAAGTGCTCGGCGTGCGGCACGCAGCTCGTGGCCGAGCCGAAGCCGGTCGCGCGCGCGGGTGATGCGGTCTGCGCGATTCACAAAGACACGCCGGCGCTGCAGCCGTGCGGGCGCTGCGGCACGTTCTACTGCGTGGCCTGTCTCGAGCGGGCGCCTGACGGCCAGATGTACTGTGTGACGTGCAGGTCGCGCTCGACGCTGCCGTGGGATCAGCGCGAGCAGCTCGGGCTGATGCGGGCGTGGTGGCAGACGAGCAAGGCGCTGATGCTCGAGCCGACGGCGACGCTGCAGTCGGCGCCGCGCGACGCCCCGGTGGGCTCATCGCTGGTGTACGCGCTCATCAGCAACCTCGTCGGTTTCATGCCGACGCTCGCGCTCTACATGGTGCTGATCGTGGGCGCGCTGGTGTTCGCCACGAACGAGAGCTCGAAGGGGCTCGGCGGGCCGGGCATGGCGCTCGGCGGCGTCGGCATGGTGGTGGCGCTCGTCTTCTACATCGTGCTGGCGATCGGTATTCAGATCGTGTCGCTGTTCGGGCTGGCGGGCGTCGAGCACCTGGTGCTGCACCTCGCTGGCGAGCGCGAGATCGGCGGCTACACGGCGACGCTGCGCGCACACGCGCTGGGGCTCGCGCCGTTTGCGCTCGGCCTGATACCCATCTGCGGCTTCATGGTGATGGGGCTGTGGTCGCTGGTGTTGCGCTGCATCACGCTGATGCACCTGCAGAAGGTGAGCGCGGGCAAGGCGGTGGCGGCGGTGCTGGCCCCGGTGATCGTGCTGTGCGGGTGCGGCGGGCTCGCCTACGTCTTCATCATCGCCGCGGCGGTCAGCGCTGCGGGGCTGTCGCGCTGACGAGCCTCTTCACGAGCGACGGGCCGTCGTAGATGAGCCCGGTGTAGATCTGCACGAGGCTCGCGCCGGCCTCGAGCTTCGCCTTCACGTCTTCAGGGGTGAACACGCCCCCGACGCCGATCGCCGGCAGCCGGCCCCGGCACCGCGACAGCACGTGCGTCGACTTCGAGAACAGCGGCGCCCCAGACAGGCCGCCCGCCTCGGGGTGAATGAACGGGCGCGCGATGGTGGTGTTCGTGGCGATGAGGCCGGCCGCACCCTCGGCCACCGCGACCGCGATCGCGGCGTCGACGGCCTCGTCTTCGAGATCGGGCGCGATCTTCAGCAGCACCGGCTTGCCGCCAGCCTCGGCCTTCGTCGCCCCCAAGATGCGCTTCAGGGCCTCGGGCTCTTGCAGCGCGCGCAGCCCCGGCGTGTTCGGCGACGAGAGGTTCACGACCAGATAGTCGGCGAGCGGTGCCAGCGCGCGCGAGCACGCGGCGTAGTCTTCGTGCGCGCGCTCGTTCGGCGTGTCTTTGTTCTTGCCGATGTTCACGCCGACGGGCGCGGGCCGCCACTCGAGCTCGCGCAGCCGCGACGCCATCGCCTGGGCGCCGGCGTTGTTGAAGCCCATGCGGTTGATGAGCGCGTGATGCTCGGGCACTCGAAACAGGCGGGGCTTGTCGTTGCCGGGCTGGGGCCGCGGCGTCACGGTGCCGACCTCGACGAACCCGAAGCCCATCGCGAACAGCCCGACCAGCGCCTCGGCGTTCTTGTCGAGGCCGGCGGCGAGCCCGATGCGGTTGGGGAACTTCACCCCGAAGAAGGTGCGCTCGAGCGCCGGGTCATCGGGCCCGCGCAGCGCCTTCGCGAGCCCCACGGCGCCGTCGAGCAGCGAGAGCGAGCCGATGCCGAGGTGATGCGCCACCTCGGCGTCGAGGCGGAAGAGCAGGGGCTTCAGCAGCGAGCGGTACACCCCTCACACCCGGGGGATGAACGAGCTCTCGCGTGCCCAGGCGATGGCCTGGTCGACCTGCTGCGTCGTGAGAATGCCGTTCGACTCGATGAGCTCGACCTCTTTCGACATGTCGGTGTCGAGCAGGTACGGGCCGTCGGTGTTGATCGTGATCTTGACGCCGCGATCCCACAACGTCCGCACGATGTGCTTCATCTCGGCGATGCCGTCGACCGCGCGCGTGTAGAGGTTCGAGGTCGGGCACAGCTCGAGCACGACGCCGCGCTCTTTGAGCAGCTTCATCGCCGACTCGTCGTAGGCGGCGCGAATGCCGTGGCCGATGCGGTGGGGCTTCAGCTTCTCGACGACCGCGACGACGCCCTCGGCGCCCGTGCCGGCGGTCTCGCCGGTGTGCACGGTGCACTTGAGCCCCGCGTGGCGGGCGCGCTCGAACAGCTCGACGTAGGCGGGCACGACCTCGGGCTTCAGCTCGAGCGCGTCTTTTTCGGTGCCGGCGAGGTCGATGCCGTACACGCCGCGGCTGCGGTACTTGATGGCCTTCTCGACCATGATCGCGTTGAGCTTGTAGTCCCACTCTCGCGCAAGGCAGAAGATGAGGCCGGCGCGCACGCCGTACTCGAGCACGGCGCGATCCATACCCCTCAGCGCCGCGTGAATGATGTGGTCGACGTCGAGCTCGCTGTTCAGGTTGCGCTTCATCGGGTTGAAGCGCAGCTCGATCTGCGTGACCCGGCTCGAGCGGTACTCTTTGCCGATCACCTCGTAGACCGAGCGCTCGATGGCGGTGGGCGAAGACTGAATCTTCTCCGTCCAGGTGTGCATGATCTTCAGGTAGTCCTCGAGAGAGCCGACCTTGTCTTGCCGCGCCGTGATGAGCTCGACGAACTCGAAGTAGCTCTTCACCGGCAGCTTGAAGCCCTGGCTGTGGGCGATGGACCAGAGAATGTGGGGAGCGACGGCTCCACCCACGTGGATGTGCAGATCAATGAGCTCGCGTGGCACGTTGCCAAGGCCTGATGCCACGAGGGCCCCTCAGAGTCCACGCAGTTTGCGCAGCTCCGCCCAGGCCTCGGTGACCTCTCGGAAACGCGCCGCCGCGTTGTCGATCTCGCGCTTCGGCTTGCCCACGTACCGGTCGGGGTGAAACTCGCTCGCCAGCCGCCGGTACGCCGTGCGGAGCTCGTCGTCGCTGGCGGCTTCCGTGAGGCCGAGCAGCTCGTAGTGCTTCGCGCCGCTGCCCAGGTGCATCGACGTGATCTGCTGCAGCTGCTCGTCGCTCAGGTTCAGGCCGCTCACGATCTGCTTGATGGCGTCAGACTCGGCCCGCTTCAGCTCGCCGTCGACCAGCGCCAGCTCGTACAGCGCGTTCACGAGCAGCGGCCGCTCGGCCGGCGTCAGCCTGCCCCGCGCCTTCTTCGTCGCCCCTTCGAGCTCGGCCGGCTTCGCCGCGAGCGCCGCCTTCAGCGCGAGCCGCACCTGCTCGAGCGCCTCTTCGCCGAAGCCCCGCTCGTGCTGGAAGTACTCACGAATCACCCGCACCTCGGGCTGCACCACCGGCCCGTCAGCGCGTGCCACCTCGACGAACAGCGGGCAGAGCAGCTTCGCCACCACCGCGTCGGGGTTCGTGCGCGGCACCTGACGGCGCGGCGGCTCGGTCGGCGCAGACCCGGGCCCCACCAGCTCTTCGATGCTCTTCAGCTTCTCGGCCGGTATCTCGTCTTGGCGGTCGAGCAGCAGGTGCCCCATGACGAGCCCCACGCAGCCGAAGAAGATGGCCATCGTGCCCGACTGAAAGAGCAGGCCGACGGCGACTCCTGCGATGGCGCCGAGAATTTTCCCGAACATGCCCTGGGCCGCACATTAGATTGCCCCACCCATGGCGGCTCAACTGATCGACGGCAAGGCGCTGGCTGCGAAGGTGAGGGCAGGGCTCGTCGACGAGGCGAAGGCCATCGCGGCGAAGCGGGGGTTCGCGCCCGGCATCGCCGTGGTGCGCGTGGGTGAAGACCCCGCATCGAAGGTGTACGTCACCTCGAAGAAGAAGACCGCCGAAGAGCTCGGCTTCGGCTCGTGGGAGCACCACCTCGACGCCACCGTCACCCAGGTCGACCTGCTCGCCCTCGTCGCGAAGCTGAACGCAGACCCGAAGGTCGACGGCATTCTCGTGCAGCTGCCACTGCCGAAGCACATCGACTCGAACGCCGTGCTGCTGGCCATCGCGCCCGAAAAAGACGTCGACGGGTTTCACCCGGTGAACGCGGGCAACCTGTTTCAGGGCCGCCCCGGCCTGGTGGCGTGCACGCCCGCGGGCGTGATGCGCATGCTCGAAGAGATTCGGTTCAGCTGCAGCGGCAAGAACGCCGTGGTCGTCGGGCGCAGCAACATCGTGGGCCGCCCGATGGCGGCGCTGCTCATCAACGCCTCGGCGACGGTCACGGTGTGTCACAGCAAGAGCGACGTGGCCGCCGAGGTGCGCCGCGCCGAGCTCGTGGTCGCGGCCGTCGGCGTGCGTCACCTGGTGAAGGGCGAGTGGGTGAAGCCCGGCGCCGTGGTGATCGACGTGGGCATGAACCGCGGCGCCGACGGCAAGCTCTCGGGCGACGTCGAGTTCGAAGCCGCGCGAGAGCGGGCGTCGTTCATCACGCCCGTGCCGGGGGGCGTCGGGCCGATGACCATCGCGATGTTGATGAGCAATACGGTTACTGCTGCGCGGTCACGCGGCTGAAGCCGCTTGCTGCGCGGTCACGCGGCTGAAGCCGCTGGCTGCCTACGCGGGTGAAGCCGGCGAAGCGCCCTTCAGCGCCGTCACGATCATGCGCGTCGCAGGGCTCTTGTTCAGCGTGTAGAAGTGAATGCCCGGCACGCCGCGCGCGAGCAGCTCGACGCACTGCACGGTCGCGTGGGCCACCCCGAGCTGCATCACCGCCTCGGGGTCGTCTTTCACCTTCTCGAGCTGCAGCTGCAGCCGCATCGGCAGGGTCGCGCCGCACAGCCGAATGAACCGGCCGACCTGCTCGAAGTTCGTGATCGGCATGATGCCCGGCACGATCGGCACGTTGATGCCCGCGCGCCGCGCCCGCTCGAGGAAGTCGAAATAGAACGCGTTGTCGAAGAACAGCTGTGACACCAGAAACTCGGCGCCCGCGTCGACCTTCTTCTTCAGGTGCTCGAGGTCTTTGTCTCGCGACTGCGTCTCGACGTGGCCTTCGGGGTAGCACGCCGAGCCCACGCAGAACGGGTACTCGCGCTCGCGAATCAGGTCGACCAGCTCGTTTGCGTACTGAAGCCCTCCGGCGACCGGCACGTAGGTGGTCTCGCCCTTCGGCGGGTCACCGCGCAGCGCCAGCACGTTCTCGATCTTCGCGTCGCGCAGCGTGTCGAGCACGCCGATCAGCTCTTCTTTCGTGTGGCCGACGCACGTCAGGTGCGCCATCGCCTCGATGCCGGTGCGCTGCTTGATGTTCGACACCAGCCCCACCGTGCGGTCGCGCGTCGAGCCGCCCGCACCGTACGTCACCGACACGTAGCCCGGCTCGAGCGGCTTCAGATCTTCGAGCGTCGCCCACAGGTTCTTCTCGCCCTCGGCCGTCTTGGGTGGAAAGAACTCGAACGAGAAGCACGGCTTCGACGGGTTCAACCGGTTGCGAATCTTCACTTGAGCCACCCCAACTTTTGCCCCGTCACCGCCATCGGCCCGACCGCCTCGCCGAGCGGGCGGTAACGGTAGCGCTGCGCGAACACACGCGCGTGCTCTTCGCCGCGCTCGCTGACCAGCGCCATCAGCGCGGCCGACCGCGCCTGATCTTCGACGCTCGCGATGAAGCCCTCGTACACCCACGCGCACGACACCGCGTTCGCCGGCAGCTCGCGCGCCTTCTGCTTCGCCGCCTCTTCGGCCGCCTCGGGAGTGGGGAAGTGGAACCGCGCGATGTCGAGCTGCCCCGCCTGCAGCGTCAGCAAGAACGGCTCGAACGCCTGCCCGCTCGCCAGCTGGCCGAGCCCGTGCCGCAGCGCCGCCGCGCCGAACGCGAACGACCGCGAGGCCACGTCGAACGGCTGCGTGTCGGAGTCTTTCACGTAGAACGTCGCGTTCGGCTCTGCGCCGATCTGCAGGCTGCCGGCAGCGCCCGGCGCCACGACGCTGCGCTCGGTGCGGCCGGTGCCGGGCTCGGTCGTCACCAGCTCGCCGCCCTCGAGGCGCCACAAGAGCGCGATGCGCTGCATGCCCTGCGGCCCCATGAAGCTGTGAATCGCGTCGCCCCACGGCGAGAAGTGAAACGCGTGCTCGCCGAAGCGCGTGAGGCCCGCCGAATCGTCGGGTGAGATGACCCAGCGGCCGTGGAGGTAGTCCGGTTGCACGGTGGTGGTCACATAGCAGAAGCCGCGGTATACGCGTGCCCCGCATGGCACCCCGGCAGACCCCCTTGAACGCGGCCCACAAGCAGCTCGGCGGCCGCCTCGTCGACTTCGCCGGTTGGGAGATGCCCGTGCAGTACTCGGGCGTCATCGCCGAGCACGAGGCGGTGCGCACCGCCGCCGGCATCTTCGACGTCTCACACATGGGTGAGGTCGAGTTCAAAGGCGCGGGCGCGCTCGAGACCGCCAACGCGCTCATCACGAACGATCTCGCGAAGGCCACCGACGGCCAGGCCGTCTATGCCGGGCTGCTCAACGATCAGGGCGGCTTCGTCGACGACGTCGTCGCCTACCGGTTCAACTCCGAGCACATTCTCATCTGCGTCAACGCGAGCAACGCCGACAAAGACTTCGGGTGGATGACCGAACGTGCGAAGGGCGTGAAGCCGGTGAACCGCTCGGCCGAGTTCGCGCAGCTCGCGGTGCAGGGGCCGAAGGCGTTCGGCATCGTGCAGAAGCTCGCCTCGAAGCCGCTCGACGGCGTGGCGACGTACCGCTTCACGACGGGCCAGGTCGCGGGCGTCGAGTGCATCATCTCGCGCACGGGCTACACGGGTGAAGACGGCTTCGAGCTGTACTGCCCGCCGAAAGACGCCGAGAAGCTCTGGTTCGCGGTGCTCGAGGCGGGGAAGGGCGACGGCCTCGTACCGGCGGGTCTGGGCGCGCGCGACTCGCTGCGCACCGAGATGAAGTACGCGCTGTACGGCAACGACATCGACGATCAGCACACGCCGCTCGAGGCGGGGCTGGGGTGGATCGTGAAGATGGACAAGGGCGACTTCGTAGGGCGCGCCGTGCTCGAGAAGCAGAAGGCCGAAGGGGTGAAGCGCAAGCTCGTCGGCTTCGAGCTGACCGAGGCCGGCATCCCCCGGTCGCACTACCCGATCTTGAAAGACGGGCAGAAGGTCGGCGAGGTGACCAGCGGCACGATGGGGCCGTCGGTGAAGAAGGCGGTCGGCATCGGCTACGTGCCGACGGCGCTCGCGGCCGAGGGCTCTGTGTTTCAGGTCGAAATTCGCGGGCGGCCGGTCGGGGCTCGCGTGGTGAAGACTCCCTTTTACAAGAGGTGACCCATGTACCCGAACGACGTGAAGTACACGAAGGACCACGAGTGGGCGAAGAAGTCGGGCAACACGATCGCCATCGGCGTCACGCATCACGCGCAAGAGGCGCTGGGCGACGTCGTCTACGTCGAGCTGCCCAAGATTGGCGCCGAGGTGAAGGCCGGTGAGCGGTTCGGCACGATCGAGTCGACGAAGGCGGTCAGCGATCTGTTTTCGCCCGTCACCGGCAAGGTCGTGAAGGTGAACGACGATCTGTCGGGCAACCCGCAGAAGGTGAACTCCGAGCCGTACGCCGGCGGGTGGATCATCGAGGTCGAGGTCGGCTCGACCGCCGAGTTCGACGCCCTGATGGACTCGGGCACCTACCAGAAGCTCCTCAGCACCTCGAAGTAAACCTGCGCACCGTGTGCGCTTCGGGGGTTGGCCAGCGGTGAAGCGCGCGCTCGCAATGCTCCTCGTCTTCTCGTGCAACGGTCCCGCTCCGTACGGGCCGTGCACGCCCGTGAACTGCAAGGGCTGCTGCGACCCCGGCGGCGTCTGCAACCCCGGCACCGACGCGCTCGCGTGCGGAGTCTCGGGCGTGACGTGCATTGCCTGCCCCGGCTCCCAGTCGTGCGCTGCCGGCGCGTGTGTGCCGGCGTCGAGCGCGGGTGGCAGCGCGACCGCGGGCGGTGAGGCTGGCGGCTCCGTCGGTACGGCTGGCGGCTCCGTCGGTACGGCTGGCGGCTCCGTCGGCACGGCTGGCGGCTCCGTCGGCACGGCTGGCGGCTCCGTCGGCACGGCGGGCGGCTCTGTCGGCACGGCCGGCGGCGGTCAGGTCGCGACGGCGGGCGGCGGCAGCGCCACGGCCGGCGGTGGCGCCACGGCCGGCGGTGGCGCGACCGCGGGGGGTGGCAGCGGCGGCACCGCAGGGGGCGGCGCGATGAGCTGCGGCCCGAACACCTGCACCAACGGGTGCTGCACCGGCAGCGCGTGCAACGGCGCGCCGATACCCGCGGCGTGCGGCCGCAACGGCAACTTCTGCGCGGCGTGCAGCAACGGGCAGGCGTGCACCGCAGGCCAGTGCAGCTTCGTCGGCGACACCTACGCCGGCTCACCGTGCGCGACGAGCAACGACTGCACGCTCGGCGGCGTGACGGGCGGCTGCAACACCGGCAACTCGTGGCCCGGCGGCTACTGCCAGGACACGTGCTTCATCTTGAGCTGCAACGGCACCGACGTGTGCATCTCGAACGACTGCTGGGAGCGCTGCCCCGGCCCCCGCATGGGGCAGTCGACGTGCCGCGGTGGCTACGTGTGCGGAGCGCTGGTGCTGGCTGACGGCGGCTCGCCCAGCTACGGCATCTGCCGGCCGAGCTGCACCGTCGCCGGCTGCCCGCAGGGCACGTGCGGGCCGCTCGGCTACTGCCAGTAGACGAACCGGCGGCGGCTCGCTATGGCGCTTGCCGCCATGCTCGAGCACGTCGACACGTTCCCCCGCCGTCACATCGGCCCCGACTCCCGCGACACCGAAGAGATGCTGAAGGTGATCGGCATCTCGTCGCTCGACGAGCTGGTCGACAAGACCGTGCCGAAGGGCATTCGACTGAACCGCGGGCTGCAGCTGCCGAAGGCGGCAGGCGAGCACGAGGTGCTCGAAGAGCTGAAGGCGATCGCCGACAAGAACCAGGTCTTTCGCTCGTTCATCGGCGGTGGTTACTTCGACACGATCACGCCGGGCGTGATCCTCCGCAACATCTTGCTCAACCCCGGCTGGTACACGCAGTACACGCCGTACCAGGCCGAGATCGCCCAGGGCCGTCTCGAGGCGCTGCTCAACTTCCAGACCATGGTGAGCGACCTCACCGGGCTGCCCGTCTCGAACGCGTCGCTGCTCGACGAGGGCACCGCCGCAGCCGAAGCGATGCACCTGCTGCACGCCGCTGCCTCAGACTCGCAGGGCAAGGCGTTCTTCGTGAGCGACCGCTGCCACCCGCAGACCATCGCCGTGGTGCAGACGCGCGCGAAGCCGCTCGGCATCGAGGTGATCGTCGCCGATCACCAGACGTTCGACCTTGGCGAGAAGAAGATCTTCGGCGCGGTCATTCAGTACCCCGGCACCGACGGCGGTGTGCTCGACGACCGCACGTTCATCGAGAAGGCGCACGCGAGCGGCGCGAAGGTCGCGGTCGCGTGCGATCTGCTCGCGCTGTGCCTCACGACGCCGCCCGGCGAGCTCGGCGCCGACGTCGCCATCGGCAGCGCGCAGCGCTTCGGCGTGCCGATGGGCTTCGGTGGCCCGCACGCCGCGTTCTTCGCGACGAAGCCCGAGTACGCGCGACAGATGCCGGGCCGCATCATCGGCGTGAGCCAAGACGCGACCGGCAAGATGGCGCT
Organism: Myxococcaceae bacterium; assembly: GCA_016793725.1. Lineage (GTDB taxonomy): Bacteria > Myxococcota > Myxococcia > Myxococcales > Myxococcaceae > Xiheicaenimonas > Xiheicaenimonas phototrophica. Next base: position 1,194 of record JAEUJP010000043.1, on the reverse strand, counting down.
GCGCATGGCGCTGCAGACGCGCGAGCAGCACATTCGCCGCGAGAAGGCGACCTCGAACATCTGCACCGCGCAGGTGCTGCTCGCGGTGATGGCGAGCATGTACGGCGTGTACCACGGGCCGCAGGGCCTCAAAGACATCGCGACCCGCGTGCACGATCTCGCGCGCACGCTCGCGGCAGGCCTGAAGAAGCTCGGCCACAAGCTGCGCCACGAGTCGTTCTTCGACACCCTCGCGGTCGAGGTCGCCGACTCGAAGATCGCCGACGGCATCGAGATCGCGGCGCGCAGCCAGCGCATGAACCTGCGGCGCCTCGGGCCCGCGACGCTCGGCGTCGCGCTCGACGAGACCGTCAACGCCGACGAGCTCGACACGCTGGTTCAGGTGTTCGCCGGCGGCCGCAAGGTCGACTTCGAGGCCGCGAAGCTCGCGGCGCCGGGCTCGGCGATACCCGAGGGCTTGAGGCGCAAGAGCGCCTACCTGACGCACCCGGTGTTCAACGCGCACCACTCCGAGAGCGAGATGCTTCGCTACATTCGTACGCTCGAGTCGCGCGATCTGTCGCTCACGCACTCGATGATCCCCCTGGGCTCGTGCACCATGAAGCTCAACGCGACCAGCGAGATGGAGCCCGTCACCTGGCCTGCCTTCAGCCGCATGCACCCATTCGCTCCGGGCGCGCAGTGGTCGGGCTACGCCGAGGTCTTCTCGCAGCTCGAGTCGTACCTGAACGAGATCACCGGCTTCGCCGGCTGCTCGCTGATGCCGAACGCCGGCAGCCAGGGCGAGTACGCCGGCCTGCTCGTCATTCGTGGGTACCACGAGAAGCGCGGGCAGGGTCAGCGCGACGTGTGCCTCATTCCCCAGTCGGCGCACGGCACCAACCCGGCGACCGCGGTCATGGCCGGCTACCGCGTCGTCGTGGTGAAGACCGACGCGAACGGCAACGTCGACGTCGCCGACCTGAAGGCGCGGGCGACCGAGCACAAAGACAAGCTCGCGGCGCTGATGATCACGTACCCGTCGACGCACGGTGTGTTCGAAGAGGCGGTGCGCGAGATCTGCGACGTCGTTCACGCGAACGGGGGCCAGGTCTACATGGACGGTGCGAACATGAACGCCCAGGTCGGCCTGTGCCGGCCCGGCGACTTCGGGCCCGACGTCTGCCACCTGAACCTGCACAAGACCTTCTGCAT
>JAEUJP010000306.1 GCA_016793725.1 Myxococcaceae bacterium | reverse complement strand
TGCGCCGAAGCCGAGCACCACCACGGCCAGGCCCGCCACCAGCGGCAGTCGGCTCCGTCGCGGCGGCGCCTCGACCACGACCGCGCTGCCGGTCGCCTGCTGCGTCGACGTGCGCGCGAGCTGGGCCGTCTGCTGCGCGCGGCTCTCGATCGACTGCACCTGCTCGGCGGCGATCGCGGTCACCAGCTCACCCAGCTCGCGCGCCGCGCCGGTGCCGTACGTGACCGGTATCGCCTCACGCAGCACGAGCGCGGTCGGCGCCCGCTGCAGCGCATCGCGCGACGCGCCCCAGCTCACGGCCTGCTCGAGCGTGGGCGGCAGATCGTCGCGCCCCATCACCGGCAGCGCGTCGGTCATCACCGCGCGCATCGTGGCCGCGTCGGTCTCGCGGCGAAACGGCGACCGCCCCGTCGCGAGCTGGAAGATGGTGATCGCCGCCGCGTACACGTCGGTGCTGCGGCTCGCGCTCAGCCCCTCGAACAGCTCGGGCGCCAGGTACGCCGGCTTGCCCTTCACTGCGCCGGTGCGCGTGCTCGAGCGCGTGTCTTGCGCGCGCGCGATGCCGAAGTCGCACAGCTTCACCTCGCCGCTCACCGACACCAGCACGTTGTGCGGCGACACGTCGCGGTGCACGAGCCCCACCGTCTTGCCCTCTTTGTCTTGAAGCTCGTGCGCGTGGTGCAGGCCGTCGAGCAGCCCGTGCGCGATGAACCCGACGAGCGACGCGGGCAGCTGCTCGCCGCGCGCCGAGAGCCGCTCGAGCAGGCCCGAGAGCGAGATGCCGCGCACGAGCTCCATCGCGAGGTAGTAGCGGCCGCCTTCCTGCCCGACGTCGAAGATCTGCACCACGTTCGGGTGCGACAGCCGCGACGCCACCCGCGCCTCGTTCAAGAACTCGGCGACCGCGGCCGGGTCTTCGGCGAGGTGCGGCAAGAGCAGCTTCACCGCGAGCGGCTTCTCGAAGTCGCCCATGCCCCGCTGCACCGCGACGTACACCTCGCCCATGCCGCCCACGGCGAGCCGGTCGCCGAGCAGGTACCGGCCGAAGGGCAGCCCCGCCGCGCCCATCTCAGAGCCTCCAGGCCAGCACGCCGGTCACCACGGCGAACAGCAGCGCGCCGCCGAACGCGATCGCCGCGCCGAGCGCCCAGTCTCGCGCCCGCGCGTCGCGCAGGTTCGTCGTCGCCGCGTCGGTCGACGCCTGCACCTGGCCGTACTCGACGAGCGACAGCGCCGTGAAGATGCCGCCCGCGACGAGCCCGCCGCCCGCGAGCACGCCCGTGAAGACCTTCGGCCACCGCGGCGGCCCGGCTGGCGCCTCGACGATCGGCGTCGCACCCGCGACCGCCACCGACTGCTTCACCTCGGCGTGCACCCACTCGAGCTTCGCGAGCACCGCGCCGTCGACGCCGCGCGCCTCGAGCCAGGTCGTGCCGACCGGCAGCGCACCGCTGAAATGCCGCGCGTCGGGCAGCTGCACCGGCCCCAGCGTCACGGTCGCGACCAGGTTCCACGGGTCGAGCAGGTCGGCCTCGAACCGCCCCGGCGCCGCGGGCCGCCTCTCGAGCTTCACGAACCCTTGCGGGTACACGCTGCGCTTCGCGCGAGCGAACACGTCGCGAATCTTCGGCGACGCACCCGCCGGGTCTGCCGCGTGCGGCTGCTTCTCGAGCAGCTGCGCCCACGTGCGCTCGGCGTCGCCCGCCCGGCCTTGCGCGATCTGCGAGCGCGCCAGCAGGTCAGAGATCTGGGCCGCCTCTTCGGCCGTGTTGGCCGGCGACTGCAGCGCCACCTTCAGCCGCTGCTCGGCCTCGGGGTATTTGAGCTGCTCGTAGAGCTTGCGGCCCTCGTCGAGGTGCGGATTCACCCCGAGCACGAGCGTCATCGCCGTCCACCACATTCGCCGAACGAGTGTAGCATTCGCCCGTGATCGCCCGAGGGCTCGTGTGCGCCGTGCTCGTGCTGTCACCCGCGTGTCTCCCCGTGCCCCACGAGCTCGAGGGCCGGGCCTGCGTTGCCGACGCCGACTGCGTCAACGCCCGCCGCAGCGACCTCGTCTGCCACCGCCAGGTCTGCACCGTGCGCGGCACGTTCGGCGCCGTCGACCTCGTGCTCGCGCACGCCGCAAGCGAGGGTGGGGTCGAGGGCGCCGCTGCCACCCCCGTGCGCCCGAGCCTCTCGGCCTTCACCGCCTCCGGCACCGTCACCGCGCCGCGCTTCGGCGCCACCGCCGCCGGCGGCTTCGTCGTCGGAGGCACCGGCACCGCCGAGGTGCTCGGCCCCGCCGGTGCGTTCACGGCGCTCCCTTCGGCGCGCTCGCAGGTCGCCGCCGCGGTCGCCGGCGGGAGGCTGTTCGTCATCGGCGGCACCGCAGAAGCGGGCGCACCGCTCGCCGAGGTGCTCAGCGCCCCTCTCGAAGGTGGCGAGTGGGCGCAGGAGCCCGCCCTCGCCGCGCCACGCACCGCCGCCCAGGCGATCGCAGCAGGCGGGCGCGTCTACCTGCTCGGCGGTGAGGCCGCGACGGGTCTGAGCGCCGAGGTGCTCGTCGCCGAGCTCAACGGCGAGGGCCGGCTCGGGCCGTGGCGCAGCGCGGGCCAGCTGCCGGCTCCGCGGGCGCGCGCCGGCGCCGCGCTGTTCGACGGTCACGTCTACCTCGCGGGCGGCTCGTGCTCCGGCGCGTGTCCCCCGGTCGTGGCTCCCGTGCTGAGCGATGGCGGTCTCGGCGCCTTCACCGCGCTCCCCGCCTTCACGCCCGAGCGCGAGAGCCCCGCCGTCGTCGTCGCCGGAGGCGCCCTGCACGTCATCGGCGGCCGCCAGGGCAGCGGCCAGGTGCTCGCCGAGGTGTTGAGCCTGCCGCTCGGCACCGGGACGCCGTGGCAGACGCAGCCGAGGCTGCCCCGCGCGCTGTACGGGGCCGCCGCACGCGAGGTGAACGGCGCGATCGAGCTCACCGGTGGCCGCGGCACCGACGGCGGTACGCTCGCCGAGCAGTGGAGCGCCTTCACCACCACCGCGGGCGCCGAGCCGTTTCAGCGCGGCCCGAACGTGCCCGAAGAGAGCCAGTACGGTGCGCTCGTGGCGTGGAACGGCGCGCTCTACACCGCCGGCGGCCATCGCAACTCCAGCGTGCTCGACACCATCTTCCGCGCCGAGGCCGGCCCCGACGGAGCGCTCGGCCCCTGGCGCCTCGCCGGCAACCTGCCGGCGCCCACCGCCGAGCTCGGCGTCGCCGCGTGGGGCGGCCGCTTCTACCTGTTGAACGGCTGCCGCGACTTCGCCGGCAACTGCCTGTCGATCTCAGAGAGCTACTCGGCCCCGTTCTTCGCCGATGGCGGCGTCGGCGCGATGCGGCCCGAGCCGTCGCTGGCCGCCGGTGACGAGGTCTCGGGGTTCGCCGTCAGCGCCGTGAACGGCGCGCTGTACGCGGCCGGCGGCGTCATCGGCTACGGCCCGACGCGGCGCGAGGTCTGGCGCACGAACATCGAGCTCGACGGTGGCGGCCTGTCGCCGCTCTCACCGGTGACGGCGCTGCCCGGCGACGCGGGCCTGTGGGGGCACGCGCTCGTCGAGTGGCGCGGCAACCTCTACGCCGTGGGCGGGCAGGGCGCGGGCGGCTACGGCCTGTACTCCGACCGGGTGCTGCAGGCGGCGCTGCTGCCCGACGGCACGGTGTCGCAGTGGTCGGTGGCGGCGCGGTTGCCGCAGCAGCGCGGGCGCGTGAGCGCAGCGGTCTACGACGACACGCTCTACGTCGTGAACGGCTGCAACGAGACGATGGGAGGCTCGTTCTGCAGCACCTACCCGCCGTCGCTGCTCGCGGCGCCGCTCTTCGGCGATGGCGGCGTCGGCCCGTTCGCCGCGCTGCTCAACCACCCGAACCCGGCGCGCGGCGCCCAGCTCGCGCTGCTCGGCGGCAGGCTCGTCACCGTCGCCGGCTACGACGGCAACCCGCAGCCCTGGTCGTTCACCTCGGAGCTGCACGGCCGCGGCCGCCTGGGCCCCGCGCGCCCCGCGACCGTGCTGCCACCTTCGACCACGGCGGCTGCCGGGGCCTACACGTTCGGCGCGGGCGGCGAGGTGAGCCCGGGCCCGTCGCTGCCCGAGGCGGTGCAGGCCGCCGCCGCGACGCCCACCGCGCTCTTCGCGGTCGCCGGCACGCGCGTGTGGCGTGGGGCGCTGCCGGTCACCGAGTGGGTCGAGCTGCCCGCGCTGCCGAGAGCGCTCGCGACGCCGGTGATGGCGGGCAGCTTCGTCGCCGAGGGCCGCACCGTCTTCGCGCTCGTGGGCGGCGCCTGGGCCGAGTGGTCGGCGCCGGCGGGCGTCGAGCGGCTGGCGCTCTCGGGCGCGTGGCTCTTCGCGTTCGGCGGCGCGGGCGACGTCTACGTCACGGGCACGCAGGCCGAAGCGTGGCGGCGGGTCGAAGGGCTGCCTGGCCCGCGGCCCGGCGTGGGCGCGGTCGCGAGCGACGGCATGCTCTACGTTGCGGGTGGTGGGGGGTTGCGCGACGTGCTCGTCTCGTCGGTCGGTTCAGACGGCACGTTGGGGCCATGGTCACACGTGGGCACGCTCCCCGCGGCGTGGCCGGCCGTCACGCTCGTCGCGCACTCGGGCCAGCTCTTCGCACACGGCGCGGGCGAAGCGCGCAGCTGGCCGCTCTTCACGCCTCCGGCGCGGGGCACGTTTTCGCTGCGCGTCGACCTGGGGGGCGACGTCACCGCCGTCGAGGGCATCACGCTCGAAGGTGAGGGCGAGTGGTCGGTGACCGCGCGCCTCGCAGGGCCCGACGGCGTGTTCGGTGAGTCGATGGCCCTGGGTCACGGGCGCCCCGGTCAGGAGCTGCGTGTAGGCCGACCTGGGCGTTACCTTTTCCTGACCTTTTTGCTGCACGGCGAATCGAGACTCACGGGCGGTAAGGTCGCGACGAGGTTATGACCTGCCCTTGAGCGAAGACTTCGACGTCGAGTGCGTGGCGTGTGGTGCCTGCTGCTCGGGCAAGCGCGACTACGTGCAGGTGTTCTGGCACGACGCCGAGAAGCTGGGCGCAGCGCGCGTGGCCGAGCTGGTCGCCGAGCCCGTGGGTGAGCACCCCGCGAGCGTCGGGCGCCCCGCCGAAGCCGAGCGCTACATGCGCATGACGAAGGGGCGCTGCGCGGCGCTCACGAACCCCACGCCCGACCAGTTCGTCTGCGCGGTCTACGAAGATCGCCCGGTGCTGTGCCACGCGCTCGAGCGCGGCGGCAGCGCCTGCCGCGACGCCCGCGCCCGCGCGGCCCTGTTTCAGGTGAGGCCGGGCAACGCGCCCGGCACGTAGTAGTTCGTGTCGCCGAAGTTCGTGTCGGGGTACCCGAACGCGTTCAGAATCGACGTGTAGACGTTATGGGTCGACGCGGTCGTCTGGTACTGCAGCGGCTGCAGCTGCCCGTTCGCGCGCGTGTTGAAGTTCAGGTGCCGGCCGGTGCGGAAGTAGCCGCCCGCCTTGCCCGCGAGCATCAGGCCCATGTCGGCCACCGAGTGGTCTGCGCCGCAGCTG
>JAEUJP010000103.1 GCA_016793725.1 Myxococcaceae bacterium | reverse complement strand
TCGATCACGGATCTCTCGCTGACGCAGCTGCTCGGCAACTCGGTGCCCACCGACGTGAAGATCGGCAACGCGATCGACCAGAAGGGCGTGCCGCTGCCTGCCGGCGTCTACATCGGCTTCTCGGAGCAGACGATCAAGGGCAACATCGCGGCTCAGGGCCTCGCGGGCGTGTGTACGGGCTTCGCCGACAACGAGACGCGCATCAACGCCGGCACGTGCGGTACGCGCACGGGCTGGGCGCTGGCGGGTGACGTGCCGCTGGGCGATCTGCCGATCGACGCGTTCGCCGGCGGCACCGACAACATCAAGTTCGACGTGGTGCTGGCGCGGGTGCTGCCGATCTTCCGCAAGTTCAACTCGTCGGTGGTTCGCGACGTCGAGTTCACGCTGAAAGACACGCCGCTCGACCCGAACGGGGTGCCGCAGTTCGCCGACGCCGGCACGGCCGACTTCAAGCAGCAGGATCACGCGTTCGCTCCTCCGGGCGCGATTCCGCTCGCGTTCAACTTCGTGAACAAGATCCCCACGCTGCCGCGCTACCGCAACGCGTACGTCGATGGCGTCGTGCTGCTCGGCGGCGCGAACGTGCCCGGCCGCGGCGTCGTGCCGCTCGGCCTCGGTGTCGCGCTGAACACGGCCATGCCGATCGATGACAAGACCGACGCGGTCATGGGCATTCCCGCGGGGGCTGGCCACGCGCAGCTGCGCATGGCGCCGACGCACCACGGCATCGAAGGTGCCGAGTACGGCGTGCTCGCGCTCGGTGTCTCGCTCAAGTCGTTCAGCGACTCGTCGGCGGGTATCGCGACGTCGGGTCTCTTCGTGCGGCCGCCGAACAACAAGCTGGTGTTCGACCCGACCGGCGCGACCCCGGCGAACATTCTCGACCTGCAGGCGGCGGGCCCTTTCCCCGTGATGCCCGAGGGCGCGAAGTACAACTACGCGGCGGTGACGGTGAACACAATTCCGGCGCGCGGCTTCCGCATCCCCGGCTTCACCACGACGTCGAACCCGACGACGGCCGTTCGCGTCGCGTTCAGCGACAACTTCGACCACCGCTGGGTCGTGTTGGCTGACCCGAACAAGGTGGCGACCACGGGCTTTGCGCTGCCGCAGGTTCCGGGTGGCACGACCGACCGCACGTTCGCGAACGCGGGTGCGACCTTGCGCTCGCAGATGCTCGTTCAGACGATTCGTCTGGCGGCTGACCCGGCCGGCGCGCCGGGCACGACGCTGCCGTACGCGAGCCTCGTCGAGGCGAGCAACACGCGCGGCGACAGCATCACCGACCACACGACGGCGTTCTCGTTCATCGACTACGCGCGGCCGACGATCTCGTGGAAGACGCCTGCGGCCGGCATGACCGGCGTCGGCGCCGGCTCGGCGATGGTGCTCGTGGTCGAGAGCTTCCGCATCGGTGCGACGCAGATGGAAGACGGCTTCGTGAAGGTGACCTTCACGGGCGCGGGGTGCGCGGGCGGCATGGCCGAGAGCAAGATGTACTCGGCGATGGACAAGGGCGAAGTCAGCGTGACGCTGCCGGCCGGCTGCACGGGCATGGTCGAGGCGACGGCGACGCTGGTCGACTTCAACGGCGCGGCGCTGATTCCGGGCGTCGAGTCGAAGCGCACGTTCACGATTCAGTGAGCTGGCTCGAAGCGGAGGCTCTGCTAGGCTGAGCCTCCGTTTCATGGCGAAAACGAAGACCGTCGTCACGGTCATCTCGAAGATCTCCGAGCGCCCCGTCAACCGTGACGCGGCGCTCGTCGTCATTCATGGGCTCGATCTCGGTCGCAAGTACGACCTGATGAAAGAGACGACCGTGGTCGGGCGCTCGTCGAAGGCCGACATTCAGGTCGACCAAGAGGCCATCAGCCGCAACCACGCGCGGTTCGTGATCTCGGGGGCGAAGGTGCTGGTGAAAGACCTGGGCTCGACGAACGGCACGTACGTGAACGACGAGATGATCGGCTCAGAGATGCAGCTGAGAAACGGCGATCTGGTGAAGATCGGGCGCACGATCTTCAAGTTCATCGCCGGCGGCAACATCGAGTCGGCGTACCACGACGAGATCTACCGGCTGACGACCGTCGACGGCCTCACGCAGGTGTTCAACCGGCGGTACTTCGAAGAGGCGGTCGAGCGTGAGATCTCGCGGTGCCACCGGTACTCGCGCGAGCTGACGCTGGTGATGGTCGACATCGATCACTTCAAGCAGATCAACGACAGCTACGGGCACCTGGCGGGCGATCACGTGCTGAAGCACGTGGCGTCGGCGATCAAGACGCGCATTCGGCGTGAAGACATGCTGGCGAGGTACGGCGGCGAAGAGTTCGCGCTGCTCTTGCCCGAGGTCGACTTGAAGGGCGGCGTCGCGCTCGCCGAGAAGATTCGGAAGCTCATCGAGAAGCAGAAGTTCGAGTTCGACAAGCAAGAGATACCGGTGACGATCTCGGCCGGCGTCGCGGGGCTCGCGACGCCGTCGTACGAGGCGTCTGATCTCGTTCGCGCTGCCGACACGCAGCTGTACGCGGCGAAGAACGACGGGCGCAATCGGGTGTGCTCGGCCTGAGGCGCGACGGCGCTTCGTTCGGGCCGCTGCCAGAGAGCCTGCTGCGACGACCGCACGCTCCGTCGTGGGCACGACTTGCCGGCAGAGAGACAGCTGGCATTCACCTGCGCGATGCCGACCTCGACGGCAGTGCAGCGCCGTGGCGTTCTGTCAGCAATAGACCGGGCCCAGCCGGTTTTCTGCTGACAGAAGCCGCGCAGCCTCGGGCGCTGAGCTCGTTCTGTGTGCATCAGACCGGGCCCAGCCGGTTTTGTGCACACAGAATGAGGCGGCGGCGGTTCGGGTTGCAGATGACCGGCCCCAACCGGTTCACTGCAACCAGAAGCCACGCCCGCACGGCGACCTGCGGCACCACGCCGCTCGTGGCCAAGAGCGTGGCGGCCGTGCGTGGCGTCGTCGGTCGCCGCAGGCGGCCGAAGCGGGCAGGGCGCACGGCGAGCGCAGGTGCGAGTCGCAAGGGTGTCGCCGAGCACCGGCGCCGACCCACTCACCGCCCCCTGTCGGCCGTCGGGCGCTCAGCGGGCCAGCAGCGACGCCAACATGCCGGCGATGGTGTCGCGCACGAGATCGTTCTGCTCCTGCACGTACGCGAGATCTTCGGGCGAGCCGCTCAGCGTCACGGCCTCTGAGAACCGAATGCGCCACCGCGCGGGCAGCGGCGGCGGCATCAGCGGCAGGTACGGCAGCCCCAGCGGCCCGGCGGGGATCTTCGCGAGCAGCGGCATCGACTCTTCGGCGCCGACGATCGCGACGGGCACGATCGGCACCCGCATCTTCAGCGCGAGCTTCACGTAGCCACCGCGGCCGAACCGCTTCAGCTGGTACTTCTGCGTGAACGGCTTCGAGATGCCCAAAAACCCCTCGGGGAAGACGATGACGGGGCGGTTCTCTTCGAGCAGGCGCACCGCGTTCTCGGGGTGCGCCCGCACGGCGCCGATGCGGTTGATGAGCACGCCGAGCACGGGGGCATGAAACACCTGGTCTTCGACGAGCCAGCGCGCCGACTCGAGATCGCGCCGCTCGCGCTGGAGCGCGTAGTGCAGCATCGGCCCGTCGAGCGGCAGCGCGCCCGAGTGGTTCGCCACGATGATGCACGGCCCCTGCGGCACCTGGTCGGCGCCCTCGACCGTCACGCGGAAGTACGTGTCGTAGAGGAAGTCGCCCAGCGGCTGCAGCGAGCTCGACAGCGCCGCGTCTTTGCCCCACGTGTCGACGGGGCCATTCGAGCCGAAGCCCAGCGCCGCCTTCGCCGCCCGCGCCATGCCGGTCGCGGCAGCCAGCAGCGGCCTCGCGAGCCCCTCACCGACCTCGCGCGCCGCCTCGAACGCGACCGACAGCTCGGTGACGCGACCGCCCACCACCTCAGGCGAGCCCTCGTGCGGCACGGCTTCGTGATCGTTCAGCTCGCGCACGACCGCCGGTGAGCCCGCATGCGGCGTCGCGCGGCCCGGCTCGAGCAGCTCGACGACCACCGGCGACGTGTCGTGCGCCGTGAACTCGGCCTTCAGCTCGGGCGAACCGTCGTGCGGCTGCGGGGCGTGGCGCGCCTCGGGCGAGGCCGCGTGCGGCACCGGCTCGAACACCGGCGGCGACGGCACCGGCTGCAGCGTCTGGGCGGAAGGGCGCCCGCTCGGCCGCTCGGGCACCGTCACCTTCGGCTGCGGCGGAGGCGGGTCGGCCGCGAACGACGCGAACGACGTCACCGCGCGCCGCGCCGGAGTGCCGTCACCCGTCTTCGGCTTCGGCACCACGATCTTCGGCGGAGGCGGCGGCTTCGGCGCCTCACGCTTCGGCTGCACGGCCTTCGGCAGCAGAGGCTTCGGCAAGGCCGGCTTCGGAGGCACCGGCGTCATCACCGGGCGGGGAATCGGGCGCCCGGGCGAGGCGGGCGGCTCGTTCGCGATCTTCTCGGCGAGCGCCTCGGCCAGCTGGTCGGCCGGTGGCTTTTCGGGTGCCGCCGGCGCGGCCGGAGCCGCCTTCGGAGCGACCCGCTTGAAGGGGTCGTTGCCCAGCACCCGGGGCGGCTTGCCGTCACTCACGCGCGGGCCTCCTGCAGAGACGACAGCGCCTCGGCCATCGAGTACCGCGGCAAGAAGCCGAGCGCGGCGGGCGCACGCGAGACGTCGGCGACCAGGCTGTAGCGCAGGTAGTCGAGCAGGGCGTCGGGCACGCTGGTGCGGCCGACGCTCTCGAGCGCGCTGACGACGGTGCGCAAGACGGGGCCCGGCAGGGGAACACCGCGTGAGCCGGCCTGGCGAATGAGGCCCGACAGCGGCATCACGCCGTCGGCGGCGACGTTGTACACGCCGGCCGGGCACACGAGCGCGCGCTGCAGGGCCTCGGCGGCGTCGTTCTCGTGAATCGCCTGCCACAGCGGGTCGTAGCCCATGAGCGTCGGAATGACGCCGGTGCGAAGCCAGCGCGTCACCGGGTTGTCGCTGGTCGGCCCGACCAGCGGCGCGAAGCGCAGCACCACGGTCTCGATGCGGGGGTTCGCGTCGCGAAAGGCCGAAAACTGCCGCTCGACCTCGACCTTGTCGTTGATGAAGCGGCTGCCGGGGCAGCCGTGCAGGGCGTCGTCTTCGGTGAGCACCGCCGGGGCCTGCGCGCGGGCGCCGTAGACGGCCGTCATCGAGGCGACCACGAGCCGCTCGGGCTTCGCGCGCGCGGCGGCGGTCAGCACGTGCATCGAGCCCATCACCTCGAGCTCGTGCGCGATGTCGGCGCGGTGCACGCGTGTGCCGGCGAAGGCGAGGTGGTAGACGACCTCGGGCTGCTCTTGCTCGAACGCGTGGCTGACGTCGGCGTCGCGGCCGACCTTGGTCAGATCGACGCGGCGAAACGTCGCTTTTACGCCCTCGGGCTTCGCCACGTCGAACACGACGAGCTCGCCGACGCGTGGGTCGGCGGCGAGGCGCGGGATCAAGAGGCGCCCGAGATCGCTGTTTGCGCCCGTGACCCCGACCTTCAGCTTCCTCGCTGCACGCGACATTCGAGGTACAAGCAATATCGCCCCCCACGGGTGACAGGGGAGATATTTCAGCCCAGTGTGTGTGCCGGTGCCAGCCGCCGTTGCGATGCTCCTGCTCGGTCACGTGGCCGACGAGATCGTCGTCACGTTCGACGAAGCGACGAGGGTCGAGACCGTCACGATGACGGCCGACACGCTGGCGATGCTCGCGCCGATCGACGCCGACGGCGACGGTGAGCTCACGCAAGCCGACCTCGACGCGCGCGCCGAGGCGCTCAAGCTCGGCGTGTGGGAGCAGGCGAAGCTGAGCCCGTGCACGCGCTCTCGAGAGCGTGCGTCGATCGAGCCGGGCTTCGTCGCGCTCACCGCGAAGTACGAATGCCCGCCCGGGGGCGAGCTGAGCCAGGAGTTCAAGTGGCTGATGGTGTTGCCGTCGAACTACCGCGTGATCTTCGGCAACCAGGTGGCGAAGGGCGACTCGAGAACGGTGCACCTGACGCGGTCACCGCCCAAGGCGGCGGAGCCCGACGTGCAGAGCCTGGTCGTGTGGGGCCTCGTGGGCGGGGCGATCGCGACGGTGGTCGGTTTTGGGCTGGTGCGCCGGTTGCGAAAGTAGAAAATGGCGGGTCACGCATGGCCAAAGAGTCCTACAACGACCTCATCTTCGAGCTGGGTGATCTCGCGCGCGAGCGGCTGGCCGAGAAGCCGAACTGCCCCCGCTCGATGGATCGGGTGTTCAAGGCCGAAGACGTGGTGCTGGCGCAGCGCGACGAGCTGAAGGCGCTCGAAGAAGAGCTGAACGCCGAAGACGCGTCGTATCAAGACTTTCTCGACGCTCAAGAGGCCGAGCGGGGCGAGCAGAAAGAGATCGTGAAGAAGTGGCGGGCGGCGGTGGCGGGCATCGAGGTGCGCTCGCGTGATCTGCGCAAGAAGATCTCGTCGGCGAAGGCGACGCTCCGCTACGAGCGGGTGAACCAGAAGCGCGCCGAAGAGCGCCACAAAGATCTCGAGCTGCGCGAGTCACACGAGGTTCAGAAGGTGAACATGTCGCGGGAGCTGATCAAGAAGACGCGGCTCCAGCTGATGCGCAAGCAGCGCAACATCGAAGACATGGAGCTCGAGTTCGAGACGCTGCTGACGCCGCGGCCGGGGCAGCCGGGCGCGCAGGGCATTCTGGCGCACAAGCGGCTGCTCGAGATGGAAGACGAGGCCGAGACGCGCAAGGCCGAGCACGACGAGCGCATGGAAGCGTTCGACAAGCAGGTGGCGGCGAAAGAAGAGGAAGTGCAGGCCGCAGAGGACTACCTCGATCAGGCGGTCTTTCTGCTGGGCGAAGAGGTGTACGGAGCGCGCATCAACGACCCGATGCTGGCGCCGCTCTACCTCCGGCTGGACAAAGCCTCGTAAACCGGCCTAAGGCCAGCCCCCTCACGCCACTCCCCGCGTGTGTGAAGCACCAACCCAGGGGGCGCAGTGTTCAGGACAACTCAATCGCATGCAGCCGAACGTGAATCAGCAGGGCCTCGAGAACGAAGAAGATTTCGCGACGATGTTCGAGGCCTCGCTCAAGGAGCGCGGTGGTGAAGGGCTCCTCAAAGAGGGGGAAATCGTCAAGGGCACCGTCGTTCAGGTGACGAAGGAATACGCAGTCGTCGACATCGGCTACAAGTCCGAGGGCCAGGTGCCGATTGCGGAGTTCACCAACGCCAAGGGCGAGGTGACGCTCAAAGCCGGTGACACCGTCGAGGTGCTGCTCGAGAGCCGTGAGAACGACACGGGCATGGTGGTGCTCTCGAAAGAGAAGGCCGACAAGATGCGCATCTGGGACGAGATCAGCGCCGCGTGCGAGCGCGATGAGATCGTCAAGGGCATCATCGTGGGTCGCGTGAAGGGCGGTCTTCAGGTCGACATCGGCGTGAAGGCGTTCTTGCCCGGTTCGCAGGTCGACATTCGGCCGGTGCGCAACCTCGACCAGTACTTGAGCAAAGAGTTCGAGTTCAAGGTCATCAAGTTCAACAAGAAGCGCGGCAACATCGTGCTGTCGCGCCGGGTGCTGCTCGAGAAGCAGCGCGAAGAGCAGAAGAAAGAGACGCTCAAGAACCTGAAGGAAGGTGCCGTGATGAAGGGCCAGGTGAAGAACCTGACCGACTACGGCGCGTTCATCGATCTGGGCGGCATCGACGGCCTGCTCCACATCACCGACATGTCGTGGGGCCGCATCGGCCACCCGAGCGAGATGTTCAACGTGGGCGACGAGGTTCGCGTCGTCGTGCTCAAGTTCGACCCGACCGCCGAGCGCGTGTCGCTGGGCCTGAAGCAGATTCAAGAAGACCCGTGGCACCGCGCCGACGAGAAGTACCCGGTCGGTACGCGCGTCAAGGGCAAGGTCGTCAGCCTGACCGACTACGGCGCGTTCATCGAGATCGAGCAGGGCGTCGAAGGTCTCGTGCACGTGTCCGAGATGTCGTGGACGAAGCGGGTCAAGCACCCGTCGAAGGTGCTCGAGGTGGGCAAAGAGGTCGAGGCGGTGGTTCTCGACATCGACCCGAAGGCCAAGCGCATCGCGCTGGGCATGAAGCAGATCGAGCAGAACCCGTGGACGTTGCTCGAAGACAAGTACCCGATCGGCTCGGTCATCAAGGGCCAGGTTCGCAACGTCACCGACTTCGGCATCTTCGTGGGCGTCGAAGAGGGCGTCGACGGTCTGGTGCACGTCAGCGACATCTCGTGGACGCAGCGGGTCAAGCACCCGGGCGAGCTCTACAAGAAGGGCGATGAGGTCGAGGCGGTGGTTCTCAACATCGACGTCGAGAACGAGCGGTTCAGCCTCGGCATCAAGCAGCTCCAGCAAGACCCGTGGGAGACGCTCAGCGAGCGTACGCCCGTCGGTTCGCGCGTGAAGGGCAAGGTCACGAAGGTCACCGACTTCGGCGCGTTCGTCGAGATCGAGCAGGGCATCGAAGGTCTCGTGCACGTCTCAGAGATGAAGGAAGAGCGCGTCGAGTCGCCCCGCGACGTCGTGAACGAAGGCCAGGAAGTCGACGTGAAGATCATCGACATCAACAGCCAAGATCGAAAGATCGCCCTGTCGATGAAGGCCCTGCTGCACGAGGGTGAAGATGACTACCGCGAGTACCTGAAGAAGCAGGCCGAAGGCGCCAAGGCGCGCCTCGGCGACCTGATGGGCAAGAAGAAGTAGGCCCATTCGCGATGTGACGAACCGAAGCCGGGTGCTCCTCCAAGGGGTGCCCGGCTTCTTCGTTTTCAGTGATCCAGCCGTCGGCGAAACGGCGTCTTCGAACGGCAGGGTTCGTGCGCCGGCTCATCGTCTTCGTCGTGCTCGGCCGGCAGCGCCAGCACCAGGTTGCTCCGAGATGACGAACGGCGCGGCGTCGAGCAGCACGCCGTCGGCCGCGACACGGCGCACGGCGATGGCGCTGGTGCCGACGCCCGTCGAGTACGTCGACGTGATCACCCAGGCCTGGCCGTCCCACGCCGGGGTCGCTCCGGCCGAGCTCGTGCCGCCCGGCCCGAGGTAGAGCCCCATCGGGTCGAGCAGCTGCGTCGTCGGTGAGCTGCAGCCGGCGGCCTCGTGGGACGGGACGCGCACGATCGTCGCGTGGGAGACGAACCGCGAGCCCGACGGCGGTTGGGAGATCTGGGCCGGCTCGACCGTCTGGGCCGCCTGGGTCGGCAGCGATGCGGGCGCGTTCGTGCTGAGCCCGGGTACGTGCAGTGCGGGGGCGTGCGTGCCGGCGATCGTGGATGCGGGCGTGATGGACGCGGGCTCGGTCGTGGATGCGGGCTCGGTCGTCGATGCGGGCGTCGATGCCGGGTCCATCGTCGATGCTGGCGTTGTCGAAGACGCTGGCTCGCCCGTCGACGCAGGTGTCGCTCCTGCCGATGCCGGGGTGATGCCGATCGACGGGGGCAGCGGCCCCGGCCAGATCGCCGGCGGGTGCAGCTGCACGACGACCGACCCGCTGCCGCTGCTGCTGCTCGCGGCAGCCATCTTGCGCCGGCGCCGCCACTGACCGCTGCCAGAGAACCTGCTGCGACAACCGCACGCTCCTTCGCCGAACGACGGCGGGTGGGCGACGACCAGCGGTTCACGCGCGGCGCCAAGGCCAC
>JAEUJP010000082.1 GCA_016793725.1 Myxococcaceae bacterium | reverse complement strand
CGGGCAAGCCGTACGCCATCAGCAGCACGTACCTGCGCCAGCCGAGCGGCGAGGCCGCCGAGAAGAAGTTCTCGCAGCTGATGGCGCCCATCTCGATGCAGCTCACGAACCAGAAGGGCCTCGTCGCGATGCAGCTGACCTTCTCGGAGCACTGCCACACCGCGCGCACCCTGACCGTCTGGGAAGACGAGGCCGCGATGTACAGCTTCGTGATGAGCAAGGCGCACGTCGACGCGATGGCCGCGGTCGGCGAGCTCAGCCGCGGCGGCAGCATCGCGCTGCACTGGTCGGGGTCCGATAGAGACGCGACGTGGAGCACCGCGACACAGAAGCTCGGCGCTCACAGCGGCGCGCAATACTGACTCCGCTCACCCTGAGCGGGGAAAACTGTCACGCCCTGAGCGGAGCGCGAAACGCCAGAATCTCCTCGACCGTCCGCTCGGGCGAATCGACCTGCGTGAAGTGGCTCGAGTCATCGAGCCACACCAGCTCGGCCCCGCCCAGCAGCGCCTGGTACCGCGGCCCGAACGCGGGGCTCACCAGCACGTCGTGCCGCGACCAGAGCAGCTTCGTCTTCGGCACGCGCGCTCCGGCCGCCTTCACCGCGGCGGGCAGCTCGCGCATCGTCCACGGGCTCATCGTCTCGTACAGGTTCCGCCGAAAGCACTCGCGCCGCGCATCATCGGCGAGCTGCGCGCCGTACTCGCGGGTCTGCTCGCGGCTGATGAGCGACATGTCGTGGTAGTGGCAGTTGTCGAGCGCGAACTGCTCGGGCACGCGGGTGAGCCACGCCAGCAGCCCGCGCGAGAACCCCAGCGAGAGCGCAGCGCGCAGAGCGTACAGCCGCAGCTCGGGGAAGCCGGGGGCGTGAATGATGAACAGCCGCTCGAACCGCTCGGGGTGGAGCAGCGCCCACCACAGCGTCAGGTACCCGCCCATCGAGTTGCCGACCACGTACGCGCGCTCGTGGCCGAGCGCCTTCACGAACCCGTCGAGCAGCGCGGCGAGCGACTGGGGCGAGGCAGTCACGTCGGCCGCCGCCTCCGACTGGCCGGCGCCCGGCAGGTCGACCGCGACCACCGTGTGCGAGGCGGCGAGCGGTGAAATTACGTACCGCCACGAGTACGCCGAGGTCAGCAGCCCGTGCACGAGCAGCAGCAGCGGGCCCGAGCCCTTCTGCACGTACGACAGCGTCACGGGCTTCGAGCGACCGGCGACCGGAACCGTGACGAACCTCCGCTCGAGCGCCTTGAAGTCGTGCGTGCGCGGCGGCAGCTCGGGCAGCTCGGTGAAGCGCCGCCGGCTCACTGCGCGGTGCGCAGCAGGAGCCCGAGGTTGCCCTCGGTGTTCACGAAGAAGACGTTCGCGGCATCGACGGCGATGCTCGAGATCTGTGCCAGCGTGCCGAGCACGTCGACCTGGGTGCTGTTGCGCGGTGACGAGATCAGATCGGCGCCGACCCCCGCGTAGATGCGCGCCTCGCCCACCGCGAACGCGCGCACGTTGCCGTTCAGCACCTGCTCGACCTCGGGGCGAATCGGGCTGAAGCGCGTCAGGCCCGCGGCCTCGTTCGCGCAGTACAGCCAGCCGCCCGCCGCCGCGATGTGCTTACACGGCTCGTTCGCGAACCACGTCACTGAGCCGCCCGACCGCGACGCGTACCACTCGCCCCTGCCGCTGACGCCGTACGCGGTGCTCGAGTCGAGCACGAGCTGCGTCGCCGCGCCCGCACACATGCCGGCCACCGGCACCGTCACCTGCGCCGAGCCGTCGGGAGCCGCGTGCGTGAGCGACGTGCAGGTCACCCAGCTCACGCCGGCCTTGTCGGCGGCGATCGCCAGCGCATTGTCGTTGCTCAGCGAGGCGGCCTGGCCGACGCCCATGGTGGTGATCGGCAGGTGCACCACGCCCGACGGCGTCGCGACGTAGATGTGCTCGGGCACGACGGCGAAGTCGGTGACGGTGCTCGCGAGCAGCGTCTCGACCATCGGAGTCTTGGCCGCCTTCTCGACCCGCTTCAGCCCATCGCCTTCGGCGAAGTAGACCCACGCATCGGCGAGCTGCAGCTTGTCGACCGCGCTGAACTGCACGATGCGAATGAACTGCGGATCTCTGCCCGGGCTGCACGCCGCAGAGACCGTCGCGAGGAGCACGAGGAGCAGCCGGCGCATCGACAGAACCAGAGACTTATTGCATCGCGCGAAAACGCGCTAGACCGCCGCGCCATGGGCTCACCCACGAACGACAAGCTCGACGCCGACCCGCTGCGCGCACGCCTCAAGGCCCTCGAAGAACAGGCCGAGCTGGGCGGCGGCAAAGACCGCATCGCCAAGCAGCACGAAGCGGGCAAGCTGACCGCGCGCGAGCGCATCGACCTGTTGCTCGACCCCGGGTCGTTTCAAGAGCTCGACAAGCTCGTCACCCACCGCGCGACCGACTTCGGCATGGCCGACAAGAAGATACCGGGCGACGGCGTCGTAACCGGCTACGGCACGGTCGACGGCCGAAAGGTGTTCGTGTTCGCGCAAGACTTCACGGTGTTCGGCGGCTCGCTGTCGGGCGCGTACGCGCAGAAGATCTGCAAGGTGATGGACCTCGCGGTTCGCGTCGGTGCCCCCATCGTGGGCCTCAACGACTCGGGCGGCGCGCGCATTCAAGAGGGCGTCGAGTCGCTCGCGGGCTACGCAGACATCTTCCTGCGCAACACGCTGACGTCGGGCGTGGTGCCGCAGATCTCGCTGATTCTCGGGCCGTGCGCGGGCGGCGCCGTGTACTCGCCGGCCATCACCGACTTCATCGTGATGGCGAAGAACACGTCGTACATGTTCATCACCGGCCCCGACGTCATCAAGACGGTGACGCACGAAGAGGTCTCGAAAGAGGCGCTCGGCGGCGCGGTCGCGCACAACCAGAAGTCGGGCGTCGCGCACTTCGCGGCCGAAAACGAGCAGGCGGCGATCGTGCTGACGCGCGAGCTCTTGTCGTTCTTGCCGTCGAACAACGTCGACGACGCTCCGGTGGGTGAGACCGACGACGACCCGGCGCGTGAAGAGGCGGCGCTCGCGACCATCGTGCCGTCGAACCCGAACAAGCCGTACGACGTCAAAGAGCTGCTCAAGCTCGTCGTCGACCACAAACACTTCTTCGAGGTGCAGGAGCACTACGCGAAGAACATCGTCGTCGGCTTCGCGCGCATGAACGGCCGCACGGTCGGCATCGTGGCGAACAACCCGGCGGTGCTCGCGGGCTGCCTCGACATCAACGCGTCGGTGAAGGCGGCGCGCTTCGTGAGGTTCTGCGACTGCTTCAACATTCCGCTCGTGACCTTCGTCGATGTGCCCGGCTTCTTGCCCGGCACGACGCAAGAGTGGGGCGGCATCATCACGCACGGCGCGAAGCTGCTGTACGCGTTCGCCGAGGCGACGGTGCCGAAGGTGACGCTCATCACGCGCAAGGCGTACGGCGGCGCGTACGACGTGATGGCGTCGAAGCACATTCGGGCCGACGTGAACTACGCGTACCCGACGGCCGAGATCGCGGTGATGGGGCCCGATGGCGCGGTGAACATCGTGTTCCGCAAAGAGCTCGACGGGGCGAAAGACCCGGTCGCCGAGAAGGCGCGGCTGGTGGCCGAGTATCGCGAGAAGTTCGCGAACCCGTTCAAGGCGGCCGAGCTCGGCTACGTCGACGAGGTGATTCGGCCCGAGCAGACGCGGTCGAAGATCATTCGTGCGCTCGAGATGCTGAAAGACAAGCG
>JAEUJP010000058.1 GCA_016793725.1 Myxococcaceae bacterium | reverse complement strand
ATCGACGGGCGAGAGATCTACGTGCCGCTGTTGGGCAATCACCCGCGGCGGGCGCTGCCGCTGACCGAAATTCACTACGGCAAGGCGTTCGACAACAAGCCGCGGGTGCTGACCTACAAGGCGAAGTGGGAAGAGACGTCTGCCGAGTGTGTCGACAGCGCGGCGAAGCCGGCGACGCTCACGCCGGCGCTCGAGCGGCGGTGCATCGAGACGGCGATGGCGGCCTGGGCGGCGCTCGACGGGCGCGACTACGGGCGGGTCGACCTGAGGGTCGACAGAGACGGGCAGCCGTTCGTCATCGACATCAACCCGAACTGCGACCTCCACCCGCAGTCGGGCTTTGCTAAAGCAGCGGGAGCGGCGGGCATCGGTTACGGTGACCTCGCGTGGCACCTCATCGAGCTCGCACTGGAACGAAGCCATGGAAATACGGCAACTGAAGCCCAACGATCGACCGCAGCTCGCAGAGCTCCTGGCGCACATCGAGACGTTCTCACCCGTCGAGGTGGAATGCGCGCTCGAGCTCATCGACCTCGCGGCAACCGGTACGAACCGTGACTACCAGGTGCTCGTCGCCGTTCGTGACGACAAGGTGGTCGGCTACGTCTGCTACGGGCCGACGCCGATGACCGACGGCTGCTACGACCTGTACTGGATCGCGTCGTCGCCCGCGGTGCGCGGCCAGGGCGTGGGGGCCGCGCTGGTGTCGGCGATGGAAGGTGACATTCGCCGGCGCAAGGGCCGCCTGATTCGGGTCGAGACCTCGGCGATGGAGGCGTACGGCCCGACGCGCGGCTTCTACGCCGGCATGCAGTACCGCGAAGAGTCGAGGTTCCGCGACTTCTACAAGGTCGGTGAGGACCTCATCATTCTCGCGAAGCGTCTGTAGACGTAAATGCGCTGACCTGCTGGTACGTTGAAAACTCCGATGATTCGAACGACCTTCTTCGTCGCGCTCCTCGCCGTCTCTTCGGCGTTCGCCGGCCCCCCTGCTCCGAGCTCCAGGTCAGACGTCATCGACCTGCCGCGGCCCGAGGCTGGCGAGTACCTGGGGCTGTACTTGAGCGGCAAGAAGATCGGCTACACGTTCATGAAGCTCGGCCCCGTCGCGGGCAACCCCGACCAGTTCGAGACGGTGAACGAGTTCGTGATGAAGGCGATGGTGGGGAACAACAAGTCGGAGCGCTACCTCAAAGACACGCGCGTCTACGAGGCGAAGCCGAAGGGCAAGCTCGTCACGTTCATCATCGAGAAGAAGGGCGACGGCGGCAACGAGACGCTCGAGGGCTCATCGACGGCGCAGGGCCTTCGGGTGCTGCGCAAGCGGCCGGGCCAGCCGAACGAGGTGCTGACGCTGCCGGCGGTGAAAGAGCTGGTGGAAGACGCCGACCAGTACCGCCTCGCGCTGAAGCGCGGGCAGAAGCTGTCGGGCAGCGTCATCGACTCGCAAGACCTCGAGCACTACGTGCTGACGACGACGCCCGAGGCGAAGCCGTGGGCCGAGCGCACGATCGGCGGCGTGACGGTGAAGGTGAAGAAGGTGGTGACCATCTCTGACAAAGAGAAGGTCGCGACCGACGTGTACATCGACGAGAAGGGTCGCATCGTCGAGATGGACTTTGCGGGCACGATGAAGGCGGTGGCCGAGCCGAAAGACGTGGCGCAGAAGCTCGACGTGGTCGAGGTGTTCAGCCACACGCGCATCACGCTGCCGTCGGTGCCGGGGCCCATCGCGCGCGAGATTCCCGGGCAGCTGGTGCTGGTGGCGACGGGCGTGCCCGAGAAGTTCCGCAAAGACACGTACCGGCAGAAGTTCAAGGCGCTCGACAAGGAGCAGGTCGAGATCACGATCACGGCGGTGCCGCCGAAGGTGAAAGACAAGGTGTGGCCGCTGACCGACCCGAACGGCGGGGCGAACCTGAAGTCGACGCTGGCGGTCGAGTCGCAGCACCCGAAGATCGTCGAGCTCGCGAAGAAGGTCGTGGGCAGCGAGAAGAACGCCTACGCGGCGGCGAAGAAGGTGGTCGCCTGGGTCGGCGGCGCGATGACGAAAGACTACGGGTCGTCGTCAGACCGGGCGAGCGACATTCTCACCAACATGAAGGGCGACTGCACCGAGCACGCGCTCTTGGCGGTGTCGATGCTGCGGGCCATCGGCATACCGGCGCGGCGGGTCGACGGCGTGGTGTACCTGATGAACGACGACAAGGTGCCGGCGCTGTACTGGCACGAGTGGGTCGAGGCGTACGTGGGAGAGTGGACGCAGCTCGACCCGACGTTCAATCAAGAGGTCGCCGACGCGACACACTTCGCGGTGGGTGAAGAGTCGAACGCCGAGATCACGCCGCTCATCGGCAGCGTGAAGGTCACGCAGGTGAAGTGAAGCGCATCGGCGCAGGCGGCATGGGTGAGGTCTACCTCACCGTCGAGGGCATTGCGGTGAAGCGGCTGTTGCCGCACCTGCTGCGCGACGCACGTTTCCTCGAGCTGTTCCTCTCTGAGGTGAAGGTCGCGGCGCAGCTGTCGCACCCGAACATCGTCGCCATTCGCGAGCTGTGGGAAGAGAAGGGCACGTGGTTCGTGTCGATGGAATACGTGCCCGGCTGCTCGCTGAAGGAGCTGGGTCGACTCGCTCCGGGTCTCGTGGCACAGGTGGGTGCGCAGGCGGCGGCGGCGCTGCACCACGCGCACACGGCGCGAGATCGGCAGGGGCGGTCGCTGGGCGTGGTTCACCGCGATGTCTCGCCGCACAACGTTCTGGTGTCGAACGACGGGGTCGTGAAGCTGATCGACTTCGGGGTCGCGCGGGCGACGGGGGCGATGCCGGGCAAGGTGCCGTACCTCTCGCCCGAGGTCGCGAACGGGGGCGAGGCGACCGCGCTGTCTGACCAGTTTTCGCTGGGCGTCGTGCTGTGGGAGCTGCTGACCGGGAAGCGGCTCTACAAGGCACCATCGGATGCGGTGACGCTCAGGCGCGCTGCAGAGGCGAAGGTGGCTTCGCCGGGGGTGTGGGGCCCGCTCGATGAGGTGGTGATGCGGGCGCTCGCGACGGAGCCTGCCGAGCGCTTCGCCGACTGTGGTGCGTTGAAGCGCGCGCTCGATGACGTGCTGATGGAGTCAGAACCGCCGCGCTCGCGCGAAGAGCTCGCTGCTGCGGTCACGGGGAGGGCTGCCGGGTAGGGAAGAGCTGAGCGCGCAGCTCATCAGCAGTCTTCGCAGGCAACCCGCACGCCCGATTCCGGCACAAATACGCCGCAGGTGAGGGCCCATTCAGCCGCACGGTCGCCTGCTCGGCGAGCACGGCAGGCACCTCGGGCCCCACGACACACAGCGCGACCGTCGGCGCATACGTGGTGCTGAGCACCTTCACGAGCGCAGGCGCCTCGCCGACCACGGTGACCTCGGCAGCACCATCGACGAACGCATCGGCCGCGAGCAACAGGTGCCCGTACCCGAGAGGGTTCTCGAGCATCTCGTGCTTCAAGCGCTCGAGGTACCGCCCCGCCCGCTCGAGGTGCCGCTCGCGCCCGGTGAGCGCGCCGAGCGTGACCTGCGCCTCGGTGAGGGTCGAGGCGCCCGAAGGGAACGCGTTGTCGTGCAGCGCCCACGTCTGAATCACGAGATCGCTCGTGCCTTTCGGCGCCGACGAGTAGGCGCGCTGGCCCTCGTCCCAGAACTTCTCGTACGCGAGGTCGGCGAGGGCTTCGGCCGCCTCGAGCCAGCGCGGGTTGAACGTCGCCTGGTACAGGGCGGTGAGGCCCGAGCAGACGTCACCGTAGTCTTCGAGCATGCCGGCGAGCCGGCCGCCGTTCTGCCACGAGCGATGGAGCGAGCCGTCGGCCGCGCGCATCTTCGTGAGCACGAAGTCGGCGGCGCGCTCGGCCATGGCCGCCCACTCGGGCCGAGAGAACACGCGAGAGGCGAGCGCGAGGCCACGAATGGCGAGCCCGTTCCACCCGGCGAGCACCTTGTCGTCGCGCCCCGGCGGTGTGCGCTTCGACCGCTCGGCCAGCAGCTTCGCGCGCGCCTCGTCGAGCCCGTCGAGCGGCTTCACCGCCTCGAGCACCGTGGTGCCGTGCTCGAAGTTGCCGACCGCCGTGACGTGAAACGCGTCGCGCACGCGCAGGCCCAGCTCGGCGCCGACGACGGCGTCGATCTCTTCGGGCCGCCACACGAAGAACCTGCCCTCTTCACCTTCGCTGTCGGCGTCTTGCGCGGCGTAGAACGCGCCGTCGGGCGACGTCATCTCGCGCTGCAGGTACCCGACCGTCTCGCGAACGGTCTTTTCCCACAGGGCCTTGGGCTCGACCTGCTGCGCCTCTGAGTAGAGGTGCAGCAGCTGCGCGTTGTCGTAGAGCATCTTCTCGAAGTGGGGCACGAGCCACCGCTCGTCGACCGAGTAGCGGTGAAAGCCGCCGCCGAGCTGGTCGTAGACGCCGCCGAGCGCCATCTTCTCGAGGGTGAGCAGCGCGGCGCTCTTGAGCTCTTCGCGCCTGCTGCGCCGCCAGCCGCGCAGCAGCACCTGCACGTTCATCGGGTTGGGGAACTTCGGGCCGCTCTTGCCGAAGCCGCCGTGGCGGCGATCGACGCGCGACTCGAGCTTCACGGCGGCGGTGACGACGTCGTCGCCGTTCAGCGCGCCGCTCGCCGAGTCGAGGCCGTGGGAGGTGTACGAGACGAGGCCCTCTTTGAACTGCGCGGCCTGGTCGAGCACCTTCTTGCGTTCGTTCTTCCACGCGTCGGCGAGGGCGGCGAGCACCTTGGGGAAGCCGGGCATGCCGTACTTGTCGTCGCTGGGGAAGTACGTGCCGCCGAAGAACGGCACGAGGTCGGGCGTGAGAAAGACGGTGAGCGGCCAGCCGCCGCCGCGCCCCATGAGCTGCACGACGCCCTGGTAGAGCTGGTCGAGATCGGGGCGCTCTTCACGGTCGATCTTCACGTTCACGAACCACTGGTTCATCAGCGACGCGATGGCGTCGTCTTCGAACGACTCGTGCGCCATCACGTGGCACCAGTGGCAGGCCGAGTAGCCGACCGAGAGCAGAATCGGCTTGTCCTCGTTCTTGCTGCGCTCGAGCGCTTCGGGGCCCCACGGGTACCAGTCGACGGGGTTGTCGGCGTGCTGGCGCAGGTAAGGTGACGGCTCGCGTGCGAGACGGTTGGGCATGCTGCCCCACCCTAACGTTAAGGTCCGCACCGTGCCGCGCGACGTCGAACATTTCCAGAAGCTCCAGGGCCTGCTCGACCTCGAGCGCGCCGAAGAGCGGCAGCGCAATGCGCTCGATCGCAGAGAGCTGCCGCTCGCCGAGCTGGTGGCGCGCGGCCGCGTGCTACTCGACGTCGAGTCGCGCGAGTTCTCGACCGGCCTCGGCGGCCGAACGCTCGTCACGTTCGAGAAGGAGCACGGCGCGCGGCTGCCGCTGCGGCTGTCGCCCGGTGAGGTCGTGGCGGTGTCGCCGCGCAAGGCCGAGATCGAGGTGGCTCCGTCGGGCATCGTCACGCGCTCGACGGCGAAGAGCGTGCAGGTCGCGTTCGAGCGGCCGCCGCCCGAGTTCGTGTCTGAAGGCCGGCTGAGGCTCGACCTGCTCGCGAACGACGCCACGTTCGATCGCATGCGCAACGGGCTCGCCACCGTCGCCGCGATGGAGCGCGGGGCCGCGCGCCGGCGGCGCGAGGTGCTGCTCGGCAACGAGCCGCCGCAGTTCGATCGTGTCGAGCCGTTCGAGGCGTCGCGCCCGCTGAACGAAGAGCAGCACACGGCCGTCGGCCGCGCGCTGGCTGCCAGCGACTTCTTTCTCGTGCACGGCCCGCCCGGCACCGGCAAGAGCCACGTGCTCGCCGAGGTGGCGCTGCAGCACGTGCGACGCGGCAAGCGGGTGCTGTGCACGGCGGCGAGCAACGCGGCGGTCGATCACCTGCTCGAGCTGTGCCTCGAGGCCGGGCTCGAGGCGGTGCGCGTGGGCCACCCGGCGCGCGTGCTGCCACACCTGCAAGGCCACACGCTCGACCTGATGGTCGAAGAACACGAGAGCCGCAAGGTGGCGCGCGACCTGTTCGACGAGGCGTTCGACCTGCTCGGGTACGCGCGCAAGCAGCGGGGCCAGGGGCGCAGCCGCGAGCGCTTCGCGAACGCGCGAGAGGCGCAGGCCGAGGCGAAGAAGTTGATGGGTGAAGCGCGCGTGCTCGAGCGCCGGGCGGTCGCGCACGTGCTGCAGCGCGCGCAGGTGGTGTGCTCGACGCTCGCGTCGCTCGACGGGCACGTGCTCGGCGGCGAGCGGTTCGACGTGGCGCTGCTCGACGAGGCGACGCAGGCGACCGAGCCGCTCGCGTTGATCGCGTTCACGAAGGCCGAGCGGGTGGTGCTGGCGGGCGACCCGCAGCAGCTCGCTCCGACGGTGCTGTCGCCGAAGGCGAAGGCGCTGGGGGTGAGCCTCTTCGAGCGGCTGCTCGCCGACCACGGCGAGGGCGTGAAGCAGCTGCTCAAAGAGCAGCACCGCTTCCCCACCGAGCTGATGGAGTTCCCCTCGCGCGAGATGTACGGCGGCCAGCTGCGGGCCCACGCGGCGGTCGCGCAGGCGCGGCTCGAGGGGCAGCCTCCATTCCTCTTCATCGACACGGCGGGCAAGGGCTTCGACGAGCGGGCGGGCGAAGGCACGCAGTCGCTGATGAACGAGGGCGAGGCCGGGCTCATCGCCGAGCACGTGGCGCGGCTCGGGCTGCCGCGAGAAGAGGTCGGCGTCATCACGCCGTACCGCGCGCAGGCCGAGGCGCTGCGCGAGCGGCTCGACGACGACGCGCTCGAGGTCGACACGGTCGATGCGTTTCAGGGGCGAGAGAAGACGGCGATTCTCGTGTCGCTGGTGCGCAGCAACGCCGAAGGCACGCTCGGGTTTCTCGAAGACCTGCGCCGCATCAACGTGGCGCTGACGCGCGCGAAGCGGCACCTGTTCGTGGTGGGCGACTCGGCGACGCTGGGGCGTCACCCGTTCTACGAGCGGCTCATCGAGCACGCGCAGGCGGCGGGAGCGTATCGGTCGGCGTGGGAGTGGCCGTAGCCCGGTGAAAACTCTGCGAGGCACCCGATGCGAGGTGCAGGTTGTGCCGGGGCAAAAGGCACGAATTTGCTGAGGGCCGTGGCGGCACGCCGGGTGCTCACGGAGCTGTCGTGCTCGCACTGCCGATCGTCAGCCAAGAGAACGATGTCTGGGTGATTCGCCTCGAGAACCCGGGGAACGGCAAGGTTCAAGAGTACCGCTGCGCTACGGAGGCGCAGGCGAGGCAGCTGGCGCTGGTATTGACTCCGAAGGAGAAGCGCCCGGCGTAGGTGCGGGTTCTTTCGCCTTTGCGAAGACGACGTAGCGGAGCAGCACGAGCTGCAGCACGCCGAAGACGATGATGTCGCCGCCCATCTTGGCGAGCGGGTACGGCACGCCCCACCAGTCGCGAAAGACGTGCACGAGCTGGCCGTGAACGACGAGCTGCACGCCCGTCATCGCGGCCCACTTCGCGGCGGGCATGGCGACCTTCTTCTCGTCGAAGGCGAAGCGGCGCTGGCCGTAGAAGTTGAGCGTGCTGCCGACGGCGAGGGCGGCCATGGCAGACCCGGCGGTGGGCCAGCCGAATGCGAAGACGAGCAGGCTGCCGATGCCGACGTCGACGGCGGTCGCGACGGCGCCGACGGCGAGGCTTCGCGTGACCCAGCCACGCCAGACTTTCAGCAGCAGCTGCTTCACGTGGGCGCGGGCCCCTTTCCAGGCGAAGCGGTTAGCCGATTCGACGTCGCCGTCGCAAGAGGGCCACGGGGGCGAGCAGCAGCAGCAGCGCGACGCCGGGCTCGAGGGTCGAGCAGCCGCAGCGGTACGTGACGTCAGGCGGGCGCGGGGTGACGGGGCCGGCGTCGGGGGGGCCTGCGTCGTTCGCGCTGCCGCCGTCGCCGGCGTCGGGGGTGCCGGAGTCGGCCTTGCCGAAGAGGGGGTCGACGACGGTGACACGGTTGACGACGCGCAACATCTCGATGGGGGCGGCCTCGGCGGTGGCGCTCCAGACGTCGAGGAGCTGCTGACCGGCGTCGTCGGTGTGGTTCTCGCTTCGGAGGAAGCGCACGTACGCGGGCGACGTCGACTGGTAGAGCAGGCGGGCGGTGATGTCGAAGCTCTGACCGTGCGTGAGGGTCGGCGGGAGCTGCGCGTGCCAGACGACCTCGTCGTAGTCGAGGTAGCCGCCGTCTTCGAGCTGGTAGAGAAACTCGGGCATGGGGCGGGTGGGCGCGCCAGGCGGAGGCGCAAAGCCGGCGGGCGGCAGGCGCGTGTCGCGGAACACGGTGTCGTGCAGAACGAAGTGGTTGCCGATGCCAGCGTCGTAGGTGCCGTGCTTCGCCTCGTAGATGCGGAGCCAGCCGTCGTCGAAGACGTGACCTCCGTCGAAGCCGCCGGTGAGCACCTTCCCGTCGACGAGCACCTGCACGACGATGCGGCGGCCGTCGGCGAAGCCGGTGGGGAGCTTGTGACCGGTCTTGTTGTCGACGCGCACGTAGATGGCGACGTCGTCTTCGGGCTCGACGGTCGCGGGGGTGGTCATCTGCAGGGTGGCGGCCTTCGAGAGCAGCTCGCGGGTGAGGCGCTTCGTCTCTTCGAGCTGGCCTGAGAGCGCGGCGGTGCCGGCGGGGTCGGCGCGCTGAACGGCGTCGAGGCCCCAGACGTTGCCGCCGACGAGGGCGTGGCTGCGGGGTGAGGTGCGCAGCAGGCCGCCGACGCCGACGAGGAGCTGGGTGTCGCCGCCGTCGGGCAGGTGCACGCGGGGCAGGTGACAGTCTTGGCAGGTCTGGGTGGTGCCGGGGCGCGCGTACTGCGACTGGCTCCACTCGTCGTAGGTGGTGTCGAGGGGGAACTCGGGGCCGCGATAGCCGCCGTCGTCGAGGTCGCGCCACGGCACGAACGGGTTGGTGAGGTGGTGGCACTGGCCGCAGAGCTCGCTGCTGGCGGTGATGCCGGCGTTGGAGCTGGTGTGCGCGGCGTTGGCGAGGTCGGGGTACGGGCCGTACTTCACGTTGCTGCGCTCCCAGGTGAGCTGGGCGTTGCCGATGACGGCGGGTGCGATGGAGCGGTGACAGGCGTCGCAGGTGACGCCCTGCGCGTGGTCGGAAGGGGTGAGCTGGCCGCGCACGTACGACTGGGGGGCGTGGCAGCGAAGGCACCAGGCCCTGCTGCCGGGGAGATCTTGTTCGGCGACGGTGAGGGCGGCGTTGAAGAGGGGGTGCTTGAGCGACAGCGCCATCATCGACGAGGCCCAGCCGTCGAAGGGGGCGGCGGGGTTGGCGAGGGCGACGCGGTCGTGGCACTGGCGGCAGTCGGTGAAGGCGTCGGCGATGGGGGTGCCGCCGTCGAGGCCGCCGGGCGGGGTGCCGAGGCCGGGGGGCACGACGACCTGGGCGAGGCAGAGTGAGACGGCGAGGGACAGCACGTGGTGCCTCTAAAGCACTGGGAGCGGTGATTCGCAAAGAGGTGAGGTTCTGGCGACCGTCGGGTGCGCCGTCGTCACGGCGTAGGTGGCGTGGCGACACGGGCGCAGCTGCTTGCGCCCGCTGTTGCCGTTCGCACTGGCCGCGTGCGCCGCGGTGTGGGCAGCGGAGCTGCAGGTGCGCTCGCAGGCGCGCGAGCTCAGCGATGAAGAGCTGCGGGGAATGCGCACGGCGGAGTCGATTCCGGATCTTCCGATCGAGATCGCTCCGGAGCTGACGGCGCAAGGCCTCGCGCACCACCTTCGGCGACTGCGCGGTGCAGGTCTGAAGCCAGTCTGGTTCGTCGGCCAACTCTGAGCTCGTCGGGGGGAGCCGAGGGGAGACGACCCACATTTTCGAACGTCGTTAGGTAGAGAAAACTACCCACAACGCCGTTCGAAAAAGTGACCGGTGGTCACGCGGCCCCTGGAGCTCGGCGCCGGGGCGCGGGAAGTGCCGTCGCATCTCTGCCGAGCCGAGGCGCAGAGCCGGAAGTCGGCGCAGACGGCGCAGGCCCTGGAGCTGAACCAGCCGGGCACCCTTCCAGGCCGCGCGCCGGGCGAGGCACGAGCTCGCCGCGGGGCTTCGACAGAATGGCAACGCGAGCGCGCGCGAGCCGGGCGGAACCGCGCGAGATGTTTCGGCCACCGCGTTGGCGCTCGCGATGCACTGCGTGCGGCGCATGGTCGAGACGGTGCTGACGATTCCGAGAGGTGCGGTGATACCCGGCGCGCTGCTGGGCGCGACGTGCGGCGTGGTGCTGGGGCGGCTCGGGTGGCCGGGGCTGCTGTTCACGTTCCCGATGCTGGCGCTCGTGACGTTCGCGACGACGGCCGAGCTGTCGACGCGAAAGCTGTCGACGGCGGTGATGGCGTTCATCGCGGCGTGTATTGCGATGGCGGCAGTGCTGCGATGAGCGTGGTGCGGCTGCTGCGCATCGAGCGCGAGGCGACGCTCGGCGGCGTGCTCGCGGGCGGGCTCACCGCTGTCGCGCTGATGTCGCCGTGGTGGGTCGTGCTGCTCGCGATGCCGTGGTTCACGTACTTCGTGGTGAGTCTGGCCCACGAGCTGCGCGAAGGCCGTCTGTCGACGTTCAGCCTCGCGTTCATGGGCGAGCTGGCTCTGGTGTCGGCAACGTGAGCGTCCAGACCGTCTTCACCTTCAGGCGCGGGGGCGAGCTGAGGTGG
>JAEUJP010000051.1 GCA_016793725.1 Myxococcaceae bacterium | reverse complement strand
AAGCTCACCGGGCTGCCGGCCGCGCTCACCTACCGGCCCGCGCCGTTCGATGCGGCGTGCTCGGTGCTGAAGAACCTGCGCGAGAGCGATCGCGAGCACGCGTCGTCGCCGGCGCTGCCCCCCGACGTCCAACTCCTGGTGCTGAGCCACGAGGTGCCCGACGACCTGCTGCCGCCTGGCGAGACCGCGCGTGCGAAGGCGTTCGAGCCCGAGTGGCAGAAGCTGCAGAAGGCGCAGGCGAAGCGCTCGACGCGCGGCGAGCAGTGGACGATCGCCTCGAGCGGGCACCTGCTCGCGCAAGACCGGCCCGCATCGGTCGCTCAGGCGATTCTCGACCTGCTCGACAAGGCGCCCTAAGTTTCGGTGGCACATGCGGCTGACCTTCATCGTCGTGCTGCTCGGCTCTGCGGTGGCGTTCGCCGCGGCGCCGCGCAAGGTGACCATCAAGAAGCGCAGCGGCGAGGTCTTGAAGGGCACCGTGGTGAGCGAGATGGACACGGGGTACCTCGTGAAGGTCGACGGCACCAAGAAGGCCGTCGCGGTGAAGTACGACGACATCGCCGACTTCGTCGAAGGCAACATCGGTTCGCAGCCGCAGCCGCCGCCGCCTCCGCCCTCCGACGCGCTGCCGCCGCCGCCTCCTCCCGCGAACCCGAGCCCCCCGCCTCCGCCCGCCTACGTGCCGCCATCGGCGCCGCAGGGCCCGTGCGCCGGCAACGAGGTGTACGTCGCGTTCGGCGAGCACGACGACGTCACCGGCGCGGTCTGCGCCGGCCGCACCGAGGTCACCGTCGCCGAGTACGAGACGTGTGTGAACGCGCACGCCTGCACGGCGACCGGCCTCAAGTGTGGCGGTGGCGCGAACTGGGCGCTGCCCGACCGCGACAACCACCCCATCAACTGCGTCGACGCGGCGCAGGCCGAGGCGTACTGCCGGTGGCGCAACGCGCGGCTGCCGTCGCTGCTCGTGTACCAGGCGCTCGCGCGCAGGGCCGACGGCGAGGGCCGCTTCCCCTGGGGTGACGACGACCCGCGGGGCCGCCTGTGCTG
This sequence comes from Myxococcaceae bacterium, assembly GCA_016793725.1. Taxonomy (GTDB): domain Bacteria; phylum Myxococcota; class Myxococcia; order Myxococcales; family Myxococcaceae; genus Xiheicaenimonas; species Xiheicaenimonas phototrophica. The sequence continues at coordinate 7,946 of JAEUJP010000051.1, read as the reverse complement.
GAGCGGCGAGCAGCGCCGCCGTGGCACCTGTGCGGCCGGCAGCTTCCCGGGTGGGGCGGGCCGCGGCAACCTGATGGACGTGGTGGGCAACGTGCGCGAGTGGACGTCGACGAGCCTGCGCCGTGACCGCGTGCTCGCCGGAGGCGGGTGGAACGACGACCACGCCGACTCGGTCGAGACCGCGAGCTTCAACCGCATCAGCGGCGACGTGCGCGCCGACGATGTCGGTTTTCGCTGTGTGCGCAACGTGAGGTGAGGGCTGGCTGGGGCTAGACTCGGCCGCGACCCGTGCAACAGCCCCAGGCCCAAGCCCAGCCGTACCTGCGGCCTCCGTCTGCGCTCGACCGCAAGACGATGGGGAAGTACGAAATTCTCTGCCGGTTGGCGGCCGGAGGCATGGCCGAGATCTTCCTCGCGTATCAGCGCGGGCTCGCCGGCTTCCGCAAGATCGTGGTGCTGAAGAGCATTCTTCCCGACATTCGCGGCGAAGAAGAGCTCACCCGCATGTTCCTCGCCGAGGCGCAGATCACCGCGCAGTTCAACCACCCCCACATCGCCCAGGTGTTCGACCTCGACATCGACGGCGACGTGCTCTTTCTCGCCATGGAGTTCGTGCAGGGCTGCACCCTCATCGAGCTCGCCCGGGCCCTCGACAAAGCGAAAGAGGCCATGCCGGTAGGCTTCACGCTGCGCGCGGTGCGCGACACGGCGCTCGCGCTCAACTACGCGCACGGCTTCACCGACCCGCGCGGCCGCAAGCAGCCGGTCATTCACCGCGACGTCGCCGAGAAGAACATCATGGTGACGCACGAGGGCGTGACGAAGCTCCTCGACTTCGGCATCGCGAAGAGCGGCGAGCGCAAGATGACGATGGTCGGCACGGTGAAGGGCAGCACCGGCTACATGAGCCCCGAGCAGATTCGCGGCGAGACCGTCGACACCCGCTCAGACATCTTTTCGCTCGGCGTCGTGATGCACGAGTGCCTCACCGGCTACCGGCTGTTTCGCGGCAAGACGCCCGAAGAGTCGATGATGAAGGCGCTCGAGGGTGACGTTCACCCGCCCTCGCACGCGAACCCCGACGTGGGGCCGCAGCTCGACGCCGTGGTTCTGAAGGCGCTCGAGCGAGATCGCGAGCACCGCTACGCGACGGCGCTCGACTTCGCGCGCGACATCGAGCGGGTCGCCGGCCACCTCATCTGGCAACAAGAACAGGGCGGCGCGCTGATTCAGAGACACTTCAGCAGCCGCAAGAACCAGGTGCGCGAGCTGATTCTCGGCATGGAGAGCAGCGGCGAGCAGGGCATCTCTGACGTCGTGAAGGTGATTCAGGCTGCGCGCGGCGCCGCGCTCACCGAGATCGCCCCGCAGCCGGTGATGCCGCCGGCGCTGCCGGTGAACGAGCGCACGGTGCCCGCGTCGATCAGCGACGTGCAGCGCGCGCTGAAGCCCGACGAGAAGACCGAAGAGGTGCCCGCGCTCCCTCGGGGGCCGGTGCCCGCGCCCATCGACTTTTCGCTCTCGCCCGACCCCGAGCTGACACCTTCGGCTCCGGTCACGGCGCTCGAGAACGTCACCGACCTCACCTCGGCGCTGGTGCCGGCGAACCCGCCGGGCCAGCCGCCGCCGCTGCGCGACGCGCTGCCGACCGCCGCAGTGCCCGCGCCGCCGCTCGCCGCGACCGCGATGCAGGGCCCGACGCCGTCGGGTGACCCCTCGATGGTGCCGACGACGGTGGCGGCTCCGCGCAGGCCGCCGTCGCTGATCACGTCGGCGCCGCCGCAGCCCGGCAGCCCCAGCCGCCGAATTCGCCGCGGCAAGCCGGCGAAGAGCAGGGCGCCGCTGTACGGTCTCATCGCGCTCGTCTGGGCCGCCGCCGTCGTTGCCGTGCTGATGGTGCTGCAGGTCGGCCCGTTCAGGCACACGGCCCCGGTCGTGGTGGTGCCGCCTCGGGTCGTGACGCCCCCGGCTCCCGAGGCGCCTGCGCCGGCGGTCGAGGGCTCGGAAGCGGTCGAGGCCGCTCCGGCCGAGGGCGCACCCGCCGAGGCGCCACCCGAGCCGAAGGCGAAACCGAAGCGCAAGCGCTGAGCTCAAGTACACTATGGGGCGCCCGATGGAGGAGCTCCACAGCGACGTCATCGCCGCGCGCGCGGCCGCCCGGCACGTCGCCGAGCTGGGCACGATGTTTCGGCGCGCCGTCGACACGTACCGCACCTACCGCTCGCACCATCACCTCACGCGGCAGTCGCTCGACCGCATCTACGAGAAGCTGAAGTCGGTGCTCGAGGCGGGGCCCGTGCAGATCGAGGTCACGATGTCGGGCCTGATGCACGAAGACAAGGCCATCGGCGCCGTCGCCGCGACCGGCAAGCGTGAAGACCCGCTCACGGCGCCGCTGTTCGCCGAGGGGGTGCGGCGCATCACGTTTTTGCCGGGGCTCGAGCCGCCCGAGCTCGAGGCGTTTCTCGACTCGTGGTTCGACACGGTGACGCAGCCGCAGTCGTCCGAAGGGGTGACGACCCGGTTCTGGGAGGCCGAGCTCAAGAACGTACAGATGCTCGTCATCGACACGTTCGCGTCGGCCGACGAGGCGCAGACCGACCCGACCGTGGCGAAGGCGAAGGTGTCGGCGCGCATGCAGATCGACTCGCTCGTGGCGGCCATCTCGGCGCAGGGCATGGCGGGCGGCGGCGAAGAGGCCGCGCGGGCGTCGATGATGCGCGTCGGCGCCGACGACATCTCGCTGCTGCGCGCCGAGGGCCTGCGCGACATCACGGCCGACAGCTTGAAGCGGCAAGACGTGTCGCAGCGCCCGGTCGCGACGGTGTCGGCGGCCGAGCTCGCGCCGCTCGCGGCCGAGCTGTCGAAGGTTCGCGAGCAGGCGACGCTGTCGACGTTCGGCGCGCTGCTGAACGCGGCGGTGATGGCGAGCCCCGACGACCGCGAACGGCTGCTGCAGCGGCTCGAAGGCGTGGTGCTGTGGCTCATCGAGAACGGCCAGGTGAAAGAGCCGCTCGAGCGGTACCAGCAGCTCATCGAGCAGGCGAAGGCCGAGGCCGAGCTGACGCAGGTGCGCACGGCGCTGCTGGTGCGGTTCAAGAACGCGCTGACGAGCGATCGCGCGCTCGAGCGGCTGGTCGCAGCCATCGACGTCGAAGAGGGCAACGAAGCGGCGTTCGAGGTCTTGCAGGTGATGCGCAAGGCGATCGAGGCGCGGCTGCCGGCGGTGCTCGCGAACGTGAAGACGGCCGAGGCGCGGGCGAAGCTGTCGGGGCTGCTCACCGAGGCGATACCGCTGGCCGACGTGCTGCCGAAGGTGAAGACGATGAACGCCGAGGCGTTCGGCGAGATCGTGAGGCGGCTCGGCGCGATGAAGCCGGCCGACCAGGCGGCGGTGCTGACCGAGGGGCTGCACAGTCATGATCACGGCGTGCACCGCCTCGCCGCGCAGGCGCTCACCGTGTCGGTCGTGCCGCTCTTGCCGCGCGGGCTGTTCGCGACGCAGCTCGCGAGCCGCGACGCGGCGATTCGTGACGCCACCTTCCCCCTCGCGATGGAGCTCGAAGACCCCACCACCGCGGTGCCCATGGCCTCGGTGCTGAGCTTGAGCACGACCGGGCAAGACGAGCGCCGCCGCATCTACGGCGCGCTGCAGAAGCTCGCGAACCCCAAGGTCGTGCCCGTCGTCATCGACGAGCTCGAGCGCCAGGGCGACGCCGACGCGAAGGTCGAGCTGGTGCGGCTGTTGTCGGCGCTCGGCGACCCGGCGGCGATCGCGCCCATCGAGGCGCTCGGCAACAAGCTCTTGACGCCCGGCAAGGTGAAGACGGCGTGCAAGGTGGCGGCTGCGTTCTTGAAGGGCGGGCGGCGCGCGTGACGGGCCCGAGCGAGACCGAAGCGCCCGCAGTCGACCCGGCGCCGTTCGTGAAAGACGTCGCGCTGCTGCTCAAGCTCGCGCAGGTGCACGCGCTCGAGAACTCGATCTTCGACGGCCCGGTGCGGGCGCTGGTGCAGGTGCTCGACAAGGCGGGCACCGAGGTGGTGCTGGTGAGCATGGCCGACACGACGTTCGTGAACGGCGTGCTGGCGCGGCTGCGCGGCTCGCTGGCCGAGTCGGCCGACATGCTGCGCAAGGCGCTCGAGCGCGTCGACGTGCAGGAGCTCGTGTTCGAGCGGGGCATCACCGAGGCCGAGCTGCGCGAGTTTCTCGTCGCGTATCAGCGGGCGTTTCGTTCGCCCACACCGGCGGCGGCGGCGAAAGAGATTCGCTGCCGGGTTCGGCTGAAGACGATCTCGGGCAACCTGACGAGCGGCCCGGCGTTTCAGATCGACGCGCGGCAGAACGTGCTGCGCACCTTCGCGCGGCTGGCGGTGACGACCGAAGAGGCCCTGGCGGCGGTGCAGGCCGGGCAGCCGTTTCGCTCGACGAACCTGCGCCGGGCGGTGCAGTCGCTGGCCGACGCGGCGGTGGGGCACGAGGCGCTGCTCGCGGGCATCACGCGCTTCCCCAACTTTCGGGGCGAGCTTCACTACCACCTGACGTCGGTGGCGGCGCTGACGCTGTTGATGGCGATGCGGCTCGAGCTGCCGAAGGCGGCGCTCGCCGAGGTGACGATGGCGGCGCTGTTTCACGACGTGGGCCGGGCGGGGCGAGAGCCGAGCGAAGACGACGCGGTGCTGGCGCCGATTCGGTCGCTGCTCAAGCTGTCGGAGCAGCCGTCGGCCGAGGCGCTGGTTCAGGCGAGCGCCGCGTTCGAGGCGGGGCTGCCGCTGCACTCGAAGAAGGTGTGGAGCCCCGGCGCGCTCGGCCGGCTCATCGCGGTGCCGTGCCGGTTCGATCTGCTGACGGGGGGCAAGCCGCCGCGGCGGGCGCTGGCGCCCGATCAGGCGCTGCGCATGATTCAAGACCAGGCGGCGGTGCGGTTCGACCCGCTGGTGGTGCGGCTGTTCGTGCAGACGGTGGGCCTGTTCCCCGTGGGTACGACGGTGCGGCTGTCGGGCGGGCAGCTGGCGATCGTGCTCGAGGTGCCGGCCGACGCGGTGAACTTCTCGCGGCCGGTCGTGAAGGTGGTGCGCGACGAGATGGGGCCGGCCGACTACACGATCGATCTGGCGACCGACGAGGGCGGGGCGACGATCGTGGGCTCGGTCGACGCGGTCGAAGAGGGCGTGAACCCGCCGCACTTCCTGCTGTCGTGAGCTAACCTCGGCGCCCCGATGCGGACCCGTGCACTCCTCGTTCTCTTCCTCGTCTCGTGTGTCAGCCCTCCCCCCGTGCCGTGCACCGAGTGCAGCGGCGTCTGCGTCGACTTGCAGAACGACTCGGCGCACTGCGGCAGCTGCACGACGGCGTGCGCGGCGGGTGAGGTCTGCCGGGCCGGCACGTGCAAGGTGACGGTGACGCCACAGGGCTGCGTGTCGCCACAGATCGAATGCTCTGACGTCTGCGTCGACCCGCGCAACGACGCGGCGAACTGCGGTGCGTGCGGCACGACGTGCGCGGCGATGAACGTGAACGCGTCGTACTGCGCGGCCTCGGCGTGCACGTACGGTGCGTGCAACGCGGGCTTTCTCGACTGCGACGGCAACCGGGTGAACGGCTGCGAGGCGGCGTGCAACCCGGCGAACGCATCGGGCGCGCGGTGCGGCAGCGGCGGCGCGTGCGACTACACGGCGTGCCTCGCGGGCTTCGACGACTGCGACGGCAACCGCGCGAACGGCTGCGAGCGGGCGCTCGACAGCATCACGAGCTGCGGCAGCTGCACCAAGGTCTGCCGGCCCGCGAACGCGCGGGTGTACGTCGATGCCGGCTCGGGCGACGCGGGCTCTACCGACGCCGGCACGGTCGATGCCGGCACGATCGATGGTGGCACGATCGATGGTGGCGTCGATGCGGGAGCGCCTGCGTGCGGTGGCGACGCGGGCCCATGTGCTCCGACGCCCGGTGCGGCGTGCAGCATGGGGCAGTGTGGCTTCGAGCAGTGTGTGCCCGGCTTCGGCGACTGCGACGGCTTCGCCGAGAACGGCTGCGAGACGAACGTGCGCACCGACTCGCGCCACTGCGGCGCGTGCGGCACGGTGTGCGCCGGCGCCTGCATCGCGGGCCGATGCAACAAGCGCGCGTTCATCACGTTCGACGCGGTGCTGGCGACGTTCGGAGGCGCCGATGCGGGCGACGGCATCTGCGAGAGTGCGGCCGCGGGTCGTATCCCCGCTCCACGCGGGCCGTTTCAGGCGTGGCTCGGCTCAGGCACCAGCACACCGGCGACTCGGTGGGCGACGCGGTTCGACGGTGGCTACGTGCGGCTCGACGGCGTGACCGTGGCCGACAGCTTCGCGGACCTGAGCGACGGCTCGCTCGACAACCCGCTCAACGTCACCGAGGTGGGCACGACGATGCAGGGCGAAGCGTGGACGGGCCTCACCAGCACCGGCAGCTCGGCCGCCAACTGCGCGAACTGGACGAACGGCACCAACATGGCCCCCTTCGGAAACGTGGGGGTCTCGAACCAGGTCGACCAACGGTGGACGGCGGTGTTCCTCCAGGAGTGCAGCCGCACCAACGTGCGCCTCTACTGCTTCGAGCAGTGAGCAGACCCTGTCGGCGAGGGCAGCCGCGGGGTCGAGACGAGACGTCCCGTCCCGCGTGAGCGAGGGCAGCCGCGGGGCCGAGACGAGACGTCCCGTCCCGCGCGAGCGAGGGCAGTCGTCGGGCCGAGACGAGACGTCCCGTCCCGCGTGAGCGGGCGCAGTCGCCGGGGCGAGACGAGCCGTCCCCTCCTGGCCGGCACAGCCGTGGAGCTCGGCGACCCGCCGATTAAACCGGCCGTCGCGCGGCGGCCAGAGATCTGCGCCCGGTCGGGCGGTCGCCGCTGGGAGCCGCCGGCGCCGCGCCGCTCAGCGCTTCGCCGACGCCGCGAGCGCCTCACCCTCGCGCCACCCGATCGCCTGCGACGCGGCGATGACCTCGCCGAGCTCCTGCGTCGCTTCCTCTGCCCGACCGAGCCCCTTGAGCAGCCGCGCCCGGTTGTAGCGCACGCGCAAGACCCCGATGCGGTCGCCCGCCTTGTCGGCCAGGGCGCGGGCCTCGTCGAACAGCTGCAGCGCCTGGGCCTCGTCTTTCTGCTGCGCCGCGAGCACCGCCAGGTTCGCGACCACCTTCGACTCACCGAACGCGCTCTGCTGCAGCTGGGCCTGGGCGCGCGCGTTCACGAAGAACTCCTGCGCCTCGGTCGGCTTCTGCATTCTCAGGTGCAGCCGCCCGAGCTGGTTCAGGTACTGCCACATCAGGTGCCCGGCCTCGTTGCGCTTGCTGCCCATCAGCTTCATGCCCTCGAGCAGGTGCTGCGAGGCCAGCGAGAAGTCGCCCTTCGACTCGAGCACCGACGCCAGGTCGGCCCGCAGCTCGGCCACCAGCTGCGCGTGATCTTGCGGCGTCACCTTGCCCAGCGCCTCGGTCAGCAGCTTCTCGGCCTCGGCGTGCCGCGACAGCTTCGACAGGCACAGCCCCTTCTGCCGCAGCGCCGCCGCCCGAGACGCCTGCGCCCGCGTCGGAGGCACCAGCTCGAGCACGGGCTCCAGAATCTGCAGCGCGCCTTCAACCGAGAGCAGCGACTGCGTCGCCGCTGCCTGCGCCGCGAGGTCGAGCAGCTGCTGGCCGACCGCGTCAGACACCTGGCCGACCTTCTTCGCCTCCTGCACCAGCATCTCGATGCACGTCTTGTACGCCGCCACCGCCGCCGCCGGCGCGTTGCGCTCGGCCAGCCGGTCTGCCGACAGCTTCAGGTAGCGCGCCGCCTTGCGCGGCTGGTCGGCCGCCATGAAGTGGCGCGCCATCGCCGCCGCCGGCCCTTCGGCGCCCGCGCTGATGCCGCGCTCGATCGCCTCGCCCAGCCGCAGGTGGAGCGCCTTCAGGTCGGCCTGATCGACCCGCTGCAGCGCCGCCT